>CAZMAM010000010.1:0-37981 GCA_964564305.1 uncultured Eubacteriales bacterium
ATCTCTATGGATTTTTAATATTCAGGTGTTCAAGTTGATTTTACAATGCGCGAAATGAAAATTTTTCAAAAAAACTTTGGATACCACCGCCACAAAGAACGCTTAATGGTTTTTAATGCGGTGTTATTTTATGTCCTTTAAAAGACAAAAAAAGTCAAAAATCTTTTGAAAACATAAGAAAAAACGAGAAAATAAAAGAAAAACCCATATTATTAAGGAAAATCCATTTAAAATTGACTTTATTTGACTTTGACTTTATTTGACTTACGGTGTATATTGTCGGCAGACAAAGAAAAGAGGTGAGCGACCGTGCGAATGAGCGATGAGATTGCGGCGTATATTCTCGGCATAATGGACAACAGCAAAACCGGATGTGCGGAGTTACGGCGCAACGAACTGGCGGAAGAGATCGGATGTGTTCCCAGTCAGATCAGCTATGTACTTGCCTCCCGTTTTACGCCCGAACAGGGGTTTTTGGTGGAAAGCCGAAGGGGCGGCGGCGGTTATGTCCGGGTACGTCGCATCCGTTTTCAGTCCGGGATTTCCATGCTTACTCATGTGGTCAATTCCATCGGGGACGGATTAGCGGAAGGTTCGGCAAGGGCCATTCTGCAAAATCTTCGGGATCAGGATTTGCTTTGTGCGCAGGCGGCGCAGGCGATGTCGGCGGCGATATCCGATAGAGCTTTGCAGGCGGTTCCCGGTTCCAAGAGGGATACTGTTCGGGCAACCGTGATGAAACATATGCTGACGGCGGTCACCATGCCGTAGGAATTGGCTATGGCTTTCGGAAATCCGTTAATTTTAGGGCAATACCGCATAAAGATTGTCGTACGTGAAGTAAAGAGCGGATTTTCCGTCAGATGAAACAAAAACCGCAGGAAAACCTTTGTGTTTTCGCGAGGATTTTTTGGGATATATGTTTCTATAATATATGACGGAAAAGACGCCCAGCCGTTGGGCGACAAAGGCGGTAAGGTAACCCGTTTTTGTGCGGTGTTGTCTTAAAGAAAATATCATTTAGGGAGGCAATAAGCGATGATGTGTCAGATTTGCGGGAAACGACCCGCGACCACGCATGTGACGCGAACGGTCAATGGCGTGACAACGGAACTTCATGTGTGCGCGCAATGCGCAGCTCAGCAGGGGCTGGATTTGTTCGGCGGATTCGGAATGGATGCAGGCAGTTTGTTCGGAGGGCTTTTCTCCGCTCCTGCCGTACACGGACTTGGAGAAACAACGCGTTGCAAAACGTGCGGAAGCAGTTTTCGCGATATCGCTCAAAGCGGAAAAGTCGGTTGCCCGGACTGTTATGTGACATTTTATGAACAGCTTTTGCCATCTATTCAGCGCGTACACGGCAGGGCCACTCACGCGGGAAAAGTTGGCAGCAACGCGGGCAGCGAGAGCAAGACAGCCAGAGAACTGGAATCACTGAAAGAACAGCTCAATCAGGCCATTGCCGCTCAGGAATATGAGCAATGCGCCAAACTGCGGGACAGAATTCGGCAATTGGAGGGAAACGATTATGAGTGAAAAATGGTACCGTCAAAGTGGGGAAAAGGGAGACTTGGTGTTAAGTACCCGTATTCGTCTGGCCAGAAATCTTGCGCATACGCCTTTTCCGTGTCATTTGACGTCAAAGCAGAAACGGGAGGTGACCGATGCCGTTTGGGAGTCGGCCAAAACCCTTGAAGAGCCAAAGCTGCACCGGATGAATCCCGAGGATTTGCCGCAGCGGGAGATGCTGGCGTTGGTGGAGCGGCATTTGGTCAGTACGGATTTTGCCCGTGACCCGGCAGGATGCGGACTTTTCCTCTCCCCGGATGAGCAGGTCAGTATTATGGTGGGTGAAGAAGACCACGTTCGTATTCAGGTGATGCGTGCCGGACTGGATTTAAAGCGCGCGTACGATTTGGCGGATAGGATCGACACGGCGCTGGATAACCGACTGCACTTCGCATTTGATGAGCGACTGGGGTTTTTGACCGAGTGCCCCACCAATTTGGGCACCGGAATGCGAGCTTCGCTTATGCTTCATCTTCCGGCCTTGCAGGAGAGCGGCGCCATGCGCAGCATTGCGGGATCGGTGTCGAAACTCGGCTTGACCATCCGCGGCTCCTATGGGGAAGGCAGTCAGCCGGAGGGCGCTTTGTATCAGATGTCAAATCAGGTGACCCTTGGCATTTCCGAGCAGGCGGCTATGGAAAATTTGACGGGAATTGCTTCGCAGATTATGCATCGGGAACAGGAAGCCCGCAAAGCGTTGCTGAGCAGCGCAACATTTGAGGATAAGGCGTGGCGGTCGTTGGGAATTTTGCGCACCGCTCGGCTGCTTTCCCACGAGGAAGCCATTCGCCTGATTTCTACTGTGATGGTGGGGGTATCCGGAGGTATTCTTCCCAATCCGACATTGCAGACACTGACGGCGTTGATCAGCGATATTCAGCCGGGGTGCCTGATGGCGGACGCGGGGGAGGATATGACCCCGGAGGTTCGAGACAGCCGGCGCGCCGCAATGGTTCGCACTGCCTTAGGCGAAAAATAATCATGATATCATAACAAGTGGATGCGCGTTTTGCACGCTGATGATTGAATAAGCGTTTTCTTTTAATCTGTGTGTTTATGGAAAGGATGGAAGAGTATGTATTTGTTTAAAGGTTTTACCGAAAAGGCCAACCGAGCGCTCAATCTGGCCATTGAGGCGGCGCAGGAAATGGGTCATTCTTATATCGGCACCGAACATGTCGTGCTGGGGTTGCTGCGCGAGGGCACCGGCGTTGCGGCGCAGGTACTTCAGGCGCACGGCGTAAATGCGGAGGAGTACGGGCAACGCATTCTTCAGGCGGAACCAGGCGGGCAGGCAAGGCCGCTTTCCCCCGCGGACTTTACCCCACGCACCAAAAAAACAATGGAAATGGCGATTTTGGAGGCTTCGCAGCTCCAAAACGGGTACGTCGGCACCGAACATATTTTATTGGCGCTGCTGCGCGATCCGGAAAGTGTGGCCATGCGGTTGCTTGCCGTGATGGGTGTGCGCGACCGGGATATTGCGGAAGACCTCGCTCAGGCATTTGGCACGAATCCGATGGAGACCGCTCAAACCGGCGCATCCTTCCGACGCCCATCAAACGGCAAAACCCCGACGCTTGATCAGTTCGGACGGGATTTGACGGCGCTGGCTAAGGAGGGAAAAATCGATCCGGTTATCGGGCGCACAAAAGAAATCGAAAGGGTTATTCAGATTCTTTCCCGCCGCACCAAAAACAATCCCTGCCTGATCGGCGAGCCCGGTGTGGGCAAAACCGCTATTGCGGAAGGTCTGGCGCAAAAAATCGTCGCAAACGAAGTGCCGGAGCTTTTGCGCGGAAAACGTGTGGTTACACTGGATTTGACAGGCATGGTGGCGGGAACCAAATACCGCGGTGATTTTGAGGAACGAATCAAAAACGCGTTGGATGAAGTGATGAAGGCGGGCAATACCATCCTCTTTATCGACGAAATCCACACCATTATCGGAGCCGGCGCGGCGGAAGGCGCGGTGGACGCGGCCAATATTTTAAAGCCAAGTCTTGCCAGAGGCGAAATCCAGGTCATCGGCGCCACTACGCTGGAAGAATACCGCAAGCACATCGAAAAGGATGCCGCGCTGGAACGGCGGTTCCAGCCCATTGTGGTCGGCGAACCGACGCCGGATGAAGCGGTGCTGATTTTGCGGGGTTTGCGGGATAAATACGAAGCTCATCACAAAGTTAAGATTTCGGATGAGGCCATCGATGCCGCGGTTCAACTTTCCGTGCGCTATATCTCCGACCGGTTTTTGCCGGACAAGGCGATTGATTTGATTGATGAGGCGGCGTCTCGTGTGCGTTTGAAGGCGTTTACGGCTCCTCCGGATTTAAAAAAATTGGAAGATGAAGTGAAACGGCTGGAAGAAGAGAAAAAGGCAGCCGTCAATGAGCAGGATTTTGAACGCGCCGCCAGATTGCGCGATGAGGGTAAGGAACTGAGCGAAAAATTGGAGGCCGAGAAACAGAATTTTTACGAAAAAAACGCGGGGATTACCGGCGAAGTTACTCCGAGGGATATTGCCGAAATTGTATCCGGGTGGTCGGGTGTTCCGGTTACCCAGTTGACCGAAGCGGAAGGCGAGCGTTTGCTGCACTTGGAAGAGGAATTGCACAAACGCCTTGTCGGTCAGGATGAGGCGGTCAGCGCTGTTTCCCGAGCCATTCGGAGGGGAAGAGTGGGGTTGAAAGATCCCAAGCGTCCAATCGGTTCTTTTATCTTTCTGGGACCGACGGGTGTGGGCAAAACCGAGCTTTGCAAGGCACTGGCTCAGGTTATGTTCGGGGACGAAAACGCCATGGTCCGTCTGGACATGTCGGAATATATGGAAAAACATACCGTTTCCCGTCTTGTCGGTTCACCTCCCGGATATGTCGGCTACGATGAGGGCGGTCAGCTAACCGAAAAAATTCGCCGCAAGCCCTATTCGGTAGTGTTGTTCGATGAAATCGAGAAAGCACATCCCGATGTGTTTAATTTGCTGCTGCAAATTTTGGACGACGGTGTACTGACCGATGCACAGGGGCGCAAAGTGGATTTCAAAAACACGATTATCATCATGACATCCAATGTCGGTGCGCGGAAACTGACTGCATCACAGGTTTCCTTCGGATTTGGCGACGGAGAAGAGCAGCAGGGAGAATCGTCCGATCGAAAAGCGGTTATGGAGGAGCTCAAATCCCTGTTCCGTCCGGAATTTCTCAATCGGGTAGACGACATCATCGTTTTCTCCAAACTGACTCAGGATAATATCCGCCAGATTGCCCGGCGAATGCTGGTTTCTCTGGACAAACGCATGAAGGATCTTTCCATGAATCTGTCGGTTACGGATGAGGCCATCGATGCCGTGTCCAAAGAGGGATTCGATCCGGTTTACGGTGCCAGGCCTTTGCGCCGCGCCATTCAAAATAAGATCGAAGATCCGCTTGCGGAAAAGATGCTGGAAGGCACTTTTAAAGCGGGGGATACCGTCAAAGTCGACTACCGGGACAACGCTTTTGTCTTTGAAAGTGAGAGCAAAACAGAATCCGAAATAACGCCGTAATGCCAAAAGCGGAAAATTGCATAAATCGGCGTAAGCGAAGAAAGAGAATCCCGTTCCCTCGGACGGGGTTCTTTTTTTTGTCCCCTTTGAGTCCAAGGCGCCCAAAAATATTGACTTTACCCGTAAACCGCGGTATGATAAGACAAACGGTCGGCACACGCTTTTTTTTGAATTTTTGGCTTTTCATTTGGTTCCATCTGATTTTTCTTTTCGGCTTTTCTTTTTGGCGGATGGTGATGCCGGCCATTTTGAGAGCGTCTCTGGCGCCGATCGGTCGGCATATCCTCGTTTTCTTGACAGAGCCGGCTTTCTGTGATAGCATAGCACCTTGTTAGTGCACTAAAGCGAAAGAAGGATTTCATGAATAGACAGCGCTGCTCTACTCCTTTGGGCACCAAGGATTTGCTTTTAGAAGAAGCATCTGCCCGGCGGGAAGCGGAGCGCAAACTGGCTTGTTTGTTTGAAAGCCGGGGCTTTTCCGAGGTCATGACGCCGGGAATAGAATATTTGGACGTGTTTTTAGATGGTGAACCGGCGGGCCCTGTGGAACATATGTACAAACTGACCGATACCAATGGACAGCTTTTGGCTTTGCGTCCGGATTCCACCTTGCCGATTGCCCGTATAGCGTCATCCCGTCTTGCTTCTGCCGTCAAACCGCTTCGCTTATATTACGCGCAGGATATTTATCACATGAATCTCGGGCTGACCGGAAGAGCGGATCAGGAGTTTCAGGCCGGAGTGGAACTGATTGGCGCGTCCGGCAAGCGGGCGGATTTGGAAACCGTTTCACTGGCCGCATCGGCGCTTCAGACGGTTGCGGGAAATTCGTTTCGTATTGAGATCGGCCATGTCGGTTTTTTTCGCGCACTGATGGAGGAACTGAATCCTCCGGAAGATATCGCCGATGATATTCGCCGCCATATTGAGGAAAAGAATTATGCGGCGCTGAGCACGGATGTGGATTCGCTGCCCGATTGCGGTGCGGCGGATGCTTTGCGGCAATTGCCGCGCCTGTTTGGCGGAGAAGAAATCTTTACCCGGGCAAAGGAACTGTGCGCGAACGAAACGGGGCAGAAGGCGCTTACCTATTTACAATCCCTGTATAATGCTTTGCGGGAAATGGGACTTGAACGCCATATTATGGTGGATCTGGGGTTGCTGCACCGGAACGAATATTATACCGGAGTTATTTTCCGCGGTTATTTGGAAGGCAGCGGGGGCGAGGCTCTTTCGGGGGGCAGGTACGACACGCTGCTGCGCAGATTTGGCGCGGATCTTCCGGCGACGGGTTTTGCCATCAATATGAATGCGGTGACCGCCTGGTTACATCAGGCGGGAAACGGTTTTCTGCCCTTGCCGGTACAGATATTGGTGCATGCGGAAAGCGGCAGTGAAATCCGTGCATTGCGCAAAACCGAAGAATTGGTTCACAGCGGTATTCGAGCGGAATACAGCGTGCTGACTACGCAAAACGAGGCGTACGCGTATGCTCAAAAAAGGGGAATTGCGAAGATGCTGGTGGTGAGTTCTTCCGGAGCGGCGGAACAAGAGGTTAAACCGTTATGAAGGATAAACCGCTTCGGATTGCGCTTACAAAAGGACGTCTGGAACAAGATACCGTGGCTCTGTTTGAGAAAATGGGGTTGCCGACGGCAGAGATTCGGAATAAGGGCCGCCGGTTGATTCTTCCCGTGGGTGAAGATATCGAGGCGGTGCTCGCTAAGGCGGCCGATGTAATTACCTATGTGCAGCACGGCGTTTGCGACATGGGTGTGGTCGGAAAAGATACCATTGCGGAAAGCGGCGGAAGTTTTTACGAAATACTCGATTTGGGGTTTGGTGCCTGCCGGTTTGTGGTGGCGGCTCCCAAAGGCAGCGAATTGTTTGGCGGGCATCGCGAAATTACGGTTGCCTCAAAGTATCCGTCGGTTACCCGGAGTTATTTCGAACGCAGGGGCATGGATGTGCGGATTATCAAGATTGAGGGATCGGTTGAATTGGCGCCCCTAATCGGCTTGGCCGACTGTATCGTCGATATTGTGGAAACCGGCGCGACTTTACGGGAAAACGGTCTCTCCGTGATAGACGAAGTCATGCCGGTCTCCGCGAGAGTTATTGTGAATATGGCGGCCATGAAACTGCGCAAAACCGAGATTGAATCAATCGCGGAACGTATGGAGCAGGCACTGAAGAAGGAGTAACGATATGTTGAACATGATCAAAACGGACGGCCGATCGGAGTATGCGTTGCTGGAAAAGCTTGCGGCGCGCCGCAGCGAAACAGATCCAAAGATAACCGAAACGGTTGCCGAAATCATTGATGCGGTCAAAGCGCGCGGCGATCAGGCGGTTAGGGAATATACCGAGAAATTTGACGGGATGATTTCCCCATATTCTGGTCTTTCCCGTGATGCCATCATGCGTATGTCCGGTTCCTGTTCGCCGGAGGTATCCCTTGCGCTGCAACACGCCGCGGAAAATATTCGGGAGTTTCACGAGCATCAAAAGCGGTCAAGCATAACCGTTGCCCGGAAAGACGGCGGTATCGTCGGCCAGCGGGTACGGGCGCTGGACAAGGTCGGTATTTATATTCCCGGCGGAACGGCGGCTTATCCCAGCTCAGTTCTGATGTGCGCGATTCCCGCAAAGGTGGCTGGAGTTAAAGAAATTGTGATGGTTACCCCTCCGGCAAAAGATAATCAAATCAATACGCACAACTTTATCAATGCCCCTGTGCTTCAAGCAGCGGCTCTTGCGGGGGTTGATCGGATGTTTTACTGTGGAGGGGTGCAGGCAATTGCGGCGCTGGCCTACGGAACCGAAACGGTTCCAAAGGTCGATAAAATTGTCGGCCCCGGCAATATTTATGTGACAACAGCCAAGCGGTTGTTGTACGGTGTGGTGGATATCGATATGATAGCGGGGCCCAGTGAGATTCTCATTGTGGCGGATGAAACCGCCGATCCGGAATATCTCGCCGCCGATTTGTTGGCTCAGGCGGAACACGATCCGATGGCGTCCGCCATATTGGTTACCACCGATGAAACGGTGGCTCGGAAAACGGTGGAGGCTGTGGAACATCAGCTGCCAAAGCTTTCCCGTCAGGGCATTATTCGCCGATCGCTTACCGATTACGGCGCCGCCATCGTATGCCGGGATATGGATGAGGCCATTATGCTTGCCAATCGCATTGCGCCGGAGCACGTGGAGGTAGCGGCGGCCGATCCGGTTTCCTATTTGGGAAAACTGGATAACGCGGGTTCCATATTTTTGGGGCAGTATTCGCCGGAGCCGCTTGGGGATTATTACGCCGGTCCGAACCATGTGCTGCCGACAGGCGGTACGGCGAGGTTCTTTTCTCCGCTTTCCGTGGACAGTTTTGTGAAAAAATCGGGTTTTATCTATTATCCCCGCGAAGCGCTGAAACAGGCAAAAGTGGATATTGTGGCGCTTGCCGAAGCCGAGGGCCTTGATGCTCATGCCCGATCCGTACAGGTTCGTTTTCCCGAAAAGGGGGATTAAACGGTGTATATTCCCTGTGAAAAAGCGAGAAATCTCACTCCTTATGCTCCGCAAAAGGGAAAATACCGTATTCGGCTGGACGCCAATGAGTCCTTTCTGTTGCCCACCGAGGCCGACCGTGAAGCAATCGCCAGGGCGGTATGCGATTTGCCGTTTAACCGGTATCCCGATCCGCTGGCTTCCGAACCGTGCCGGGCGTTTGCATCGCTGTACGGGATTAACGCCGATTGCGTGACAGCGGGGAATGGATCGGATGAACTGATTTCACTGATTTTTTCGGTTTTTTTACAAAAAGGAGAACCGGTGCTGACATTCGAACCGGATTTTTCCATGTACCGTTTTTACCCTGTGATTACCGAAAACCCCTGTATTTCCCTGCCCAAAAATGCCGATTTGCAGATTGATGTCGGGCAGACGATTCGTTCGATTAACCAATATCATGCCAAGATGGTCATTTTTTCCAATCCGTGCAATCCCACTTCGCTGGGGCTTGCGCGGGAGGATGTGCGCCAAATTCTGTGTCAAACCGATGCGCTGGTTGTGCTGGATGAAGCATATATGGATTTTTGGGATCAGAGTATGCTTTCGGAGGTCTCCGAATACGATAATTTCATTATCCTGCGAACCGCTTCCAAAGCGCTGGGCATGGCGGCGCTGCGCATGGGATTTGCCGTGGCTAATCCGAAGCTTACGGGTATCTTGCGTGCCGCGAAATCTCCTTATAATGTAAACGCGGCCACTCAGTGCGCTGCTTCCGTTCTCCTGCAAAACCCGATGTATCGGCAGGTATATCCCGATTTGCTCATAGCGTCCCGGCGTCAGCTTTCGGAAGGGTTTCTAAAATTGCAACAAATGGGGTATATCGAGAAAGTCTACGACAGCCATACCAATTTTGTGCTCATTGAATCGGCTGACGCGCCGTTTATCCATGCAGAATTATTGGATTTCGGCATCGCGGTTCGGCTGCTGGAAAAAACCCGTCTGAGAATTACCGGCGGAAAAGAAAGTGAAAACAAAGAAACACTGGCGGCTGTTGAATCTATTGTGCGGTATCTCCGGGAGAAAGGAAAGGGATCATGATGAGGCAGGCGACGATTACCCGAAAAACCGGGGAAACCTGTGTTACGGTTTCATTAAATCTGGACGGCGGATCGGTTTCGTCGGATACCGGCATCGGATTTTTTGATCATATGCTGGAAGCGTTTGCGCTGCATGCCGGATTCGGTCTTACGGTGACCGCACAGGGAGATTTGGATGTGGACGGTCACCATACGGTGGAGGATACCGGCATTGTGCTGGGACAGGCGCTGGCCAAAGCGCTGAGCGATAAAAGCGGCATTGCCCGTTACGGGAGCTTCTTTATTCCTATGGATGAAGCGCTGAGTTTTTGCGCTGTCGATGTCGGAGGAAGACCGTATTTGGCCTTTGACGCCGTTTTTCCTCAGGAAAGGGTGGGAGCGTTTGAAACATGCCTCACGCCGGAGTTTTTCCGTGCGCTGGCCATACATGCGGGGCTGACGCTGCATCTTCGGATTTTGCGCGGGGAGAATTCTCACCACATGATCGAAGCGCTTTTTAAAGCGGCGGGGCATGCGCTGAAAGCGGCGGTCGCATCGGCACAGGGAATTTTATCCACCAAAGGCGTTTTGGACTGAGAAAGGAGTCCCGGGCGTGATTGTTTATCCGGCAATCGACATTCATAACGGGCAGTGTGTGCGGCTGTACCGGGGAGATTTTGCTACCGCGCAAAAAGTGGCGGAAGATCCCGTGCAAACGGCGCGATCTTTTTACGATGCCGGTGCCAAATGGATTCATACGGTGGATCTGGACGGAGCCAAAGACGGTACCCGCCGAAACACGGATATTATCCTGCGCATCGCCGCCGAAAGCGGATGCCGGGTGGAACTCGGCGGGGGTATCCGGGATATGCAAACGCTGGAAGATTATTTTGGCGGCGGAGTTTCCCGCTGTATTCTGGGTTCTTCTGCGTTAAAAGATACCGGTTTTGTCAGACAGGCCGTTCGGTCATACGGTCATCGGATTGCGGTGGGCATTGATGCGGTAAACGGATTGGCGGCTGCGGAAGGGTGGCTGGAAATCTCCGAGATTTCCTATCTCACTCTGGCCAAAGAGATGGAATCGATCGGTGTGCAAACGCTGATTTTTACCGATATTGCCAAAGACGGCACATTAAGCGGACCGAATTTTGAAGCGCTCGCCGAACTGCGCCGGGCGGTGACTTGCCGGGTGATTGCCTCGGGCGGTGTGCGTTCGGTTGAGGATGTCCGGCGCTGTCGGGAAATGTGTTTAGACGGCGTTATCTGCGGCAAATCGCTGTACAGCGGAACGCTGACGCTGAGTACGGCGCTGAGCGCGGCGAAGGAGCCGATCGATGAAATCGATGAAACGGATTTGGACACCTACTTTGTCAACCATTCGCTCATTCCCGCCGTGATTCAGGAGGCGGATACCCGTGAAGTGCTGATGGTGGCTTATATGAACCGCATTGCACTGCAACGCACGCTGCAAACCGGCGAAACATGTTTTTGGAGTCGTTCGCGCCGTGCCTATTGGCACAAAGGCGAAACCAGCGGACATATTCAAAAAGTCCGTTTTATTCGCGGAGATTGCGATCGGGATGCGCTTTTGGTTGTCGTGGATCAGACAGGCCCTGCTTGTCACACCGGGGCGCACTCTTGTTTTTTCCGGCCAATAGGGGAGGAGTAGTCGTGAACTGTTTGGAAGAAATCTACGAAACTGTTTTGGACCGTCGCGACCATCCGGTGGAAAAATCCTACACGCATTATTTGTTTGAGCAGGGCATCGACAAAATTTTGAAAAAAGTCGGCGAGGAAAGTGCGGAAACCGTAATTGCCGCCAAAAACGGAAATAATGTCGAAACGGTTGGTGAAATTGCCGATTTAACTTACCATGTTTTGGTGCTGATGGCGTATCTGGGTATTACGCCGGCCGATGTCGATGCGGTATTGCGGGAACGTCACACCCGGCGTGGCAACTTAAAACCTGTAAAATCTGTGGATAAAAACACATAAGGGGGATGTTTGATGCGCTACGGAATCGTCGGAGCTATGCGCTCGGAAATTGCGCTCCTGACCGAAGAGATGTCCCACCCGTCGGAGAACGAATGCGCGGGAGTGCGGTTTTTTTTCGGTCAGCTGGGTCATGCCGATGCCGTGGCGGCTGTTTGCGGAGCCGGAAAGGTGAATGCCGCGTTTTGCACGCAAATTTTGATCGACCGCTTTTCGGCGGATGCGGTGATTAATATCGGGGTCGCGGGAGGAATTGCGCCCGGATTGCAGGTGCTGGACACGGTCGTTGCCACCGGGCTGATTCAGCACGATTTTGACATCACGCCCTTGGGGGGCGTAAAGGGATATATGAAAGGCCGGGACAATCGGACACCCACCGTGTATTCCTCGGACAGCGAACTTTCTTTGCGGCTGTATGAGGCGGCGTGTGCGCGAACGGGCGAAGAACATTGCCATCGGGGTATCATTGTATCCGGGGATCAGTTTATCGCCGGATCTGCCCAAAAGGCCTCTTTGTATAACGGTTTTCACGGATTGGCGGCAGAAATGGAAGGCGCGGCGGTGGCTCAGGTTGCATCGGCCAATGGTGTGCCGTTTGCCGTGCTTCGTGCCGTTTCGGATTTGGCGGACGGGGGTGCGCCTCTTTCGTTTGAGGAAGTGGAAAAAAGCGCCGCGCAACTGGCGGCGGAGATTTTGCTGAGTGCGATCGGCGCGGCATAAAAGAGGAGGGGATTTTTCTTGAAATGTTTCAAAAGAGCGACAGCCGTTTTGACAGTCGGTTTGATGATGCTGTGTCTTTCCTCCTGCGGTTCAAAGAATCCGGAGGAGGATACATCACCTTCCGCAACCGCCGCTCCTTCGGTGACCATGGCGACCATTTATCGTCAAAACTTGGCGGATATGATCTCCGCTCAGGAAATTTCCGATGCGCTGGGCGTGGAAATGAATGACCCCACCGTGTCGCAGCAGGGAACCGTTTTAACCAGCCTCGCCCCCGAAAGCCGTGCGGTACTCACCGTTGAGGTGCAGCAGCGACCGAAAGAAATCTTCGACCGGGCGCTTCAATCCTATTTTGATTTGGTGCCCTGCCCCAATTTGGGTGATACCGCGTGGTACAGCCCGCTGTATTATCAGTTGATGGTGTATGGTAAAGGTACGATGATGTTGGTGGAGATTACCGGCATCGAGGATAAAGATTACGAAGTGACCATGCTTCGCGCTCGGCAGATTGCCGCGCTTTTGCTGGAGCGTATGCCGCAGGAAACCGAATAACTTCAGGCAACCCCGCACAAAGAACCGTAATTTAGACCAAAATTTTTGCAAATACACAAAGTATTCGCTGCGGTTTTTGTTTCATCTGATGAAAATCCGTCTGCTGCTTTTCTGAACGACCATTTTTATGCGGTATTGCCTTAAAATCGGCTTTTGCGAAGTTTTTTGGGGATTCGTCATAGGGTACTTTCAGGCGGTGTCGATCGGCAATTCCTGCCGGCCGGCACCGGATTTCTTTTCGTTTTTGGCGTATTGCAAAAAAACCGGGCCGGTAGTATAATGCGGTTGTACCGGACGGTGTGTTCGGAAAACTGTTACGGAAAATGACATTATGTGCATGCGTAAAGAAAATGAGCGAACGCAATAGGTCGCTGTACGCGT
Source organism: uncultured Eubacteriales bacterium (assembly GCA_964564305.1). Classification (GTDB taxonomy): domain Bacteria; phylum Bacillota; class Clostridia; order Oscillospirales; family Acutalibacteraceae; genus RGIG1959. The sequence continues at coordinate 13,342 of CAZMAM010000010.1, forward strand.
AAAGGAGTAGGCTATGGCATCCAAAAAATGCCCCTCTTGCGGCAAAAAAGTTGTGGCAGAGGCTCGTTTTTGCCTATATTGCAATTATCGGTTCCCCCAAAAAGGCGAACCGCAAAAGCAGCCTGTCGAGATATCGCCGAAATCTGTGTTGCCGGATAAGGCTGGAGGCGAATCGTCGCGTTCAAACGATCGTGACGCGGCTTCGAACGAAATTCGGGAGGCTGCGGGGGAGGTCACCCGTGAGGTCACTCGGGTAATTCCCACAAACCGGGCCAAACGGGCGGGTTCGCAAAAAAAGGCCCGTTATATGCGCATTTTTCGGACAGCGTTTCTGTCTGTGTTGGTTGTGGCTGTTGTGGTTATTGCGGTCGCATCGGTTATCCGTCACGGCGGTTTTTTTGACCGTCAGCCGAATGTCGGCACTCCCGACCCGGATGCTTCTCAGCCGACAACGGAACCGTCGGAAGATCCGTTTTTGCATGGATTTTTAGGTCAGTGGGTAGACGAACAAAGCGTCGGGAAAGGAAATATTCCGGTTCAGGGGGGCGGCGTACTGATTGTGCTGTCGGTGCGCGGCGATATCTTTTTGTTCGATTTGCTTTCCTATTCCGGAGGAGAAGACCCGCAAATGGCCTTTTTGCGTTCCGCGGAGGGAACGGTGAACGGAAACGAAGTGAACTTTTCCTTTGAGGACGATGGCTTTGGCAATGCGGGGCGCGGTAAAATGCTGCTTTCTCAAAGCACGGTGGATATGGAGATTGCCGTTACCGATCCTGCCGAGCCCCAAACGCCGCATTCGCTGGCCATGAACGCCCGCTTTGTGCGTTCGGATCTGCCTCAGGCAAGCGGCATCGATGTTTTACCTCTGACCACGATCGAGAGCGTGAGCGCCGTTGCGGGGGAAGAAACGGCTGAAATTCTGGAAAATGCCGACGGAACCGTCACCCGAACATTCGGCATATTGCGGGTGACCGCTACGCCGCAAGGGCAGGTGCGTTCGTTAGAGGTGACCTATTCCGATGACGCACAGCGCACAAAATACCGGTACGATCGGGTGGATGGAACTTCCGATTATACCGTGATCAAAACTTATTTCGGGCAGGCCGAGCACGATTATACCGAGCAACCCACCAATATTCGTGTGCTGGATTACACATTCCCCGGCAAGGAAGTTTCGTTTGTGTTTAATGCCGGGGACGATCGATTGTATCGCACAACCGTAACATATCCGGCGGCTTAGCGGTTGAAACCTGGGCTGCGGCGCGGTTGGATTTGGCGGCAGGCCGAATATACCGGTATCGAATTTGACGCCGGGCCGTATCAGGTAGATATCGGCTTACTGCCGGGAAATTTTTCGCTTTTCGAAGGGAGGAACAGCGGCTTTGCGAAAAAACTTTTTCTGTGTGCTTGCGGCAGTTTGTGTGCTGCTGACATTGCCCGGCTGTTCCTTTATCGATTTGGATGTGGAAAGTCAGATGCGCCCGCCGGTTGGCGCGGGTGAGCAAAGCGCGGTGCAGCAGGCGTTAAAAGAATATATTGCCTCTCTGCGGGAAACACCGGAGGGCGAAGAGCCTCTGGATTCCGGCGGGATTATTTTAAAATATCCGGGAACGGGGGAATATCGTTCGGCGTTTGTTTTTCGCGATGTGGACAGAGACGGCGTGCAGGAGGCGCTCGCATTTTACGCTTTGTCCGAATCCGCTAATGTACATATGGCGCTGTTCAGTAAAGCCAGCGGTGTCTGGCTGTGTTCGGACGATATTGAAGGATTGGCCTCCGAGATTGAATCGGTCACCTTTGGCGATTTGGACGGAGACCGTGCTCCGGAACTGCTGACGGGCTTCGGAATGTACAATACCGGCGACAGATTACTGATGGTATACCGAATGCGCGACCTTCATTTTGCGGAATGTTACACGGATACGTATACCCATTTTGCGGTGGCGGGCATTACCTCCGATCGCCACGAGGATCTGCTGCTGTATCGGGTGAATGCCGCCGAACGCCGAACAACGGCCCGTTTGCTGACTTTTGAGGGGAATGCGGTGGTGGAAAAAGGGCAGTGCTACCTCGACGGGCAGATCAGTTCCTTCGGCAATTATAGCGTTGCTCAGATCAACCCGTCGCTTCGCGGGGTCTATCAGGATTGCGGGAAAGCTGCCCAGACCACCGTGACCGAACTGATTCTTTGGGACGGAAAGCAACTGCTGGCGCCGCTGTATAATCCGGCGGAAAATCTCAACAGCATAACGGCCAGGGAATCCGGTTTGCCCAGCATGGACATCAATTACGACGGGCAAATCGAATGGCCTCAGTCTGTCCGATTTCCCGGGTATGCCGCGACACCCACCCCAGAGGTCCCGTTGTGGCTCACCGCGTGGTACCAATGGGATCCGGATATGCTTCGTGCCCGCAAAATGATTACCGTTACAATGGTACCGGCGGACGGTTACTTTCTTCAAATTCCCAACTCGTGGACAGATAAAGTCACCGCGGATTACGATCGGGTCTCCCGCAGACTGATTATGAAGTATGTCGACAACGGAGTGACGGGGGATGAATTTCTGAAAATTCGGGCCACGCCCGTAGGATCCGATCCGATACAGGACGGGGACGAATATGTGTTTCTCGCGTTGGGCGACGAAGTGCAATACGACATTTGGTACGATAAAGAATGTCCGCTTCAGCCGACGATGGAACAGCTTCAAAAACTTTTTGCCATGCGCAAAATCGTGATGTAAGGATATGACGGCCATGAAACGGATCTTGGTATGCGAAGACGAAATTTCCATTCGGGAATTTGTGGTGATTAATTTAAAGCGCGCGGGATATGAAGTGATGGAAGCCGGATCCGGAGAGGAAGCGCTCAAAAAATACGACGATGCCGCCGAAAAACCGGATATTGCTTTGCTGGATATTATGCTTCCCGGAGCGGATGGGTTTTCGGTGTGCCGCAGCCTAAGACAGCGAAGCGATTCTATGGGCATCATTATGCTCACCGCCCGTACACAGGAAATGGAAAAGGTGGGCGGGCTGATGATGGGAGCGGACGATTATGTTACGAAGCCGTTTAGCCCTTCCGAACTGATTGCACGGATTGATGCGCTGTACCGCAGGGTGGATGCTGTGAGGGATCAGCGGCAGGTTCAGTATCTGGAAGAAATTCGCCAAGGGGATTTTGTGCTGAATCTGCGCGGTCGTCAGCTGTTTCGCAAAGGCAAGCCGGTGGAACTGACTCAGCTGGAATTTCAAATTATTGAATATTTTTTTACCAATCCCGGAAAACCCCTGAGCCGAACCGATATTCTCCGTCAGGTATGGGGAGAGGATTATTACGGCGATGAAAAAATCGTGGACGTCAATATCCGGCGGCTGCGCATGAAGATTGAGAAAAACCCTTCCAGCCCGGAGCACATTATGACGGTGTGGGGCCTTGGGTATCAGTGGAAAACATAAGCGAGAGCCGATAAACGCATCGCGAAAGGGGGGGCAAGATGAAAAAAGGGATTACCCGCCGCTGGCTGATTAACGGCCTTGGGGTTATCGTATTGCTTTTGATTGTTTTCGAACTTGCCTTCGCCATGCTGATTCGTGAGTATTGCTACCAAAGCGTTCAGTCTCAGTTATCCGACCGCGCGGAATCCGTTGCGGATTTGTTTACGCAATATACACAGGATCCCCAGTTTGAGTTCGAGTCAATCGCGCGCAGCCTTGCCGAAAACTTCGACGAAACCGACCGCATGGAACTGCAGATGGTCAGTCCACAGGGATATGTGATGCTTTCTTCCAGCGGGTTTGCCCCGCCCAGCGAACAGGTTCCGGAATACGAGCGGGCGCTTGCTGCGGAAAATCATTTGGCGGCGTGGCACGGCAACAGCGAAGCGGGAGAAAATATCATGGCCGTCAGTGTGATTCTCTCCGACGCGCAGGGAAAGGTTTACGGAGGCGCGCGGTATGTGACGTCCCTTGCCGGCGTCGACAGGCAAATGATGACGTGGATTGCCGTGATGGTGATGGTCGGGTTATTGATTGTAGTGGTGGTGATGCTTTCCAGCTCGTATTTTGTCAGTTCCATCATCAACCCGATTAAAGAAATCGGTCAGACGGCGCACACCATCGCCAACGGGGATTACAACGCCCGCATCGAGAAAAAATACGATGACGAAATCGGCGAATTGGCGGACACCATCAATCATATGGCGCAGGGCATTTCCCAAGGGGAACAGATGAAAAACGAGTTTATCGCCTCGGTGTCCCACGAACTGCGCACGCCTCTCACCGCAATTACCGGCTGGAGCGAGACCCTGCGGGAAAGCGGGGGAAACGATGACGAAATCATGCAAAAGGGGTTGCAGGTCATTTCTAATGAGGCGACCCGCCTTTCCGGTATCGTGGAAGAGTTGCTGGATTTTTCCCGGCTGCAAAGCGGACAGCTGGAACTGCATATGGTGCAAATGGATGTTTTGGCGGAATTGGAGGAAACGATTCTTCTGTTTCGCGAGCCGGCTGCCAGAGAGGGGCTGACCGTCGATTACATCGAGTGTATCCATTTGCCGCCGATCATGGGGGATCCCGCGCGAATCCGGCAGGTCTTTATCAATGTGATGGATAACGCCATCAAATATTCCGCCCCCGGAGGGGTGGTTCATGTGGAAGCCCGGCTGATCGGATCTACGATCAAGGTAATTATCAGCGATAACGGAGAGGGTATCGCTCCCGAATCGCTGCCGCACGTCAAAGAGCGGTTTTACCGCGCCAATCCCGTTCGCCCGGGATCCGGAATCGGTTTGGCATTGGCGGACGATATTGTGAAGCGCCATAACGGCACATTGGAAATCGAGAGTGCTCAGGGCGTCGGCACAACCGTGACCATCCGTCTTCCGGTCGCCAGAACGGAGGAATCCGGCTGAGTCATTCGTTAAGAGAGGAACGATCAACGATCAAGCAATCCAAAAAGTCACTGAGAAGCAGTGCAGAAGGGAAACAGCGGCATGGCAAAAAAGAAAAAATCTAAGAAGACCTCTATCGGCGGGCAGGCGTTAATCGAAGGTGTCATGATGCGCGGCCCGTACAAAACCGCCATGGCGGTGCGCCATACCAGCGGCGAAATCCGTACGGAGGTCTGGGAAAATAATTCCAAAAAGCCCCTCATTATGCGCATTCCGGTTATTCGCGGCGTTTTTAATTTTATCGATTCCCTGATTGTCGGCTACCGGTGCCTGATGAAATCCGCTAAAATGAGCGGAATGGAGGAATTGGAGGACGATGGGGAATCCTCTCCGGAAGATTTGGAAAAGCAAAACCGCTTTGTTCAGAAAGTGATGCCGGTGGTCACCGTGGCGGCGGCGGTACTGGGCGTAGGGCTTGCCGTATTTCTCTTTTTGTATCTCCCGGTTGTGGCTTACGATCTCGGTGTGAAAGGTCTCGCGATGCTTACGGTTTTGCCCGGCGGAGGATCCCGTGCTGCGGCGGACGCTTTGGCGGAAGTCTGGCGGCAAAACGGTTTTGCCAAAGCGCTGGTGACCGGTATTTTAAAGATTGTGATTTTCCTTTGCTATATGTTGCTGGTCTCTCAGCTTAAAGATATCAAGCGGGTGTTTCGGTATCACGGGGCGGAGCATAAGACCATTTTCTGTTACGAACACGGTAAGCCCCTTACGGTGGAAAATGTCCGACCCGAAAGTCGGTTTCACCCGCGCTGCGGAACCTCTTTTATGATTTTGATGATGTTTGTGGGGATTGCCGTTTCTTTGTTTATACCCGCGTCTCTGCCCTCGTGGCTGTACGCGGCGGTCAAGCTGCTGACGCTTCCGGTGGTTGTCGGAATCGGTTATGAGCTGCTAAAGCTCGCCGGAAGATACGATAACCTGCTCACTCGCATTATTTCCGCTCCGGGAAAATGGATGCAGCGCATCACCACCAAAGAGCCGACCGATGATATGATTGAGTGTGCCATCACCGCTTTTCTGGCGGTTGTTCCCGAAGATGAAGAGGCGGATAACTGGTAAAGCATATGACGTACTGTGAAGCGTTTGGACAGCTCAAACGACAATTGCAAAAGGCGGGGTGTGACAGCCCCGCCTTTGATGCGATTCAGCTTTTGGAAGCTTTTGCCGAGATGCCCCGAAAAACCCGGCCAAGCGCTGATGCTCTGCCGCCGGGCGCTTGGGAAAAACTGAAAGCCGCCGCAAACCGCCGTGCGGCGGGTGAACCGCTTCAATACATTTTGGGGGAATGGGATTTTCTCACGCTCACCCTTTCGATGGGAAAAGGCGTGCTGATTCCCGGGCCGGATACCGAAGTGCTGTGTGAAACGGCGGCCAATAAGCTGCGCGGAATACCTTTTCCGCAAGTACTGGATTTGTGTGCGGGATCCGGGTGTGTAGGGCTTGGGGTCTGTTCGCTTTTGCCGAGTGCTCGGGTGACCGCAGTAGAGCTTTCCGATGCCGCTTTCGGCTATTTAAGCGAAAACATTCGTCGGTATCCGCAATACACTGTTTGTGCCGTAAAAGACGATGTGCTGTGCCCGCGCAAAGCGTATCCAAATTACGACGCCATTCTCTGTAATCCGCCGTATATTCCCACCGGGGATATCCCCGCTTTAATGCGGGAAGTCAGGGCGGAACCGGTTATGGCGCTCGACGGGGGAGCCGACGGGCTGCGCTTTTACCGTCCCATCGGCGACATATGGGCGTTGCATCTCAAACCGGGGGGATGGCTTGCGGTTGAGGTCGGTTTGGGGCAGGCGCAGGCGGTGGCGGACATTTTCCGGCAAGCCGGTTTGCGGGATATCGGACAGGTGCCGGATGCCGCGGGCATTTTGCGAGTGGTAACCGCGCGCCGTCCTTGATGCTTTGCGGGTTATTCGCTCTCGGCGAACTGCGCCCGGTAAAGCCGCCAGTACGCGCCATGACGCGCCAGCAGTTCCTCGTGAGTGCCTTGTTCCGCCACATTGCCGTCTTCCAGAACCAATATCGTGTCCGCATCCCGAATGGTTGAAAGTCGGTGAGCGATGATAAAGGCGGTTTTTCCCTGCATCATGCGGCGAAAAGCGCTATGGGTGCGCTGCTCGGTGAGAATATCCACCGAGCTGGTCGCTTCATCTAAGATTAGCATCGGTGCGTTCGGCAGCATGGCGCGCGCTACCGTAAGCAACTGTTTTTGCCCGGCGGAAAGGGCTTCTCCCCGCGCGGTCAGTTCGGTTTCATATTGTTTGGGCAGGCGGCGGATAAACCCGTGCGCGTGTGCCGCTTTTGCCGCCGCTACGGCTTGCTCATCCGTGGCGTCCGGCTTTCCGTAAACGATGTTGTCCTTCACCGTTCCGGAAAACAGCCAGGTATCCTGTAAAACCATGCCGAAACATTTCCTCAGGGAATCTCTCGGCATCGTGCGAATATCGGTTCCGTTGACGGTGATTTTTCCTTTATCCGGATCGTAAAAGCGCATCAGCAAATTGATGAGGGTGGTTTTTCCCGCTCCCGTTCGCCCGACAATCGCCACCGTTGTACCCTGAGGCACGGTCAGATTAAAATCTCGAATGAGCGGGCGGTCGGGATGATAGGCAAAGCTCACATGTTCAAATCGGATTTCTCCGGCAATCGGTTCAACGTTTCCGTCCGGCTCCGGCTCCGGTGTGTCCAAAATTTCCGTTATGCGCCGAAAGGACGCCGCAGCCAGTTGTAATTGCATGATTACGGAGGTGATTTCGTTTAACGGTTTGGCAAACTGGGCGGTATATGTGAGGAAGCTCGCAATTTTTCCGGCGGAAAGCCCCGCAAAAATGCCCCCGATTCCGACAAGGACATAGGCGATATTGTTGACAAACCGCGTGGAAGGATTCACTAAAGCGGATGCGAATTGCGCGCGGTAACCGCAGTCGTACAGTTCGGCATTAATGCGGTTAAACCGTTTTTCGGCTTCTTCTTCGTAACCGAATGCCTGTACCGTGCGTACACCGTTAATCATCTCCTCAGCGCAGCCGTTCAAATCCCCCTGTGTCTTTGCCTGTGCGGCAAATTTTTTGTTGCCGTAACGGGTGATGAAAAATCCTGCCAAAAAGCACAGCGGGGTGGCCAGTACCGCGACCAATGCCACCGCAGGGTGAATTTTCAGCATAAAGATCAGCGAAATTACCGCTGTCAGCAGGCCGGAAATCAGCTGGACAATGCCTTGGCTCAACCCCTCGTACACCGCATCGGCGTCCGCGCCGAAACGTGCCGTCATATCTCCGTGGGTGTGGGTATCGAAATATTTGACCTCAAGGCGTTGCAGCTTGGCAAACAGTGCCTGTCGGAGAGCTTGCACCGTACGGGCGGCGACCCGTGCTGCCGCCGTTGCCGTGAAAACCTGAAGCAGGCATCCGGTGACGGCGAGTACCGCTACCCACAGGCAGTAGCGTACCAAGCCGGAAATATTTCCGGGCATGCAATCTATCGCTCTGCCGATTAAATCCGGAACCGTCAAAAGCGCCAGATTTCCGCCCAGCGAGCACAGCGCGACCGCGATCAGCCACCGTTTGCCGTTTCCCATATAAGCCAACAGCCGTTTCACGCGATCACCTCCTGCGAGACAGCCATCTCTCGGTAAAGCGGGCATGTCTTCATCAGTTGTTCGTGCGTTCCTTGGCCGATCAGTTTTCCCTCGTCCATTACCAAAAGAAGATCGGCGTGCTTTACGGCCCGTATGCGCTGGGAAACCACAAACACAGTGGTGGATTTCAGCTGAGAAACGGCCTGCTGCAGGGCCGCATCGGTCGCGTAATCCAAGGCGGAGGAGGCATCGTCCAACAGCAAAAATTCCGCTTTCCGGCACAGCGCACGCGCAATTGCCAGCCGCTGCCGCTGTCCCCCCGAAAGATTTGCGCCGCCGCGCTCAACAGGGGATTCGTATTGTTTTGGCATTGACTCGATAAATTCCACCGCTTGAGCAGCCTCGGCCGCCGCTTTTACGTCACTGTCCGTTGCCTGTGCGGCGCCCAGCCGGATGTTTTGCGCTATCGTTCCCGAAAACAGTTCGGGTTTTTGCGCAACATAGGCGAATTTTTCCCGAAGCGTTTTCAGCGGATAATCCCGCACATCGGCACCGTTTATCCGGATGTTTCCCTGACCGGCGTCGTAAAATCGCATCATCAGCCGCAAAAGCGTGGATTTTCCGGAACCCGTACCGCCCAAAATGCCCACGGTAGCTCCGCGCGGAACGGAGAAGCTGATTTGATTGAGATCGTTTTCTCCGCTGTTATACGAAAACCCGACATTTTCAAAAACAACCGCGTTTGCCGTTTGATTTTCTCTGGCGCCGGTTCCGTCTGTCAAAGCAGGTTCGGTGTGCAAAATTTCCGCCACCCTGCAGGCACTGGCATAAGCCTTGGTGTACATGCCCACCAGATTGGCCGTGACGGTCAGCGCCGCTAAAATTTGTGTGACATATTGAATAAACGCCACGATTTCACCTGTGGTCAGTTCCCCCGCCGCCACCCGGACGTTGCCGATACCGAGAATACCGAGGATGGCCAAATCCATCACCAAAACAGTCGCGGGGTTGAGCAAAGCGGAAATCCGCGCCGCTTTCAGGGAGCGGTCGGTGTGCTCCCGCACGGCGTGATCAAAGCGCGATTGTTCCGCTTTCCGTCGGGCAAAGGCCCGAACCACGCGAACGCCGCTTAAATTTTCCGAAACAATACCGGTCAGTTTATCCAGTTTGCTTTGTACCGTTCGGTGAAGCGGAACGGTCAGCCGGGAAACCAGCCACAAAATACCGAGAAAAACTGGTGTTGCCGCCAATATGACTAAGGCCAGCCGCCAATCGATAGAAGCCGCCATCACCACTCCGCCGATGCAGAGAAAAGGAGCGCGAATTACCAGTCGGATCAGCATGGCGACCGCATACTGCAGTTGGTTGACATCGCTGGTCAGCCGTGTGGTCAGGGTGGCCTCGCCGTAACCGTCGATTTGATTGGGAGAAAGCCGCATCATGCGGTCAAACAGATCCCGCCGAAGCTCGGTGCCGAATCCCTGCGAAGTGCGCGATGCCATATATTGGCAAATCAGCGCGGAACCGAACCCCAGGCAGACAATGCCCAGCATGACAAGCCCGGCGTAAATCAGGGTCTTTGTGTTGTGCGCGGCCAATTCGTTATCGATAACCTGCGCCATAAAAAGCGGCAGGAAAAGCTCCAGTATCGCTTCCAGAAGCTTAGCTGCAGGTCCGATAATGCAATACCATATATACGGTTTCAGGTATTTTCCGAATGTTTTGCGAATCAAAGCGATGATTTTCCTTCCGTTGAAATATGATGACGGTGCCGTGCGGTTGTTAAAAGCATGAACGGCCGCGCAAAGCGATTTTTAAAGCCGAAAGCGCTTGCTGCTCTTTTTCTATGTTGGCTCCAAAGTTATTATAGCACATTTGCGCTTGATGGCAATACACAGTCGTGGTATAGTATATTATCCTGTTTGATTCGTTAGAAAACAAATGGATTCCAAGAGGGGAGATTTTGTGATGAGTCTTTTAATAAAAGATACCACCCGCGAGGAGCGGGAGGAGATTATTCGGCGCTCGCTCGACTGCGGTGCGGGCGGGTGTGAAAATTGCTCTTCGTGCTGTTTGGGCGGCGGTGACCCGTTTCATATGTACCGCGATTATATCGAGGGCAAAAAAGAAATTGCCGAGTGTAACGCGGCATACCGTGCCAATTATCAGATTGGGTAACGGGTGAGCGGTAATTCTCAACCCGGCAATCCGATTCCGTGGAGAACTATCGCGTTATGCTGGTTATGCTGGGGAAAATTTCCGTGAATCTGCGCAAAAGCCCTTGAAAAGTTTGCGTTGATAGGGTACAATATCACCATCACAGGAAAAGGGGTGTCTTAGGGCTATGAATGCTTTGAACAAAAAAACCATCGAAGACATTGATGTTGCCGGAAAAAGGGTATTGGTGCGCTGTGATTTTAATGTTCCGCTCAAAGACGGAGTAATCACAGACGACAAGCGCATTCGGGAATCGATTCCCACCATTCGTTATCTTGCGGATCACGGCGCGGCGGTGATTCTCTGTTCTCATTTGGGCCGTCCGAAGGATGAGGAATCCAAAAAGGCGTGTACGCTTGCGCCGGTTGCCAAACGGCTGGCCGAACTGATGGGCCGGGAAGTGCAGTTTACCACCGACATTATCGGGGAAGAAGCGCACGCTAAGGCGGCCGCCCTCAAAAGCGGAGAAATTCTGGTCATTGAAAATGTGCGTTTTTACAAAGAGGAAACCAAAAACGATCCGGAATTTGCCAAAGCGCTGGCTTCTCTGGCGGATATTTATGTCAACGACGCTTTCGGTTCGGCGCACCGTGCGCATGCCTCTACCGCCGGTGTGGCGGATTATCTGCCGGCGGTGTGCGGTTACCTGATTCAAAAGGAAATTTCCGTGATGGGCGGCGCGCTGGCCAATCCCAAACGGCCGTTTGTGGCGATTTTGGGCGGAGCCAAAGTTTCGGATAAAATAGGCGTGATTACCAATCTGCTGGATAAAGTAGATGTGTTGATTATCGGCGGCGCGATGGCGTATACTTTCACGGTGGCTCAGGGCGGCCATGTGGGAGCGTCCCGCTTTGAGGAAGACAAAGTGGAATTAGCGCGGGATATTTTGGCGCAGGCAAAGCAAAAGGGTGTCACTTTCCTGCTTCCGGTCGATACGGTGGCCGGGGATCGCTTTGCCGAAGATGCGCAGGCGAAGGTCTTTGAGGAAGGCCAAATCGAGGACGGCTGGATGGGATTGGATATCGGTCCGAAGACGAGAGATATTTTTGCCGATGCGGTGAAGAATGCAGGAACCGTGGTCTGGAACGGTCCGATGGGCGTCTCCGAATGGGATCGTTTCGCGGCCGGAACCGTAGCGGTGGCGCAGGCGATTGCCGACAGCGGTGCGATTTCCATTATCGGAGGCGGCGATTCCGCAGCGGCCATCGAAAAATTGGGCTTTGCCGATAAAATGACCCACATTTCCACCGGCGGCGGAGCTTCTCTGGAATTTTTGGAGGGTAAGGAATTACCGGGCATTGCCTGCTTAAACGATAAATAATTTCACCGTCAGGGGAGAAGCGCTTTGCTTCTCCCCAAAACATACGGCAGCACCAAAACCGTGCGGCTTAGCTTTTGCATCGGCTTTTGCGTTATTTGGCCGAAAATCCGCTTTGCTCGCAGACAACCGCCTTTATGCGGTGTTGCCATAATGCGAACAGTATCCGTAAAATAAGCAAAGGAGCCAATATTTATGGGGAAAACCGTTATTGCCGGTAACTGGAAAATGAATAAAACGCCCGCTCAGGCTACCGAACTGATTGAAGAAATCAAGCCCTTGGTGGCAGGTGCCTCGTGCGATGTCATCGTCGGTGTTCCGTTTGTGGATTTACAGGCGGCGCTGGATGCCGTGAAGGGTTCTGACATCGGCGTTGCAGCGCAAAACTGCCACTGGGCCAAGAGCGGCGCGTTTACCGGTGAAATTTCCGCCGATATGCTTGCCCAAATGGGTGTGCAGTATGTTATTATCGGGCACAGCGAGCGCCGTCAGTATTTCGGGGAAACGGATATTACGGTGAACAAGCGCGTGCGTGCCGCTTTAGATGCCGGACTTACCGTTATACTCTGCGTTGGGGAAACTCTGGAGCAAAGAGAGCAGGGCGTCACCGGAGAAGTTTGCGCCATGCAGACCAAAATTGCTTTGGGCGGAGTCAGCGCTGCGGAGATGGCGCGGGTGATTATTGCGTATGAGCCGGTTTGGGCGATCGGAACCGGCCGCACGGCTACCGTGCAGCAAGCCGATGAGGTTTGCGCTCTGGTCAGAAAGGTCATTGCCAAAGCGTACGGTTCGGATATTGCCGAAGATCTGACCATCCAATACGGCGGATCCATGAATGCCGGCAATGCCGCGGAACTTTTGGCACAGCCGGATGTCAACGGCGGATTGATCGGTGGCGCTTCGCTGAAAGCGCCGGATTTTGCCGCCATTGTGGCGGCGGCGAAATAAGAAAGGGATGGCCGCATGATGAAACAACCGGTTACCTTAATCATTATGGACGGATTCGGGTTGAATCCCGCTGTGGAGGGAAACGCCATTAAAGCGGCGAAAACTCCGAATCTCACACGTCTCTTTTCGGAAAATCCCTTTACCAGCTTGGGTGCGTCCGGTATGGATGTCGGTTTGCCGCAAGGGCAGATGGGCAACAGCGAAGTGGGGCACACCAATATCGGCGCTGGGCGAGTGGTGTATCAGGAACTGACGCGTATCACGAAATCCATTGAGGACGGCGATTTTTTTGAAAATCCCGTGTTGAAATCCGCCATGGAAAACGCCAAACACGGGCATGCATTGCATTTGGCGGGTTTGGTTTCCGACGGAGGAGTGCACAGCCACAACACGCATCTTTACGCGCTGTTGGAAATGGCCAAGCGCTTGGGTGTGGAGAAGGTTTATGTTCACGCGATGCTGGACGGCCGCGATGTACCGCCGACTTCCGGAAAAGATTATATTGCCGAGCTTTTAGCCAAAATGCGGGACATCGGCGTCGGCCGTCTTTCCACCATGATGGGGCGTTACTACGGCATGGATCGCGATACCCAGTGGGCGCGTGTGGAAAAAGCGTACGCCGCCATGGTGTACGGAGAAGGCGTGAAGGGCCCGGATGCGGTGGAAGCGGTCAAGCAATCGTACACCACCATTGACGCCGAGGGAAAAGCAATCACGGATGAATTTCTTCTGCCGACGGTTGTGACGGAGAACGCTACCGTTCAAAACGGGGATTCGGTGATTTTCTTCAATTTCCGTCCGGACAGGGCAAGAGAACTGACCCGGGCGTTTGTGGATCCGGATTTTTCCGGCTTTCCGCGCAGGGGCGGAAGATTAAATCTCTCCTATGTCTGTATGACCGAATATGACGCCACCATGCCAAATGTGCGCGTTGCGTTTTCTCCCAAAGAATTGACCATGACGATGGGGGAGGCGGTCAGCAGGGCCGGCAAGACCCAGCTGCGCATCGCGGAAACGACCAAATACGCGCATGTGACCTTTTTCTATAACGGCGGGCAGGAAGTGAAATTTGAAGGGGAAGACCGCGTGCTGATTCCAACGCCGGATGTGGCGACTTTCGACCTTCAGCCGGAAATGAGCGCGTACCCCGTTTGTGACGCGGTCACTCAGAGAATCGAATCCGGAAAATACGATATGATTATTTTGAATTTTGCCAATTGCGATATGGTCGGACATACCGGAATTTTTTCCGCGGCGGTCAAGGCGGTGGAAACGGTGGACACCTGTGTCGGAAGAGTGGTGGATGCCACATTGAAAATGGGCGGTGTTGCGCTGATTACCGCCGACCACGGCAACGCGGACAAAATGATTGATGACGACGGCTCACCCTTTACGGCGCATACCACATTTCCGGTTCCTTTCTGTGTGGTGGGCAAGCCCTGCACGCTTCGCGAAGGCGGCAGGCTGGCGGATATTTCCCCCACTATGTGCCGGCTGATGCATATTCCTCAGCCCAAAGAAATGGACGGAAAAAGCCTGATCGTGGAAGAAGCATAACGCTGCGAAGCGAAATTATCGAAATACCTGTTTATTTGAAAACCGTTTGCAGTATACCGAACACACCGGCGCGGGATGTATCTCTCCGCTCCGGTGTGCTTTTTTGTTTCATCTACCGAAAAATCCGACGGCGCATCCGACGCACAATCATGCTTTAAAATAAACGGCTCATTCCAAGATATTGGTCGTGATAAAATCAACTTTGTCGGCAATAAGTTTTCGGGCGATGTCGGGGTCATCCACGGTCCAGCTGTTGACCAGAATGCCCCGGGCGTGCAGTTTTTCCACCGTTTCGGCGGAGATTTGCGACCAAAGGATATCCAAATCGAATTTTTCCGCCGCAAGCCGGTCGATTAAAGCGTCGTCGCACGGGGAAGCGGTCAGGAACTGAGCGGGCTGATTGGGCTCTTTTTCACGCAAAAACAGCAGATTTTCCCACGAAAACGAGATAAAAATCACATCGCGCAGATACCCGAAGCGCTCGCACTCGCCGACAACCGAATATACCTGTTCGCGGGTCATCGCGTCCTTCAGTTCCAGCACGGCCTTTTTTTGATACCGCTTGCAAATGCGTAAATAATCGGCAAGGACGGGAATCACTAAATCACTTCGGGTTTCCTTATCGGATCCGTCGTAAAGGCGAATGGTCTGAAGTTGGCTTAAAGTGGATTGGGTGACGTCCGTATCCGTTCCGCTAACCCGAAGAGGATTTTTGTCGTGAATCAGGACGAACTGATTGTCTGCCGTGATCCAAACGTCGGTTTCTATGCCAAAATATCTGTGATGCCCTGCCGCCACAAAAGCTGCACAGGTGTTTTCGGTTTCCGCTCCGCTCAATCCCCGGTGCGCGATGAACGGCACACCCTCTCGGGGTACAGAAACAGCAGATGCCATAAATACGCTCCTCTCTCTTTTTTGCGTTTTCCCGGCGCCGCTGCGTGTGAACAACATTTTTGCTTCGGAATTTAATTTATGTATTCGCGAGGATTTTCGGCAAAATAACAGCAAGAATGCAGGCAGATGAGTAGGCATTGCGTGGCAGCCGGTCTTTGTTCGGTGTTGTTTTAATATTAAATTTTAGTTTATCTCTTTTCAAATACGAGATGATGTGTTATAATATATTTATAAAGCCGGATCGTGAGGGGGATGTTCAGGAATGACAACAACACGAGCGGGGAAAATGCCCTTTTCGGCAAAGTTTTATTCCACGGGGGAGGAAATCGGAAACGCCGTCACGCACGGCATAGGAGCCGGGCTCAGCGTGGCGGGGCTTGTGCTGATGCTGGTGCGCTGCCGCGGCGCATTCCAAGTGGTCAGCGCCTGCATTTACGGCGCAACATTAATTTTGCTTTTTACCATGTCCTGTCTGTACCACGCCATAACCAATCCGAAGGCCAAACGGGTGCTGCGGGTATTTGACCACAACAGTATTTTTTTGCTGATTGCGGGCACTTATACGCCGTATACGCTGGTTACGCTGCGCGGCCCTTTGGGATGGGTTTTATTCGGGATTATCTGGGCGGTCGCGGTGGCGGGGATTGTCCTGAACAGTATCAGCATTGAAAAATTCAAAAAATTTTCCATGGTCTGTTATATTGCCGGCGGATGGTGCATTGTAACGGCTGCCGTTCCGATGTTCCGCAATATGGATTGGCGCGGAATGGTCATGTTACTGGCGGGCGGCATTGTGTATACGGCCGGCGTGTTCTTCTACCGAAAAAAGGGGGTACCTTATTTTCACATGGTCTGGCACCTTTTTGTCCTTTTGGCGGCGGTGCTGCATTTCTTCAGCATCTACGGCTATGTCATCGGGACATAAAGTTCTTCGGGAGCTTCCGTGAACGGGTATCTCTTAACCGAATCCTTTAGAAGGCCCATATAGAAGGCCCATAAAAAGGAGAAAGAGGCGGAACATGCTCCGTTTCTTTCTCCTTTCGGTGTTTTCTTGGCCTTACGCAACACAAAGCCCGGCGCAGCGTTCGGCCATTGCTTTCGGTCAGCGCCTTTCGGGCATCGGGTATTCATCGGCATAACGGTGGGGGGGGGAGAGAAGCCGCCGCGCATAAGGCGTAGCAAGTGCAGTGCCTGCCCTACAGGGAACGCTCCAGCCAGATGGCTCCGACATCCATGGCGCTGTACAGGCCATGTTTTTCGGTTTTTTTCAAAATCCGGTCTTTCATGCGCAGTTCATCATCGGTGGAGAGAAGCTGCACGGAAACCCTGTCCGCAATTGTTTTTTCGTTCACGGTTTTGGTGGAGAGAATCTGCAGCATGATTACGCATTTTTCCCCCAAATCGCCGTAATAAATGGTATTGCCGCAGCGAACCAGCGGCTTATTTTTGTACATGAGAAACGGTTGCTTTTCGGCTTCCATAAACAGGAAAACTCCTTTCGGATATCAAAGGCAGGTTTCGGCATAACCGCAAAATCCGCGCGGCGGGAACAGCTCCCGAAGCGGCATAATTGCCTGTGGCTGCCACGGCAGCCTGTTGAAAATATTTCAGCTGTTGAGATAAGTGCGCACCATTGCCCGCAGCAGTTCATCTCTGTCGATGCGGCGAATCAGGGATCTCGCGTTGCGGTTTTTGGTGATGTAAATGGGATCCTCGGAAACCAGATATCCCACGATTTGCGTGATGGGATTAAGGCCCTTTTCCTGAAGCGCCTCGTAAACCTCCGTCAAAATCGCTTTCATTTCCAGCTCTTTGTCATCGCCGATAGAGAACGTCATGGTCTTTCCGTCCATCGGTCAGCACCTCCCGCAATCCGCATATTATAGATCCGCATACCTTATTATACATTATACCGCACTTTTTGCAATTTGCAAGGGGGTAATCGCATTTGGTTCTGTCCCGTTTTCAGCCACTGGCTGCCGGTAAACTTTAAATTCACTAAGAAGCCGTAGAGCGGTTTTTGATTCCGAAAAAAGCAGCAGCGCACAATCGCACTGCTGCCTGAAAAATTTCAGGAATGATTAGGATGCTTTTTCCTCCGATTTTCTCACGTTCAGTATGCTTTTCACCGCCGCAAAAAGGCGTTTGTGGAAAATCACCGCCAGTAGCATCAGGACCGCGAGAAGCCCGTATCGCAATTTCGGGTGAGAATACGTCAGCAGGAAAGTGAATCCAAGCCCCAAAAAGATTCCCGTAATCAACAGAAGCTTTTTCACACTGTAAATTTTTTCCCCGCCCATACAGGTTTTATTGACCCTTCGCATCATCACGAAATGTCCCAGCGTGTATATCATATAGCAGAACAGTGTGGTGTATGCGGCGGAAACATAACCGAAGATGGGAATAAAAACAGCATTTAATATCACATTAAGCGCTGCCGCTGAAATGCTGGCCATCATAATAAATTTTGTCTTTTCAAAGTAAAATTCATATCTGGCAAACAAGTCATAAGCAAACATAAAGTAAACGCTCATCGCAACAGGGGGTATCGCCATAACCGCTTCGGAATATTCCTTTGGAGCAAAGATAAAGATTACTTCCGGCGCAAAGGCAATCAACATAATATTCACGCCCGCAATAACCGCAAGGGAAATATATCCGATCTGTTCCGTTTGCTTTGCCTTGCCCTCTTTGATTTTCTGATATGTCCACGGAGCAATGGTATTGGACAGGGCAGTATTGAAGAGTGTCATGATCAATGAAACAGAATATGCGAGTCCATATATGCCCGCTTGCGCTTCTCCCACCATTTTGCCGATCATAATGCGATCCGCACTGCTTAAAACGGTTTGCGAGAGATAATGCGGAATCAAAGGCAGATTAAAAAGCAGCGCGTATTTCCAGTATTTTGCGGAAAAAAAGGTTTTTCCCCGTATCATTTGCGAAAAGAACAAACCGCTGTAACCGATTAATTCAACCAAAGCTAGTCCCAAAATATAGGCCGTCACCTTATCTTCGGCGTGCAAGACAAAAACAATGCCAATAATCGGTTTTGCAAGAGAAACCAGAAGCGTAACAGCGACAAGTCTTTGGTATCGTAGCCTCACTCTCTGCTCTGATGCCCAAAAACCAAAAGCAGATGAGGCCCAAATCATTACCAACATGGCGAGCATTTGCACAGTGGTCAGGGAAAATAAATGATTCCATAAATTTCTGAAAATCAAATAAATGACTGTCCAAGTGGCGGTGAGTGTCAGCGTCAATCCTTGAAGTGATGAGGAAAAAACATTCCGCTCTTGGCTGAATTTGACCAGTCCTTGTTCGTATACACCGTAGTATAAATTCATGGACACAAAAATGGTAACAATTCCCAGCCACGAATTAAAGACATTAAAATTGCCATATTCCGCTGGAGTGAGCAGACGGGTAAAAATCGGTGTGGTAATGACAGATATGCCTTTTTGAAAAAAAGAGCAAATTAAAAACCAAAAAGAAGCTTTGACTTGAATGGGAATTCTTGATACGTCATGTTTCAGTATAAACATCACTATCCTTTTTTCGTCCGGCTTATATCGTTTTTTCGTTGAGCACTGATTTACTATGTCTCAACGAAATTGATCGATTTGCTTCATCAGAGGTTTTTACTACCCCGCCATAAAAAATAATTTCCTGTTTCAATCAAAAAATTCCGGTTCTTAGCGTGGCTTAATTGTTCTTATTACTCACCGATTTATTCCATAGTAATGCATTGAAATTACTTCAAAACATCCGGGTGGATTCTACCAAATTAGGCAAATATCACCATTCTGTCTACATAGGATGCATTTTTTATATGAAACATGCTTTTCCCTGTTAAATTACATATTGTGATAAATGATACATAGCTCTTTGCCTAACCACCATTCCCTTCCACTACCTAAAGACAAAAAAGTGGTTGGCTTGATTTAATGACATAGGAGTTACTTATTCGCTTCGACTTCACATTGCGTATCAATAAAATTAAAGAATTGCTCCAAGCACCATATCTGCCATTTTTGATTGCCGCTAAACTGATTTATGCGAAGATTGGATTTGAATTCCTTCCTTGTTGGTCCATTCCAATTTGCAAAATAGGCATCCACCGGACGTGGCATAGGAATCTTAACCGGCACAGGAACATCAGCATACTTCATCTGGAATAATTCCCGAATCAAATATTTTGGTTCCCCATGGCGTATTCGAAATAGATCAAGCGGTTCTGCCATTTTAAGCTTGGCGTATGGATCGGTATAGAGCATTTGAGCACATCCGAACGCATTCATATATGAACTGGCACTCTCAACGGAGAATACATCATCCATAAATCCGATAAAATCAATCTTGTCTCCGTAGCGATACCGCTCATACAAATATTTCATATCCACTGGCTCTGTAAGAACCGCAAACGGGTCAGTAAATGTATATCTTTTTACAAAATCGTCAAAATTCCAGTCACGGGCAAGTAGCTGATCCATTCCGCCAAAGATCAAATCTGAGCTTTCTCCGATCACCATCCTGGTAATTCCATCGTTTTGTGCCTGTATCGCAGCTTTATAAATCTGTGGTTCGATAGAATGTACCGGCGCACATTTGGCTTTTATAACAATAGGTAAAAAGCGAATTACATCATCCCAAGTGATATCCACATAATGAAGGTTCAGCCCATACGTCTTTGCATAATACGTCGCGCGGTTGAGTTCTTTCTGTTGGAACTCACCTCCGAGAAATCTGAATGTGTAAGCATCACAGCCAGGCATATAGGAAGCCAGTATCGCTGAATCCATACCACCGCTGAGCATAATGCCCAGTTTGTCATCCTGAATTTCTGAAAAAGTATGTTTGATGGCTTCATCTATTTCCAATGCCGTTTTTACTGATATTTTCTCTGTGTCCGGAATTGGATGAATATTTTGGTGATGCATTCCCTCAGAAAAATCCATGTCATCTTTTTCAATGAACCGAAATGCAAGATACGAACTAGCACAAAAATTTCTGTCTACTGCCATTAAATTATTTTGCCCCTTTCTCCGTTTTACGCAATTGTATTAATGCTTCGTTGATGATGGTAGAGGAAATTCTTTTAGTATACGGGAAGTAAATAATTCGGATTCCTTCCAGTGCAAACTTCCGTTCATACTCCTTCCACTTCTCGGTGCCGTACCAGTCATCTCCGACAAACAGAACCGTTGCCCCCAGTTTCTTGCAGGCGGTGAGTTTATCCATGTCGTATTGAGGCACGGCGGCGTCCACATATTTGCAGCTTCGAACGATTTCTATTCTGTCTTCAAAAGGAATCATCGCCTTCTTGCCCTTGTAAGAAACAAGCTCATCTACCGTAACGCCGACAATCAGCTTATCGCATAAGCCTTTGGCGTTTTTGAAAAGATTCAAATGACCTATATGAAAAAGATCATAAACTCCGGTAGTATACCCAACTATCATGTGAGATCACCCTTGAATGACTTAAATAGAAGTTCTTGATTATTCTCTATAATATCTCTCTTCGAGGCTCGTCCTATCATAAAATCGTGGATTATAGATACAATCTTATCTGTTGCAGTTCCTTTTTCTACATTTCCTAACTGTGTCAATAATTCATTTCTTTTAGAAATATCGCAGGCATGATCATATAAATGTATATTGAACAATAATTCATCAAAATTTTTAGAAACAGGATATGGTAATTTCTTTAAATCAAAATAAACACCTCTTTCATGATTAATATAATTTTCAACATCGTGTGCAAAAAAGAAACAAGGCTTATCTGTCAATGCAATATCAAATAAACAGCCGGAAAAATCTGAAATAATTACATCGCATGCCTTAATATATTCAGCCATATCATCTCCAATATTTCCATCAAGAATATGCTCGGATAGAAAAATCCTTTTATCCATTTTTTCAAGAACAATATTATGTGCTCTAAAAACCATTTTCCATTTTCCGCCAAACTTTTCACTCAGGCTTACGAGTAATTTGTCAATATCCATCATCTCCATCTGCTTAATTCCTGCATCTTCAACATTTTGTCTCCAAGAAGGGGCGTATAACACAAGATTTTCATTGGACGGCAAGTGTAACTTACGGCGTAAGTTTTTTATATCAATACTTTGATTAAACAGAATATCATTTCGTGGCATTCCCGTTAAAAGAATAGGCAAATTGTCGAAATAGCAGTATTTAATCCGATCTGCGTTGTAAGAATTGCCTGCAATCACAACATCTGATGTTGTAAAACATTCTTTTGGATCTAATATACCTCCTCCATCATCGTAATCGCGACCACCCTTTTTCCATATAGTGCCATGATATGTGGATATATTTATCTGGGAACATCTCTTAGTATGCGATCTTAACCATCTGTTTAACCACCTGTTTTTTATTCTCATGATATACCATCCAACACTGTTATCCACTAAGACTTTCGATCGATTCTTCAAATAAACCGATTTAAATGAACCATATTTTACTGTCTGTATATATTCGGGCATGTACTCTAATTCGTGACACTTTGAGGACACAACCCATATAATTTTAGTATCTGGATACAGTTCATGTAATCTTTCAGAAATATATTTAGGATTATCATTGTATTGGCCTCCAAAGCTTGTAAACATTGCTTGATTATTTTTTATCGGTATAAAATGAATGGCGAAATCAAAAATAAGTTTTACATGTTTTGTAATCTTCGTCATCCATGTTTTCATGATCAATAGTTTCCCTCTTTCATATAATTTGATTTATATTATCCTTTTTATAGAATAATTATTGCAAAAATTCACCATAAATGTAGAACAACAAATAAAATAGATGCAGAAAATATAGTTTTGAAACTAACTAACTATCTTATACGGTACTGTGGCATCCATACCCAGTGAAACAAAGTAAAACCACCAGTAGAAGGCAAGGTATGCTATCATTACGACTTTTCCGGTCCTTTTATATTTAATATTTTCAGTTGCTAAAGGGTAGGAAAACATTGAAAAATAATTGAAATAATAACCTATTCTTCCGGAAAAGGTATTGACACTGGTAAATTGATTGACGATCATGGCATAAACCATCATCACCACATAAAATGCCCATTCGGACTTATTGTCCTTAAATCCTTTATAACTTAGCAATAAGGAAATAAACGGAGGCAACAATCTGATAATCTGATTAGGCATAAAATGAATCTGACCGTTAATATATCCAGTAAATCTCGACAATCCTATTGCCTTCAATAAGGAAATGATGGGATTCACTGCTAAAATGAAAATCATACCGGCAACAAGCACAATCAGCATACGGTTAAACCGAAATACTGTTCGTGTGTTAGCTTGTCCCTTCTTGTGATGCCCGATGAATTCATATATGAAAAGAATCACAAGGCCAATTATGCAACTGTAATGAAAAGAAAACCCAATCAAAAAGGTAATCACTGCGGCGGCTTTTTTCCCTTTCATCCAATAGGCAAAGGCCAGCAACAAAAAGCCCATCGCTATAGCCTGTCTGTTCAAATTTAAAGAGGGGTTGAAAAAAAGAGCAATATAGACAAGCATCCCGAACCATACAGAGACATCACCCTTTATGCGCAGCGCTCTGTAGACAGGCAAGACAATTAATAATTCCAGTGCTGTTTGTGTCATTACGATCGAACGAAAAACCCGTGACACAGCATAAACAAATAAAATATAGCCAATTTCAAATTGGGATGTGGATTTGACCACATACCCTACCGTCCACCTCGCATGCAAATATTGGGTAAAATTGTCGGATGCAATCGCATTGTCAATCAGCGGTCTAATATATCCTGCTGTATCTGTTCCAATAGAGGCGTCACGAAATCCGGCTACCAGACATAAAGTCAGAATAGCAAACAAATCAATATAAATCCTGTTTTTCTGTTTGACAAAATCGCCGAGTTTAAACAAGAACGTCGATATAAGAAAGGAAACAACATATACCGCCAAAACTTTTAAATCCCCCAACTTTGTTCAAGCATTATTTTTTTATATATGATCTTCCAAACAGGGCCTTCGTCAACGGCTGACCGAAATATGTAGCCATAGCCCTGATACGCCCTTTTATGCTCATATCCTTTGAAAAAATTACAGAATTGCGAGTTTGCTTAATCGTATTCTTAACTATATTCAGATAAGGAACATATTCTTTTCTATTGTCCAACTTACAATATATTCCAAAATTATAAAGGAATAAAGCACAAGAACATAATTTGGAAAGATCAGGAAATTCCTGTAAAATTTTCGGCATAACAGATTGAAAATTTTCAAGAGCATCCATGCACTTCGGAGTAAAATCACTTTTACTTATACTTCCAAACCTGAAAAAATAATTGTATAATGCCTTATTTCCAAAAACAACCTTGTCTGACTTTAGCAATATTTCGTAAGCAACAGGTATATCTTCATACAATTTACCGACAGGAAAACGGATGAGATCTTCATTAAAAAATCTTGAATTATATAATTTTAACGATGCAGATGTTGTTGGAAGTTTACCCGTTAATAGTCTGGATATGGCTTCTTTTCTGTTCCAAACGGAAATATCCCCGTTATTACCCGGCGAATTGAACAAATGTTTATTTTTATCGATGTAATTAAAATCACAGGCTGATATATCTGCTTTGTATTCTGTAATAAGAGAATACAAATATTCTACATAATTTTTCTCCACCCAATCATCACTATCGACAAATGTCACATATTTTCCTTTCAATCTGTCTATACCGACGTTTCTTGCATCGGATAAACCGCCGTTAGGTTTATGAATCACAATAATGCGTTTGTCCCGATTGGCATAATTATCGCATATTGCACCACTCGCATCTGTTGAGCCGTCATCAACAAGAATTATCTCCAGTTTTTCATAAGTTTGCGTAATTATGCTTTCTATACATCTGGGAAGGTAAGTTTCTACGTTGTACACGGGAATAATTATAGTGATTAATTTGTCGAAATTCATTTCATATTTTCCATTTCTTGAGAATTTATCAGACCCAATTGCCACTTTTTCGTGAAAATATTGTAACGTATTTTTCCCGACTCATTGCATTTCTCTCTTCTTCGTTGATTTTCCACGACAGTTGATGAAAAGGCGTTATCTCTTTTACTGCCGTCCATATTCTTTCATCATATTTATCAGCTAACCGTAGCA
>CAZMAM010000011.1:0-36975 GCA_964564305.1 uncultured Eubacteriales bacterium
TATTTTTCAACATTTTTTCATCTATCTTTGTTAATCAAGTGGCAAACTCGGGACGGAACAAACGAGAAAACTGTCAATTCCGTTGTGATTGATCCGACATTCAAAAATACCGCATGGCAATCCAAAGGCACAGGCGTTCGCCTGAAAACAGACATACAAAATTAATCGAAAAAGTATTCATTACCCGTTGCCGTTCACCGGAAAATGTGGTAAAATAATATCTGCCGAACATATGCCCGCGATAATAGAGACAGCAGGAATCCGGCATCGGATGCGCGGAAAGGAGGCGGCAGGAGTGTTTGATTCATTGGCGCGGTTTGCGGAATCGATGTGGATGAACATTAAAACGTTCTTTTCATCCATCAATATTTTTACCAGCATACTGGACATCCTGCTGGTTGCCTTTGTGATTTACAGCCTGATCCGCCTCATTCGGGATTCCCGCGCGGAGCAACTGATTAAAGGCATTCTTCTCTTGGGCATCACCTATCTGTTTGCCACGGTACTCAATCTCACGGCGTTGAAGTTTTTACTGAATATGCTGCTGAATAACGCGCTGATTCTCATTGTGGTCATTTTTCAGCCGGAACTCAGGCGGATTTTGGAGCGAGTGGGGCAATCGCATATTACCGGCGCGCTCTCCATTGTGGGGCATAATTCCGAAGACGAAAACCTGCGGGAGCGCTGGGAAACGGCCATTACGGCCGCCTGCGACGCAACAGGTCAATTGCAGCGACAAAAAATGGGCGCGCTGATTGTCTTTGAAAGGCATACTCGGCTGGGAGAAATTATTCGCACCGGAACGGTTGTCGACGCCGACCCGTCCGTCGAATTAATCGGAAACATTTTTTTCAATAAAGCGCCTTTGCACGACGGCGCGATGATCATGCGCGACGGGAGAATCCACGCGGCGGGATGTATTTTGCCCCTGACCGATCAGCAAAGCCTGAGCAGTTCTTTGGGAACCCGTCACCGGGCAGCGGTAGGAATGAGCGAAAATTCCGATGCACTGACGGTTGTGGTTTCGGAAGAAACCGGCGTTATTTCTTTGGCTTCCGGCGGGACGCTGACCAGCGGTTATACCCCAAAGACATTACATCTGGCGCTGGAGAACGGAATCCTGAAAGACCAAAGCGGCACACCGGACGGAAAACGGGATCGCCTCTTGAAAAAAAGGCGAAAAAGGAGGGATCCTGAATGAAGATGCGTTCCGGCCTTTCCCGTTTGCTGCAATCCAATAAACGGGTCATGGTAATCTCCTTGCTGCTCGCCATAGCCGTTTGGGCCACGGTCATTTCCGGGCCTTCCAATATTGAGGAACGGGATATTTCCCTGACGGCAACGGTCGATTTGACCAACAGTTATGCGTATCAAAGCGGACTGCGCATTATCGGAAACGCGGAATTCCCGGTTACCGTCAATGTATCCGGCGCGTGGTCCGTTATTTCCCGTTTGACCGAAAGCGATATACGGGTGCGCGCCGATATCAGCGAAGTGACCTCTCCCGGAGAAATTGAACTTCCGCTCACCGTTTCCCGCAATTCGCTGGTCACCGATTACGAAATCGTCTCGATTACCCCAAGCAGTGTCAAAATCACCTGCGATTTATGGGAAAGCGGCGTTACCTTCCCCTTGCAAACGGATTTGTCCGCACTTTCTGTCAGCGATCCGACAACCATGCATATCGGCGATCCCGTGATTGACAAAACCAATTTCCCCACGGGAGAACTGACGGTTTCGGGGCCGCAATCCACCGTGGATAAAATTGCACAGTTAGTTGCCCGAATTGAACAGCGGGATGTGTTATCCGATATGGCGCTGTACGATGTCCCGGTCACCGCACTGGACAAAAACGGAAATGAAATTGATATGACTTATTGCACCATACAGGAACTGGAAACCGGAACTGTCCATCTAACCGTTCCCGTATGGGTACAGCGCAACGTACAAGTGGGATATACGCTGATACACGCGCCGCAGGGGCTGGATACCGACTCACTGCTGAGCGTTTCGCCGCAAAACATCAGCCTGATCGGCACGGCTGCGGAATTGGATACGGTGTCCGAACAGTTGCAAAACTTAGGGGCGGTTGATTTTGAACGTTTCTCATTAATCAGCAAAAGCCAAATCTTTAATCTGGATATTCCCGCCACCGTTCAGGTCATCGATAATATCGATAAGATAACCGTCACATTGGATACTTCCGGCATGACCTCGCGTTCCTTTGACATATCCGTAAACGGAACCAAAGTTCAGGCAGAAGGAAATCTCGGCGATTTTTCCCTCTCTGTTCCGGATCAAACACTGACGTCGGTTGTGATGATTGGGCCCACGTCCGTGATTGACGCGCTGAAACAGGAAGATCTGATCATTTATTTGGACGTCGGCGATACGCCCACGGCCGGAACACGCCAGTTCCCCGTGCGCATTCAATCCAAAACCGGGGCATGGATGTATTCCGGAGGCACCGTAAACGGGCTTACCGTCTACGCCACGCTCAGCTGATAAAACCATAGCGGTACCGCTATAAAAAACGGTACCGCTATCATACGAAAAACGCGTTTTGGCTTCACCGTGCGCAAAACCGGCGCCATTCGCCCGAAATGCGGAAAAAACAGGCGTTTTGCCGCTTCGACAGACAAAGGGGAAAAATGATTCATGCTCATAACCGAGGAAATTCAAAAGCGGAGAACTTTTGCCATCATTTCTCACCCGGACGCGGGCAAAACAACCCTGACCGAAAAATTGCTGCTGTACGGAGGAGCGATTCAAACCGCCGGAATGGTGAAAGGCAAACGTTCGATGAAGCATGCCGTATCCGACTGGATGGAAATCGAAAAACAGCGCGGTATATCGGTAACCTCATCCGTGCTGCAATTTCATTACAGCGGGTATTGCATCAATATTTTGGATACACCCGGGCACGAAGATTTTTCGGAAGATACTTATCGCACACTCATGGCAGCGGATTCCGCCGTGATGATTATTGACGCCTCCAAGGGCGTGGAAAGGCAAACGAAAAAGCTCTTCAAAGTCTGTGTCATGCGCCATATCCCGATTTTTACGTTTATCAATAAAATGGATCGCGACGCCCGGGATCCGTTTGATTTGCTGGAGGAAATTGAACAGGTTCTGGGCATTGAAACGTACGCGGTCAACTGGCCGATCGGCTCCGGAAAAGAATTTCGCGGCGTCTACGACCGACGCCGCCGGAAAGTTCTGACCTACGCTTTGCGGGAAAGCGGCGCACACGAAGCGGAATCGACGGTTATCGATCCGGACGGAGAAACCCTCGGATGCCAAATCGGGGCCGAAAAGGCCGACCGCCTTCGCGAGGACATTGAACTGCTGGACGGGGCGGGCAGTACGCTGGACATGCCAAAAGTGCAAACCGGGCGGCTTTCGCCCGTATTTTTCGGTTCGGCGCTTACCAATTTCGGAGTTGAACCGTTTTTGCAGGAGTTTTTGCAAATGACCTCCCCTCCCTTGCCGCGCACGGCCGATACAGGAGAAATCGATCCGGTAAAGACGCCGTTTTCCGCCTTTGTGTTTAAAATTCAGGCCAATATGAATAAAGCGCACCGGGATCGCATTGCGTTTTTGCGCATTTGCTCCGGCAAATTTGAAAAAGGCATGGAAGTGTTTCACGTTCAGGGGGACAGAAAACTGCGGCTTTCTCAGCCGCAGCAAATGATAGCGCAGGATCGCGAAATTATCGAAGAGGCGTATGCCGGAGATATTATCGGCGTATTCGATCCGGGCATTTTCGCCATCGGAGATACACTGTGTTCCCCCGGGTACCGCTTCGCTTATCAAGGAATCCCCACTTTTGAGCCGGAAATCTTCCGCCTCGTTCGGCAGACGGATACCATGAAACGCAAACAGTTTATAAAAGGTATCACCCAGATTGCGCAAGAGGGCGCCATTCAGATTTTCCGGGATCCGAACGGCGGCATGGAAGAAGTCATTGTCGGGGTCGTGGGCCCGCTGCAGTTTGATGTTTTGGAATACCGCCTGAATAACGAATATAATGTTCAAATTAAAACGGAAAATTTGCCTTATCAATCGGTGCGGTGGATTGAAAGCGATGTACCGAATCCGGATAAACTGGATCTCACTTCCGATACCCGTTACGCCAC
Source organism: uncultured Eubacteriales bacterium (assembly GCA_964564305.1). Lineage (GTDB taxonomy): Bacteria > Bacillota > Clostridia > Oscillospirales > Acutalibacteraceae > RGIG1959. The sequence goes on from CAZMAM010000011.1 coordinate 4,140, forward strand.
CGATACCCGCGGGCGCCCGTTGCTGCTCTTTTCCAGTGAATGGAATATTCGATGGGCTACAGAGCACAATCCCGGGCTGATGCTGGCGGACTTCGGGAAAGCCTAAGAGCAACACCGAAAAAGGGTGTTACCGTGCAAAGCCTGCCCATCTATGGGCATCTTTCGTCATACTTTTCGGCCTATTGAGCACCTGGCATATGCCGGGCTCTTTTATTAGGGAAGACAGAATATGGCCTTTATTTTGTGCTCCATGTGCTCCGCTCTAATCTTTTGCTCCTCGTTCCAGCATTTCACGGGCGGTGTCAACGGCGGACTGTGTCGCCTGCCCTCCGATCAGGCGGGCAAGCGCTTGCGGGCGGCTTTGATCATCCAAGGCGCGCACTTGAGTAAACGTTCTGCCGTCGTGAACCTGCTTTTCAACCAATAGATGATGATGGGCATACGCGGCAATTTGAGGCAAATGCGTAATGCAAAGCACCTGCTTTCCGGTTCCGACGGCGAGCGCACGCAACCGATTCCCGACTTTATCCGCCGCCCGGCCGCTGATTCCGGTATCAATCTCATCGAAAATCAGGGTGGGAATTTCGTCCGCTGTGGTCAGAACCGACTTCAGCGCCAGCATAACGCGGGAAAGTTCTCCGCCGGAAGCAATTTTGGCCATCGGTTTGGGCGGTTCACCGGGGTTGGCGCTGATCAGAAATTCCACCTGATCCGCGCCGCCGGATGTGAAGGGAGCCGGCTGAATCGATACCTCAAGCGTAACCTGAGGCATATCCAGATAGCTGAGCTGTTCCCCCACCTTTTGACAAAACAAATCCGCCGCTCCGCGGCGCGCCTCTGTAAGCGCCTTTCCCGCAGAGAGAAGCGAATCGCGCTGCTGACCCAGCAACTCGGAAAGGCGGCTGATTTCCTCATCATCCTGCTGAATTTGCCTCAGTTCGCGCTTCGCCTGCTGCAGATACGCCAGCGCGGATTCGGTACTGCCGCCGTATTTTCCGCACAGGCGGTGCACTATGTCCGCCCGTTCTTCCACCGCGTCAAGCTGTGTCAAATCCATGTCCGGATCTTCTGTTAATGCGCGAAGGGTTTTAACCTGTTCCTGAATGTCGTACAAGGTTGTTTCCATTTGATCGGAGAGAAGCTTAGCGCCGTTATGCATTTGACCCGCTTCGCTTAAATCCGCCACCGCCTGTTCCAACTCGGTGAGCGCTCCCGGATGTTCATCGTCGCCGTCCATATTTTGCAGCGCCCCGTGCAGCAACTGCTCCACTTTTTCCGCATTCCTCAGCAAAGTCCTTTGAGCGAAAATCCGCTTCTCTTCGCCCAATGTCAGCTGAGCGGAGCTCAATTCTTCTATTTGAAAAGAGAGCACATCCCTGCGCTGCTCTTTTTCTTTTTCCTCGCGCTGCAATTTGTGCAGTTTGCGATGCGTGTCGCAATACCGCCGATAGCACTCGCGATATTGTGAAAGTACCTGATCGTAGCCGCCCAGCGCGTCCAGATACCCCGCGTGACGGTCCCGGGAAAGCAAAGCCTGATTTTCATGCTGCCCGTGAATATTGACCAACATTCTGCCCAGATCGCGCAAAACGCCCGCGGTGCACGGAATTCCGCCGATATAGCAGGCGCTTTTATTTTCCGCTGAGATGCGACGGCGCAAAAGCAATGTACCGTCTTCCTGAGAATCATATCCCATGGTTTGCAAATATTCGGCAGCCGCCTTCGGAATATCGGAAAATTGCGCCGCGATCACCGCATCCCGGCTTCCTCCGCGCACCAAATTCCGGCTGACTCTCTCGCCCAAAACCGCGGAAAGAGCGTCAATCAATATCGATTTTCCCGCTCCGGTTTCTCCGGTAAGCACGGTAAGACCGCGGTCAAAAGTTACCTCGGCGTGATCGATTACCGCCACCCGGTCTATGGTCAGCCGGTTCAGCATGAGGTTTTCCCTCCGTCTTCAGCAATTTGTCATCATGCGAAAACGTTTGGCCAGGCCGATCGCATCATCTTCCGTTTTCGCAATGCAGATAAAAGTATCGTCTCCGGCCAAAGTTCCGAGCACTTGGGGAAGATCCAGAGAATCCGCAGCGGCGCAAACCGCCCCGGCCGCTCCGGAAAGACATTTCACCACTACAATATTTCCCGCGCTGTCCACTGTTTGAACCGCCTCGCGAAAAAGCGAAGCAAGCGGAGCTTTGGCGGGGCTTTTTCCCGCATTGTAGTGATACTGACCGTCTTCTCCCATGGCCTTGGTCAAACGCAATTCCCGAATGTCCCGCGAAATCGTTGCCTGTGTCACAGGAAACCCGGCATCATTCAACGCCTGCCGCAGTTCTTCCTGCGTAACCGGCTTTTGTTCGGCAATCAGGCGAAGAATCGTTTCCTGCCGTGCCTTCTTCATTCAATATCCCCCTATTCTACCGGCGATCAATCAGTTTTTGTGTCAGAATATCGTAAAAAGCATCCTGTTCTTTCAGGGAAATCAACTGAGCCGTTTGGGGATGACGGCGCACCGTCACCCAATCCTCCGAACCGAGCCGTATCGCTTCCTCGCCGTCCACCGTTAAATAAGCCTCACCCGCCGTTCGAACGGAAATGGACGCCGTATCGGAAAAAATAAACGGACGGGTATGCATCGCGTGCGGACAAATGGGCGTGAGCAAAATGCACCGCAGAGCAGGATCCGCCACCGGGCCTCCCGCAGAAAGCGAATACGCGGTAGACCCCGTCGGAGTCGCCAAAATCACGCCGTCCGCGCGATAGGTGCAAACCGGCTTTGCATCGCTGAACACAGACAGACGAATCATTTTAGAAAGACTTCCGCGAGAGATGACCGCCTCATTAAACGCGGTTAACGATTGCTCTGCCCGAGCGGTATGCAAGGTTACCGAAAGCATCATGCGCGGCTGAACCGTGATTTCCCGCTCAAAGAGGCAGGAGAGTTTTTCGATCTGATCCGCTTCCAATCCAGCCAAAAATCCCATATGCCCGCCGTTAATTCCCAATACAGGCAAACCGAACGCGCCGGCCGCCTTTGCCACATGCATGATGGTTCCGTCTCCGCCCAAAACCACCGCTGCATCGCAAAACGCAAGCTTTTCGGCGTCGTGCGGTGAAAGCCCGTTATCCCAAAGCAGCAAACAAACCTCGGAACCGGTTTCGAGTATCTTACGCACCTCAGGCGCCAGACGGTCCGCTCCCGGCGCCGACGGATTGACAATATACGCAATTTTCATGCCGTTGGCCGCTCCTTTCCCCGAAGGGACATCGCCTGTTTTACCGCTTCGCCGATATCCGCACACACCGAAGGCGACCGGGTTAGCACGGCAAGATATTCCGCATTGCCTTCCTTCCCCAAAATCGGAGAAGGAACCAAAGCCCGCGGATTCCACCCCCGCCGATTCCAGAAATCCGTAAGAGAACGAAGCACGCGGATATGATCCGAAACGTCTGTCACAACGCCGCGCTTGGAAAGCGCTTCCCGACCCGCTTCAAACTGCGGCTTGATCAGACAGACCGCCTCCCCGTCCCCGGTGAGCAGAGGAGGAATACGGTCAAAAATTTTGGTTATCGAAATAAACGAGACGTCCACCGTGCAAACGCGCACAGAATGCCCCGGAATGACGGCTGTTTTCTCGGTATCCCGAATATCCGTACCTTCCAGAGAAGTCACCCTCGGATCTTGAACCAAGCGTAAATCCAGCTGACCGTGCCCGACATCCAGCGCATACACATGAGCGGCTCCGTGCCGAAGCAGGCAATCGGTAAACCCTCCGGTGGAAGCGCCGATATCCGCGCACACCGCGCCGCCGACGTTCAATATCCCGCAGGCAAAGAGATGCTCCAGTTTTTCTCCTCCCCGACCGACATATCGCTCACGAGCCGAACAGTCAATAACGTCCCCGCCGTCGATCTGAAAAGAGGCTTTGCGCACCGGATGACCGTTGACGGTCACGGCCCCGCCTTCAATCGCCTGCTTGGCCTTATTGCGCCCGCTGACCAGACCCCGCGCCACCAACGCCGTATCCAGCCTCACCGGGCATCCTCCGAGGGATCCCCGCTCTTTTCGGACGGTTCGTCATTTTCCGTGTGCAGTTCCGGATAACCGACCGCCTCCATAATACCGTTCACATCCAAATGCACCATATGCAACGCTTCCTCGGTAGAACAACACGGAATAAAGCGATCGATCGCATGTACTTCGTACGGACGGGCAAAACCGTTTTCGGCAAGCAGATTTCCGAACGCTTCGCCGACGCCGCCGTGCAACGAGCTTTCTTCAAAAAACAAAACCCGATGATATTTTTCCGCCACTTTGACACAGGCGGGGTCAATCGGCTTAATGCGGTTGAGTTTACAGACAGATACCCGGCGCCCGCGCTTACGAAGCTGCTCCGCCGCCTGAACTACATACCTGAACAGCCTTCCGTAGGTTATCAGCAAAATATCGTTCCAGCGATCGGCGTGACTGTCTTTGTACCAGCTGAAAGACCGGTAATCCGGTTTAAATCCCTCGGGCAGCACAGTTTCCTCTCCCTTGGGATACCGCACCGCCGCAATGCCCCCGACGTCGTACACCGCCTGCTTCAAATGCATTTTTAATTCCTCATAACAGCACGGGGCATATACCGTGACATTCGGGACAGCGTTGAGCATGGGGACATCAAAAATGCCCTGATGGGTTTCCCCATCTCCCGGAACTACACCGGCCCGGTCGATCGCCAACACAATATGGCTGTTGATAATGGACGCATCGTTCAATAATTGATCAAACGCACGCTGCAAAAACGAGGAATAGACCGAAAAAATCGGAATCATACCGTTTTGCGCAAGACCGGAGGCAAAAGTGACCGCGTGTTCCTCCGCGATACCCACGTCAAAGCAGCGCTTGGGCCAGCGCTCAAAAATTTTCGCAAGCCCCGTTCCGTCTTTCATGGCGGCGGTAATAAAGCAAATACGGTCGTTTTCCTGCGCGAGCGCCTCCGCGGCATCGCCGAATACCGTGGAAAAGCTTTCTCCGGGTTCCGAAACCTTACCGGTTTCAATATCAAATCCGCCCACTCCGTGAAACTCGTCCGGACGCTCGGTTGAATATTTGTATCCCTGGCCTTTCACCGTATCCACATGAATGAGAACCGGACATTCCGTGATGGTTTTGGCCGCCTCAAGGGCATGGATCAAATCCGGAATATTGTGTCCGTCAATCGGGCCGAAATAATAAAAGCCCATGTCCTCAAACAGATTGCTGTCGTGATAAATGGCCCTTTTCAACCCGATTTTAACGGCCTGGAGAAAACGGTTCAACGGTTTGCCGATCAGCGGCACACGGCGCAGCCCGCTGCTGAGATGCCGCTTAAAACGCAAATACGTCGGATGCGAACGGAGTCTTGTCAGATGCCGGGCAACAAACCCGACATTGCTGCTAATCGACATGCGGTTATCGTTCAGCAAAATAATCAGCTTATCGTGACTGCGTCCCGCGTTTTCCAATCCTTCGTAAAACAACCCTCCGGTTGTGGCGCCGTCCCCGACAACCGCCACCACATATCCGTCATCACCCAGAAGCGATTTGGCCTTGGCTAAACCGTTCGCCGCCGAGACGGCTGTGCTGCTGTGCCCGACAATAAACGGATCGCACGAACTCTCTTTGGGCGAAGGAAACCCGGAAAGCCCGTCTTTTTGCCTGAGCGTCGCAAAACGGTCGAAACGGCCGGTCAGAAGTTTATGCGCGTAGCACTGGTGCCCGACGTCAAAAACGATTTGATCGCGTGGCAAATCAAAAACCCTGTGCAGTGCGATGGTCACTTCTACGATGCCTAAATTGGAAGCCAGATGTCCGCCGGTTTCGGAAACCGTTTCGATCATGGTTTTCCGGATTTCCGCCGCCAAGGAAGGCAAAGCCTCCTCGGGAAGCCGATGAATGTCCCCCGGTTCATGAAGCGAATCCAAATAATGGGTACTTTCCGCCATAATCCGATCTCACTTCCTAAAAGATACACACCACAATAGCAATTAATATGCCGAGCATCGCGCCGACCATCACTTCCATCGGCGTATGACCGATCAATTCCTTCAAGGTACTCTGCCCTTCTAATTCCTCCAATTCGTTTTCATCCAGCAAATCTTCCTGTTCAAGCAGGGCGGCGTATTTGTTTAATACCTTGGCGTGAATCCCCGCCTGACGCCGAACGCCCATGGCATCGTAAATTGTCACAAAAGCAAAAGCCACCGTCAACGCAAAGAGCGTGGAATTGATTCCCTCCACCATGGCCGTGGAAACCGCCAGAGCGCTGACCATGCAGGAATGGGAACTGGGCATACCTCCCCCGCCGTACAGTCGCTCAACACTGAACGAGCGGTTCTTAACAATCGACAAAATCACTTTAACCACCTGCGCGGTTAACCAGCCGAGAAAAGCCGACATCAATACCCGGTTTTGCAGCAATTCGCTCCACCCCATAGGTATCCTCCTTCAAGATTCTCTGGTATACAATGCCCATGTCAGTGCAATCAACGCATCTGCCGCATCGCCAAACAACCGCAGCGCCCGGGTGGCGGCCTGCACGTGGCGGTGCGCCGCTTCCCTGGCCGCGTCAATGCCGATAAGAGCGGGGTATGTCGCTTTTCCGTTTTTTTCATCGGCGCCGGTCGGTTTGCCGAGCGTGTCCGGACTGGAGGTAACATCCAAAAGATCATCGACAATTTGAAAACACAGGCCCGTTTCTACCCCGTATGTGCGGGCGGCCCTTCTCTGTTCCTCATTGCCCCCCGCCGCCACAACGCCCATCTCACAGGCAGCGGCAATCAGGGCAGCCGTTTTTTTCCCGTGCAAAAGCCGAAGTTTGCTGAGTTCCGGCGATTTTCCCTCAAATTGCAAATCCATCATTTGCCCGCCGACCATACCATCGACACCGGCGGCACGCGCCAAAATGCCCGCGGCAGTCAGCACATTTTCCGCCGGGACGCCGCTCGGCCGCATCATCCACTCAAACGCGCGGGTCAGCAGCGCGTCTCCGGCAAGTAGCGCCATATCTTCCCCGTATGCGGCAAAAACAGACGGTTTCCCACGCCGGATAAGACTATTATCCATACAAGGCAAATCATCATGAACCAGCGAATAGCAATGAATCATCTCCACAGCAGCGGCAAGCGACAGGGCCTGAGCGACATCACCCGCGCAAAGTTCGGTAAATTCCAACAGGAGCACCGGACGCAACCGCTTTCCTCCCGCCTGACAGGCATAGCGCATGGCCAAAGTAAGCGTATTTTCCGATTTATCCTCCGATGTAAGCGCTGCGGAAAGCTCATTTTCCACCCTGCAGCGCAGCTGCTGAAAATGAGGGCTGTAACGAAACATACCCTCCCTCCTTAATCGCTTAACATCTCACCCATCGATTGCTGCGTGTCCTCAGGGACGGTCAGTTGCGCCTCTTCCCCGTTTTCCGCCGAAGTGAGTTTTATAATCTTCTGTTCCGCCGCCTGAAGGGATTTTTGACAAAAATCAGTTAATTTGGCGCCTTCCTCAAACAGCTTCATCGATTCGTCCAAAGAACAGCGACCGCTCTCCAGCACAGACACAATCTGTTCCAGACGGTTCATCGCCGCTTCAAACGTCATGGCCATTTCTGTCTTTCACCTCACAAAATATCACTCCGTCGCTCACCCGAACGCGCAACGCGTCTCCATAAGAGACATCGGCGGCGCATTTCACGACATTCTCGCCTTTATACGCAATGGCATACCCGCGGGACAGCACTTTGAGCGGGCTGAGCGCATCGAGCGATGCACAAACGGACGCCAACCGGCGAGAAGCCTCCTGACAAACGCTGCGCGCCGAAGCGGTAAGAGATTTCACCGTAATATCCAGCCGCATCTGACGCTCCTCTACATAAAAAAGTGGGGAGCTTAACGCTCGCTTTTCCCGAATCGAATTCAGCCGGTGACGCTCTTTTTGAATGGCCATTTGCAAAATTCCGGCCGCTTTGGATGCATTGTCGGCAATATGACGCGCCAGCGCCACGCTGTCCGGAACCGCAAGTTCCGCGGCGGCGGAAGGAGTCGGTGCCCGCAAATCGGCAACAAAATCGCAAATGGTAAAATCCGTTTCGTGCCCCACCGCCGAAATCACCGCAACGGGAGACGCATAAACCGCCCGCGCCACGCGCTCGTCGTTAAAGGCCCATAGTTCCTCCAGCGAACCACCGCCGCGGCCGACGATAATCACATCAACATCCCGAATTCCGGCCATACGGCGCAATGCGTCGACAATTTGATCGGGGGCGCCGTCTCCCTGAACCAAAACAGGCGCAAACACAACCCTAGCCATCGGATAACGCCGCCCCAAAACATTGAGGATATCCCGCACTGCCGCTCCGGTCGGCGAAGTAATTACGCCAACCGCCTTTGGATAGCGCGGAATCGGGCGCTTATGCGCCTGGTCGAACAGCCCTTCCCGCTGCAATTTGGCCTTGAGCTGCTCAAAAGCAATTTGAAGCGCACCGACGCCGTCCGGTTGCATACTGTCGATATACAGCTGATATTCACCGCTGCGCTCATACAAGGAAACCCGGGCATGTATGATAACCTTCATGCCGTTTTGCGGGGTGAAAGTGAGCTTTTGCGCCGCGCCCCGGAACATAACCGCCCGAACCACCGCGTTTTCGTCCTTTAAAGACATATACAGATGCCCGGACTTGTAATGATTGGTAAAGTTGCTAATCTCTCCCCCGATATAGACCGCAGCAACATTTTTGTCCCCTTCCAGAAGGGTTTTCACATATCGGTTGAGCTGGCTGACGGTGATAACCTTCACGAAATGTTCCTCCATGCAGCAAGCACCGCAATTCCGGCGGCATTATCGGCAGAATACTCCGGAGGGGCAAACGCCCCACCAAAACGGGAGGTGAACGATTCCCGCAACATCCGGTTACTCATCACTCCTCCGGCGTATAACAAAGGCAAATCGCCAAAAGAGCGAAGCATCCATTCCGTCATGGCCGCTATCGCCGCTTCCACGCTGGCTAAACAAAACCGCGCCACTTCTTCTTTCGGAGCGCCGCTCTTCCACATCGACGCGCATTGATTTTCCACACCGGAAAGATGACAATTTCCGCCGTCCGTTGAAGGCTTCGGACGATACACCCCGTTCGCACGCAACGCGAGCCGCTCCAACGCTTTACCCGCCGGAAACGGAAGCCCGAGCATGATGCCGACACGGTCGATAAGCTGACCTGCTTTTAAATCCAGCGATTTGGCCGCTACGCGGCAGGAGATAATCTCTTCGGACGGCTCTATCAAAAGCGCATCCGTGGTTCCTCCCGAAACATGAAACGCGATAAAAGGCGCGCGCAGCCATTCCAAATGCCCGCACCCGTACAGCGCCGCCGCGACATGACCCTGCTGATGCGTAAAGACGCTCAACGGCTTCCCCGTAACTGCGGCAATCGATCGCGCCGCAGACAACCCGACCAGAAAACAGGGCATATATGACCCTTTCGCCTGCTGAGGACGGTCTGAAACACCAATGCCGTCAATCTTGCCGTCGGCATTTGAGAAAAGCCGCTCCAGAACATCGGGCAATTGTTTGGTATGAGCGAAAACCGCCTCGCTCTGGCGAAGCCCTATGCGGCCTTCCGGTACCGGCAGCGGTTGCTTAATCTGCCGGATTTCCCCGCCCGGGATATGGTACAACGCACCGGAGGTGGTGTAATGGCTGGTATCCAGCCCCAAATAGACACTCATACCGCTGATGGAGCTGTTGGCTGTGCAACGGAATCCCGGGCAATCGCGCCCAGCACTCCGTTAACAAAGGAAAATTCTTCGGCGTCACCGTATTTTTTGGCCAATTCCACCGCCTCGTTAATAGCAACGCTCGCGGGAGTCTGAGGCATATAGCGCATCTCATAAAGAGCCAGACGCAAAACAGCCAAAGAAACTTTCGAGATGCGATCCCGTTTCCAATGCGCGGCGTTTTGCTCAATTTGGCTATCTAGTTCACTAAGATGCTGCGCTGTACCTTTAGCCAGCTCACAGGCAAAAGCATCCGGGCAGATACCCCTTGCTTCCCGCGCAAGACCGATCACGTCATCCATGCTGCCGGTTCCAAACGACTGTTCGAACAACAGAATAAAGGCCAGTTCCCGGGACTGTCTCCTTGCCATGTTTGTGTTCCTCCTTGCGCCGGCTTGCCGAATACCCTACGATGTTTACTTGGATTTGGGTGCAGATTCGGGTGCGGGCGCCGCTTCCAGCGGCCGCGCCACTCGGACATTGACACTCGTCACCGGGCTACCCGTCATGGCCTGAACGGCGTTTTTGACCGCTTCCTGCACATTTTGGGCAACGGTTGGAATATGCGCGTTCATCACCGGAGAAACGGAAATATCCACAATTGTCCTGTCTGCGGTGCTTTGTACGATGACCGAACGGGCCGCCCCGGTGCGAATCATCCCGCGAATATCCATCGGCAGAGGAGCAACATCAGCTACGCCCGCGACTTCCAGCGCCGCGTTACAGGCGATGGTCGCAACCACTTCTTCGGATATAATGCAGCTTCCGCTGGTAGAACCGAATTTCTCACTCATTTTCAGACCAGCCCCTTTCTTTCCAAGTGTCATTATACCACCGATGTGCGGTGTTTGCAACCATAAATGAAACGCGGAAACGTGTAGTGTTACAATTGATGTGAGGCCAAGGGTGTACATTTGTCCAAATATCCTGTACGCGCTTGCCGCTGCCCGGATCGTATTCCACGGTGCAGCGGCAGTTCTCATGACGCTTGTACACATCATCGGTCACTTCACTGGGGTAATTGTACGTCCCCACCTTGGCGGCGCACCACTTGCAGACATTGCCGTGCGCCTTGCGCACTGCTCTGCGAAACAAACGTACATCATCTTCGAAAAAAAGGTTTTCGGACTTAAGCGGCTTGACAAAAAATGAAAATAAGGTACAATATTTAAAGAAAAGAACAGTGTTTATGTATTTTTAAGGCAACACCGTATAAAGATTGTCGTTCAGATTTGGGAGTGAATTTTTCGTCAGATGAAACAAAAACCGCAGGGAATACTTTGTGTATTCGCGAGGATTTTTTAATATGTGACGGAAAAGACGCCCAAAGATGAGCGACAAAGGCGGTAGCCGGTTCTTGTGCGATGTTCCTGAATAGTATTCTTGCGTGGTGGTGATGATATGCCGGTACAAAGCAGCACAAAACTGTTATTTGCATCTTGGGCGACGGTTATGCTGATCGGGCTGATGTTCATTGTATTTTTCCGCCGTAAAAAAAAGGAATATGCGTGGGCTGTTTTGCCGCTCGGTATTCCCGCAGGCATTTATATTCTCAGCGGAATTTTGGCCCGATTAGCGGATCCCATTCTCTCTTTTGCCAATTCGTATCAAATTCGCATCATCATCGATTTGGCCGCCGCGCTGGTTGCCTGTCTGCTGATTGGAATTCTCTCCGGAAAAATTCCGGGTGGCAAACGAAACCGAACGATATTTGCCATATGTGCCACGGCATTTGTGGTTGTGTTTTCCGGTTTGCTGATTATGAATTCGCTTCGTCAGGCCGTCGGCGTTTCCTGAACAATACCTGTGTAAATAAAATATTAACGCTAACGATTCCGTAAGGAGTACCGCTTCCATGATGTTGACCTATGACAATCTCATCTCCGATTTAAAAGCAATGCACATCGATCCCTCCGGCACATTGCTGGTACATTCCTCCATGAAAGCGATAGGCCCGGTGCAGGGCGGAGCGGAAACGGTACTGGATGCGCTGTGCGATTATATGCAACGGGGGCTTCTGGTATTACCTACCCACACATGGAAGCAGATGAACGAACGATACCGGGTGTTTCGCGTGACCGAAGAGCCCTCCTGCGTAGGGATACTGTCCGAACTTTTCCGCAAACGCAAGGGAGTTATACGGTCGTTGCACCCGACCCATTCTTTGGCGGCATTCGGCGCGGATGCCGCCGCTTTTACGGCGGGAGAGGAAAGAACGGTGACCCCTTGCCCGAGAAAAGGATGTTACGGTAAGCTGTATGACAGATCGGCGACCGTTCTCTTTATCGGATGCACGCTTAAAAACAACACATTTTTGCACGGTGTGGAAGAATGGTGCCGTATTCCCAACCGGCTGGCGCCGACCGCGCAATTCTTCACGGTTATTGCACCTAAGGGATATTATATTGTACCGCAATACCGTCATTTTACCAATCCTCCTATCGATGTTTCCGAACACTACGATAAGATGGAACCTGCCTTTGCTGAGGGCGGCGCCGTACGATACGGGCATTTGGGAAATGCGCGGTGCATCTTGGCGGACGCGGTAAAAATGGCGGATATCACCATACCATATTTACGGAAAAATCCCCGGTTATTTGATGATAACGCACCGCTTGCGACGGAGGAATGAAGATGGCACAGTGCAGTTTCGGCAAAATTTCCACTCAGGGAATTTTTGAGCCGACCATGCCTTACGGAACCGATCTGATCGGGCGAATGTTCTATATTCGCACGCAAAGCACTCAGGCACTGATCACCGCATTTGATTTTCTGGGAAATTATCCGTCGGAAGCGAAAAGATTCCGCCAAGGCGTGGCGGATCGCACCGGAATTCCCGCCGAAAATATCTGGTTTCATGAATTGCAAATTCACGCTTCCCCGCCGGTGGGATTTTTACAGGGAAAAGTCACCGATACCTTGATTGCCCGCACCGCCGAAGAAGTTCTCCGAATGATGGCGCGTTCTGAACCGTTTACCTGCGATGTGGCTGAATTGCACGCCGGAACGCAATTTACCGTAAACCGCGAACAGTTAGTGGCCGGATTGGGCGGCGTGACCGTCTGGTCGGGCATCCGGTACGATGACCGAAACCGTCCGTACGCCAACGACCCGGATATTATGTTGCTGCGTGGGTACCGGCCGGAACTTCCGGCGTTTCAACAGAAGATTTGGTTTGATAATCCAGTGGATCCGAAAGCGTATTTGTTTGTATTCCGCCACACAAACGGTAAAGTGATGGGCACTCTTTCGCGCTTTGCCGCACATCCCGATGTTGCGGTACTATTTGAATTGCGCGTAGATTCCCCCAACGAGTATCGCTATAATTTCGACTGGCCGGGTTACCTTTCCGAAAAACTGGAGAGCACCTTTCAGGCGCCGTCCCTTTATCTCAACGGCCCGTGCGCGGATCTTTCCGTCCGCAAGGGTTACGACGGCATGGATTCCTACGAGGCGAGCGCCGCCGAGGCAAAACGCATCGGAGAATCCATCGCGGATGCGCTGATTGCGCGATACCGGAAAAAACGTGTCCCCTTGGGAGACGCCGAAAATTGCAAAGCGGCGCTGTTTTCCTTTGAACTGCCCATGCGGGAAAATCTCCCTTATACCCGGGAACATCCGCCTAATCTTGAAGCCATTCTGCAAAACGCGGAAGAGGCATTTTCCCGGGCTGCTTCGCAAAATGCCCCGGCGTATCTCGTCAAGCAGCTGGCCGATGAACGGTATCGCGTGCAATACGATTACGCCAAGGTATATCAATCACCCTTCTTTACGGATCAGGCGCTGGCAAATCATACTCTGACGGCCACCGTTTCCGTACTGCAACTGGGGGATTATCTCTTTTTCGGCGTACCGGGAGAAAGTCTTTGCGAAATGAGCCGCTGGCTGCGCGAAAGCTTCACCGGTGTAAAAACCGTTACGGTGGATGAGGTAAACGGGTACTACGATTATATGGCCACCCCGGCATCCCTCACCCACGGCGGATATACCTATTGGCAAAGCTGGGTCTCGCGCGACGCCGTCCCCGTGTTGAAAGCGGGCATCATCCGCGAAATGGAAGAATTCCTGGAATAATACGGGCGCGAAGATGCCCTTATTTTGCATAACTTTTTACTATGAGCGAACCGGAACTCCCCTTTTTTGATATTTGGCGGGATTATTCCGGCCATTATCTTCGCAATCCGCCCTGTAATGTTACAAAAATGTCGGACGGAGGTTATATTTTGTTCATACATCTCCCAAGCAACTGTGCTAAAATATGGGCAGTCGGCAAAAACGCGGGGAGACCAAACGAGGAGTGAGACAAATGGCGGCTTCCAAAATTATGATTGTGGATGACGACAGCAATATTGGCGAACTGTTGCGCCTGTACTTGGAAAAAGAGGGATTTCAAACAGTCATCGCAGAAAACGGAACCCGGGCGCTTTCCCTATTTGATTCCGAAAAGCCGGATTTGATGCTTTTGGATGTCATGATGCCGGAATTGGACGGCTGGCAGGTGTGCCGTGAAATCCGAAAAAAAAGCGAATGCCCGATTATTATGCTCACCGCCAAAGGAGAAGTTTTTGACAAGGTTTTGGGATTGGAACTCGGCGCAGACGATTATGTTGTCAAACCGTTTGAAGCCAAGGAAGTCGTGGCCAGAGTCAAAGCGGTTTTGCGCCGGTCGAATGCTTCAGACCGCCGGGAAATCAGAGAAGTTTCCTATGATAATCTGTACATCAATATGGAAACCTATGAGTTGCGTGTCCGCGGAAAAGCGGTCAGCACGCCGCCCAAAGAAATGGAACTGATCTTCCATCTGGCCAGCAATCCCAACCGGGTGTATACCCGCGATCAGTTGCTGGATGAAGTTTGGGGATTTGAATATTACGGGGACAGCCGAACGGTAGACGTGCACGTGAAGCGTCTGCGTGAAAAACTGGACGGCGTTTCCGATCAATGGTCGCTCAAAACCGTTTGGGGTGTGGGATACAAATTTGAGGTAAAGGATCCCGATCATGTTTAAAAGCGTCTTTTCCAAATATTTTACCGTTACCGCTTCCCTTTTGCTGGTGGCAATGGTGGTATTGGGCGGGGCGCAAATCCTGTTTCTCAATAATTACTGGATGGGCGACAAGCGGGAACAACTGACAGAAAACGCCTCTTTGGTGGCGGATCACGTGGCGAGCGTGACCATTCAGGACAGCGGAAACCCGTTTTCCTATTACATTTCGACCCGATCCGTTTCTCCCATTATCGATTTGGTCGCCAAAAGCTTAAATGCGAATGTTTTGGTGGTGGATCCAAACGGAAAAATCCTGACAGCCGCCACGCTGACGCCGCTCGACACCGATTCGGTCTCACGCGAAACCTTATCCCGCATCGGTGAATCGTTTTACGAAGTCGGCAATATGGACGGGCTGTTCTCCTCCGCATATTACACGGCAGCCACCCCCATTGAAGTGCCCGGAAATGTAACGGTCGGGTATGTAATCGCCGCCATGCCGGCCGATGAATTTGTCCAGTATATTCACGAAACGTTTCGCACGTATCTGATTTCCGCACTGGTTGTATTGCTGGTATTCTCGGTAATTATTTACATTGTGACCTATCGCTTGGTCAAACCTTTGCGTGAGATGTCCGCCGCCGCCAAGCGGTTTGCCGAAGGTGATTTCAGTTGCCGGATTCAGGTGCGAGGGCAGGATGAAGTGGCTCAGCTGGAACAGGCCTTTAACGCGATGGCCATCTCCCTTTCCTCTACAGAAGATATGAGCCGCAGTTTTGTGGCCAATGTTTCCCATGAACTGAAAACCCCAATGACCACCATCGGCGGCTTTGTGGACGGCATTCTCGACGGAACCATCCCCCCGGATAAACAAAATTATTACCTGAAAATTGTATCCGACGAAGTGAAACGCCTTTCCCAGCTGGTGAATGCTATGCTGGATCTTTCCCGCATAGACAACGGCTCACTGCGCATCAATCCCGTTTTGGTTGATTTAACGGATATCGCCAGCAGCTGTCTGCTTTCTTTTGAACAGCGCATCGAGCAAAAACATGTCCGTGTGGAAGGGCTCTCGGAATGCGATCGGGTTGAGGTCATCGCAGATCGCGATCTTATCGGCCAAGTTATTTACAATCTGCTGGATAATGCCGTTAAATTTGTCGATGAGGGCGGAACCATCACCGTGCGCATCGAGCAAAAAAACAACCGGGTCATTTGCGCGGTTCGCAACACCGGCGAAGGCCTTTCCCCGGAAGAAATGCCCCGGGTATTTGAACGCTTTTATAAAACAGACCGGTCCCGCAGCCGGGATAAAACGGGAGTTGGGCTTGGGCTGTATATTGTCAAAACCGTCATCAATCTGCACAAGGGTGAAATCACCGTGCGCTCGGTGCAGGGAGAATATTGCGAATTTGTCTTTTGGTTACCCGCCGACGCCGGTGTTCCCGATACAGGCAATCGACACGACAAGCCAAGACGATCCGCAAACGATCTATCATCTGAAAGGCAGTGAGCAATATGTCTGAATTATGGGAAAATTCCGACGACCGCAAGCAGGATACTTCTTTGGATCCGGTGAATGAGAATACCGGAAAAGCGGAAACATCTGTGCCGCCTTCCTCTTCTCAGCCTCTTACCTCTTCCCCATCGTCCGTTTCCTCCCGGGAACCGTCCGCTCCATCCGAATCGGCAGAACCCGCGCAGTCTTCGCAGCCGACATCGCCCCAACCGGAATATGCGACGCCTCCGTATACTCCGCCGCAATCGTATACCCCGCCGCGGCCACAGTATACGCCGTACAACCGGAATAACGGCTACAACGGATACTATTCTCAGCCCGGTTATTCCTCTTACAATCCGCAGCTGCCGAAAAAACCGAAAAAAAAGAAAAATACCGTAACCGTTGTGATTGCGGTATTAGCGGTGTTGTGCTGTGTTTCCCTGATTGCAACCTGTGTGCTGGGATGGCGGCTGATTACTTCCGATTCGGACACTACGACAGAAGAGGTCACACCGCCCACCCAGTCGCCTTCCGGTGAAACAAAGCCCACCCGTGCGCCGAACGAAAACGGACCAACGCTGGAAATTACCGGAGGGGAAGACGCGGATGACGGCGGTTTAACCACCCGGGAAATCGTAGCCGAAAATCTCGATTCCACGGTTGTTTTAACTACTTATACGCGGCAAAACAACGGCTATTTCAATTCCCCCTTTAACGATTATATCAATCCCGATCTGGATACCGAGGATAATCTGGTTCAGGCGAGCGAATCTTCCGGCATTGTGCTTTCCGCAGACGGATACATCATCACCAACAGTCATTGCGTGATAGACGAAGACAGTTCTCAGGCGTATGAGCGCATTGATGTGACGATGTATAACGGCACCGTATACGAAAGCGCGAGAATCATCGGATACGATACCACCACCGATCTGGCGGTAATCAAAGTGGACGCAAACGACTTACAACCGGCCACGTTCGGAGATTCATCCGCGGTATCTCTCGGAGATCGCGTGGTAACTTTAGGCAATTCCGGCGGGTTACACTGGTCGGCGTCCCAAGGCATCCTTTCCGGTCAGGCCAGGGACGTCTACGAAGACACCGGGTATTCCATCAAATGCCTTCAGGTAGACGCGGTCATCAACCCCGGATCTTCCGGCGGCCCGCTGCTGAACAATCAGGGACAGGTAATCGGCATCAATTCGGCCAAAATTGTCCTTTCGGGATACGAGGGGCTTGGATTCTCCATTCCAATCAACGAAGCAAAAACGGTTATCGACGACTTGGTCAAATACGGCTACGTCAAGGGTAGAGTATCTCTGGGCATTACGGGAAGTACCGTAACCTCTATCGGATATGAAGGATTTATGATTCGCGGATTTCAGGAAAATTCCGCCTTGCTGAACACCGATGCCAAAGAAGGCGACATCATCACCCATGTGGACGGCACACGGGTCAACAGTTACGAAGAAATGCGCACGGAACTAACCAAGCATCAGGTGGGAGATCAAGTGACCCTCACGCTTCTGCGGCTGGATAATCAATCGCGCACTTCTCGCTCCTTTGATATCACGGTGACCCTTATGGAGAGCAACAATTAAGAGATTTGAAGGCAAAACGTGTACCTTCACATGTGTTGTGGAAAACACCGGCTGAAAATCCGCCCGCCGAAAGGACAATCCTTTCGGCGGGCGGATTCCGATATTATTTGTGCGATTTTACACAAATCCTGACGCTATTTTCAGGAAAAAATCGATATAATCCGCCTCCACGTTATAAAATTCTTCTTCATCGAAGCTGAGATGACGTGGCGGATTTGGCCTCTCGTTTAGGCGAGCCAAAAACAGCTCGCTGTTTCTAGGATTACCGGAAAAATCGTACTGTATGGCAAGATCTTGAAATGAGCCGAAATCAATTTCCCAGGAAATCCTTCTTTGCTGTCCGCATTTAAGTAAAACCATTCCACTGTTTCGCTATCGGAATCAAACCATATTTTTGTCGGGTTGCCATATTCGTTGTTCATACTTTTTCATCCTGTATTTTTTCAAGCATAAAAAAACAAATGCCGACGGGTAAAGCGTGTGACATTTATTATAGTATTGCACGATGAGCACACAACTTCTTTCTTGACACTAAGCCAAAACAGCGTATAATCCACAATTGTAAATGGTTTTTAGGAGAACCGATATGATTTATAGCATCAATGAAATTCAATCGAAAATTCATTTCGTTGCACAGAAATATCGTCTGAAGGCTGTGTATATATATGGCTCTTATGCGCGCGGAGAAGCAACGGAAAGCAGTGATGTGGATTTTCTGATTGACAGAACCAATTCTACCATTCACAATTTGTTGGATTTAACCGCTCTGAAGATTGATTTGGAGAGTATTCTGGATAAACCTGTGGATATCACCGAAACATATACTATTCAGCAAAAATCTGCTCAAGAAACCTCTGCATTCTTTGTACAGAATGTGCTTCAAGAAAGAATAAAAATCTACGATAACGCACGATAAAGCGCACGAATCAAATTTTTTCTTTTTTATATCAGGATTTACTCAGGCTTTTTGACCGGGCATTGGCATTACCGTTTGGCTGTTTTTCTCGATCAGCCTCAACACTTCCTGCCTGCTGCCCAGTTGATGCAACTTGCTGTCTTGATCTTCGGCATACATATGATCAAAAAATGTTTCCAGTTCCTGAATCTCGTCGGCGGTTACCAAAATTTCGTTTTCGTAACAAATCTTGCCCAAATCGTAAATCCAATCTCTGTTTTCCGCAATGCGCAAATCTAAAGGATAATACCAGCATGTAGGCTCATCCCAAAAAGTTAGGCAGCTTTGGCTCAGAATCACATCCGCTATTTTCTGCAACTCAAGAATGCCTTTACTTCTTGTCGCTTTTATCCCTGATCGGTTCAGGTTATGAATGACGTGTTCCATTTCACTTTGGATATCCGTCAGGAACTGACCCGGCCCAAGCCTGAAGTGGATGCCGCATGTATCGCCTTCCAACATTTGTATCCGCTCATCCCATTGTGCGATAAACACATCGGTGAAATCGGCCGTATTGCCTCGGGAAAGAAATCTTTGCCTGTATTCTTCCTTCAACTCAATACTCGGATAACATAATAAGTAAGGGATTTGATAATCTCTGTAAATTTGGCTTAAGACACTGCCGATCGGAGGAATCAGCACATATTCGTACTTACTTTCCGCTTCCAAAATCGCGGCAATATAATTATAGGGAAATGCGGGATTTGCCAATAAATACGGGGCGGCTTTGATGCTTTCCCCTTCATCCCGTTCATTCGGAAGAATCCGGCGATACGGCATGCTGTGCAAATCAATGCTGATTGCGGCGGTGGCCCTCGCAAACATGCTTTTTCCAACTCCGGCGTAACCCGCCACAATCATACCCGATACACTCCTCTATTCACTCCAAAAAACCTTCCTCACTATAAATGCATTATGTGAATGGAATCGGCACAGCCTTTATATCATCCGCGTTGAGAATCTGGCCGAATCTTCTCCTCATACTCGTGCAGGAAAAAATCCAGCGAATACTGACCCCTTAAGATGCTGTTTACCTTCTCGGCATAATCCCACATTTCCGGCAAAATGTCTTCTGGATTGGCTCTTTTCAGAAACAGCAGAGAAGGGTGGTCGTGGCTGATTCTCCTGTCTTTGCGGATATATTGCACAATAGTCGATGTAGAATCGGAATAATCACAAAACATCGGGTTTCCGTTACATATTTTCTGACTGGAACTTTCTATCTCCGCCTTGGTGATATCGATGACGCCAAGATCGTCTTCGTCCAAGACGATATCTCCCTTTTCAAAGGGATTTTCTATGATGACCGGATAATTTTCAAACCTACATTTGAGCGGTTTCCCTGCTTTTGTCACATCGTCACTGAATAATAATTTGTTTTATGGTGCGATCACATTTGATTTTAAATAATTGGATGCCCATTCATTTCCACTCATAATTTTGGTTGCTCCACAAGCCATTAACGTTTCGTAAGAACATGTGAATATTGAATATCCACTTATAATATTGTCATACATATCTTTTGTCAATACCATTCCATTTAATTCGGGAAAAAATATTAAAGCATTGTCTAGAAACATAGACACATTAACTAATTCCCAATAATATATTAATGAATTATTTTGTTGTATATCTGAAGTTGCTTGTGAAATATCAAAAGGAACAGAGCCATTCGATTGTGTTATTGCATAATTTTCTCCCCAATAATAATTATTGTTGTACCAATTCCCGTTCCCTGCATAACGTGTGTCAAAAGAAAAGTCTTTATTACCGTCTAAATAATCGGTAAATATGTATTTTCCATGTCCATTTGAATGAGACCGTTGATCGATCCAAATATTCCCATACACATCATAATGAAAGTTTAACACTATTCCACCTTCGTATGCAGAAATATCATTTTGGAAACTTTCAAATTCTTCAAATTCATGTGGTCTCGTTCCCCATGCGGTGTGATATACACGATTGGCAGGGGGATTGGTCGGGGCAGCTGTTGGCGCCTTGGTCGGCGACACAACAGGAGCTTGCGTTGGTGATGTGGCTGGACTCTTCGTCGGTGTCTTCGTCGGATTGGCAGGAGTTCCATTGTTGTTTGTATTCTCTGTTTTGTTGGTGGCGACACCTGTGACGGTTGTGGTTGTATGGCCATTATTGGTCGTCTTGGTGGTATGATTCGTTGATGACATTCCCTTGTCATTCCCTGTTTGTATTTGCATGGCAGTCGTCGTTACGTAAGGATTCCCATCAAAACCACCATTAATGTCACCATTGTTGTCACTATTTCCGCAACCACGTAATCCAAAGACAAGACCAAGAACAATTGCGATGACAAGGACGACCGAAATGACTGCTATAATGATGGTTTTCTTGGATATAACTTTCTTGCCGCTTTGGGAATTACATTCTTCGTTCTCACCTGTTCTATTTTGGGCCTTATTTTGAATGTCAAAAACGATGTTTTCGGGGTCAATATGGTCATTGCCATCAAGTTCGGTATTTGTTGTCTCCGTTTCATATTCGAGCAGCTCATTTTCCTTTTTGCTCATGTGACATTACCTAACCTTTCGAATATCCGGATCTTCAAATTGACTGTTCGCATCATCGTAGTAAAAGCTGACTGCAAATCTTTATCAACCTTCAATTGCTTTCAATAAAATCATCAATACTCAGCAGACCTTTATCGATTGCAAAGAATTTATCATTATATTCATCTACAGTATCACAGGCGCATTCAAGCATATAGTGAAACAATTTTTCGCCTATCAGGCTTTCACGGAAAGATGCCGTCATTCTGAAAAAAATTCTTCCGCTTGAAAGGTCATAATCAAAGTTACCGTCTGCCAAGCCATAAGATGCGACACAGGTTGCTATTGCGCCATCCATGCGTCTTTCTTCACTCATTCTAAAGGGTAACTGAGACGTTAATCTGATTAATTGTCTTTTGGCATCAATCACAAGTGTAAACTGCATCAAAAGGTCATCTCCGCTCACGGTAAAATGTGCGGTTAGTTTTTCCTCGTCTTTTTCAAATTTCCACTCTCTGCGATCCATAGCCTTACAAAATGTCGCAAATACCGATTTGGCCAATGTAAGATTCTTTTCTTCTGCCATTGCAAATTTTCCTTTCTAAGATGATTATTTAGATGTTTTCGATAAACTGTTCAAGTGTCATCATACCCTTAGAGAGCATAAGAAACTTATCGTTAAAATCGTCAATCATGCCGCATGAAATCATAATCATGTGCATGAATAATTCTTCGCTGATAAGACTTTCCATAAAACTGTTGCTCATGCGGAACATCATATGACCGGATTTAATGTCATAGTCAAACGAACCGGCAAACAATCTGTAGTTTACGGCGGCGGTTGCCGCTGCGATATCAAGGCGCTTGTCCTCTGAAATGGCAAAGGGCAAATGCGACATGAGAATAATCAGCATTCTCTCCGGATCAATGACAATCTCGATATCTATCGGCAAATCATCCCCCTGTACCCGGCACTCGACGGTAAAGTTTTCCTCATCTTTTTGGTAATGCCAATCATGGTGCTCCAAGGCTTTGCATAAAGTCTCGAATGTTGTCTTTGCCAAGTTTAAATTTTCCTGTTCTGCCATTTTTACTTCTCCTTAGCCTTAAATATATTTTATTGTTTCTTTTACGAAACAAAACCGATTCTGTTTTTTTTCTTTTTTTCCAAAAGTTTATCAAACCCTCGATCTGAAACAGCAAGATTAAAATCCTCTTTTGTAAGCAAAGTCGATTTCAAGTTGTTTAATCGTGTTCTGACTCCCGCCTTAGCGCATGTGCGCTCAAACAAATTCCTTACAAACCTTGCGTTGCTAAATGTCTTGGACGTTATTGTTTCATCCGTTAACGAATCAAAATAAGACTTTACGGCTTCCGACAAGGCATCATCGTAAGCAACACTGCCTTGAACCATATTCATAAATATTTCGTACAACTGTTCACGCGAGTAATTCGGAAAAACAATTTCGTAGGGCATCCGGCTCTCAAGACCTGCGTTTCCTTTCATCAATTGCGCCATTTCATCGGGATAACCCGCCATTATAACAACAAAGTCCTCCCTGTGGTTTTCCATTTCTGCAATAAGTGTATCCAGTGCCTCTCTGCCGTAATCTCTGCTATTATCCTCTCCTCTGTAAAGAGAATATGCTTCATCAATAAACATTACGGATCCATAGGCATCCCTGCACATGCCCGCTGTTTTCGGCGCCGTTTCACCGATGTATCTGCCACAGAAGTCTCTTCCCGAATACTCAAAAAAATTCCCGTTTCTGAGTATGCCGCGTTCTTTAAGTATCTGCCCGATAAGCCTTGCAACCGTTGTTTTGCCCGTCCCGGGATTTCCGACGAAACGCATATGTAAGCACGGATTGCCAAGTTTTGTATTGGCCTTGGCAAGTTCTATCTGAGCAATGATCTCATCAACACTTTTGCATATTTCCTCCATTCCAACCATTTTTTTGAGTGCCGACATACCCCCAGATTCTCCGCTGTCCGGCTTTGACAGACCGCTCAATTCCTCGCTTTTGATGATGTCGCTGTCGGTATTATGTCTTGCATCATAGAGTTGCTTGCGGTATATCATTTCGTGAATTACTTTGTTCACGGTATTGAATCCATAAAAGCGTCCATCGCTTTTCTCATCAATAATTCTTCTCTGGAAAAGTGCCCAAGCTCCATCATCGGCCGTATAACCGAATCCCTTCAGGAAGGTTTTGCCGCACGCAACCAGTTCTTCAACAGACATCGGAGGAAAGGCAATTGAACGGATAAACAGGATATCTGACAACGACGCACTTATATCATCCAATATATCGGATTCCACAAACGGAACCCTGAAAACAATAATATTCTTTGTACTTTGGTCCTCAAGCAGAGATAAAAAGTCTCTCATACGCTTATCGGAAGGATTCGTCATCCACTCGCTGATATCTATACAAATCACTTTCCCGGAATTATTGCCATACCCATTCAAAAGCGACATTACTGAATCAAAAGAATCATTTCCGGGTGGCAAAAGCTTTTTCTCTATTACCGGATTCTCTCCCGAAAATTGAAACAATCCGCTATCGGACAACACATCCGCAAAAAGCTGTAAATATGTGGTTAGTCCGCAGCCCTTATTGATGGAAAACAAATAATTTTGGAAAGCAAAAGTCTCTTTTGTTTTATGCTTTACAATAAGGGGAGCAATCAAGTGCAGTTCTCTTAGAAAGGACTTGTATTCATCGGCTCCGACCAGTGAATTTATTCTTTCTTCAATGGAAATTTTCTTGGCATAACCGGAAGCATATGCTTTTTTGGCAGATTGCCGTTGTTCAGGCGGATCGCTTGAAACATGGCTACCAGGCACTTCGTCAACATCTTTCGGTGAGGCTTTGTCCTTAATATCATTTATAGCATATGTCGCAACATCGGACTCTTTATCAATACTGAATTCCTGCTTAAGAACATCGGCAACTATAGTATTGATTTCTTCAGAGGACAATTTGGAATCAATAAGCAATAATTCACATTCCGTCAATGTACTTTTGGATACCTTTACATCTCCCCCGATTTTGGCCGAAGCAGCATCCACAAACAAATCGATGGGAAGCTTACTGTCCCCGCGATGTTTCAAGACCCACGATCCGTTAAATTCCAGTTTAACCTGTTTCATAATATCTCCTCATCCATATTTTTGCGCATTAGATATGTGATGAAATGCCACCGGTTATCCAACCAAACCGTTTCATTTACGTATAACGGTATTCCGTTTATCGACTTTGAGCGCCTTTCCCTGTTTTATTTTGAAAATAGGTAATGCAGGATTCTACCGCATTTTGGATATATCTTTCATGGGCATTGAAATCATGAGTCGCACAATGAGGTGACAGAATGGCATTACTCAATGTTTCAAACGGGTATTTTGAAGGCAAGACTCGTTGTGTCTTGTCTGATTTGTTGGGATTATTATACCACACATCACTCGCATATCCTGCAAGATGATTTTGTGACAGGGCTTCAAATAGGGCTCTTTCATTGCATATCTCAGCGCGTGAAACATTGATGAGATAGGTATCTCCCATTTGGTTGAATATTTCTTCGTTAAACAAATCAATAGTTTCGGCTGTTTTGGGAAGGCAGAGAAACAAAAGATTACATTTACGGATTAATTCTTCAAATGTGGCCGCATGCTGGACATTCTTCGGGTATTTCCCGCTTTTATTTAGTACCATAATATCTTGATTTAAAGGATAAAGTTTTTGATAAAGACTCTTTCCGACATGACCAAAGCCCAGAATCCCGATGTGAAATGATTGGATACTTCTCCAATAATAATTTCGTCCATCAGAATACCATACGCCTTTACATAAATCGTTATGAAATTCCGGGATTCTGTGCAACAAAGCCAATGCCAATGACAAAGCGTGCTCGGCGATTACATCTGCATTTGCATAAGAACAGTTCACAGAAATATTTCTTTTGCTCATTTCTTCAAGCGGAAGTTCATCCATCCCTGTTTTGAAAAGAAATATTTTTTTCAGAGCGGGAAAATAAAACAATGTTTCTTTATTTATGTGTGTTGTAATCATTGCTTCTGCATCCCGACAAATGGTAAGGGGCTCAGTTTCATATAAAACACATGTATCTACAACGGATTGTAATTGTTTTATATATTTGTCCCATATCGGATCAGGATTTCTCAATTTAACCACTAATTGCATAAGTAAAGAAATATCCCCTACCTGATAATTTTTCGTGCTATCACGCCGGTAAATATGGTTAAAATTATCACGCCGATAATCTGTTCGGCTGTGTCAAAATGTTCCAGAATTAAAATCGGATTCACTTCACTTACATTAAAAAAGCGATTTATAGATGACTCAAAACATATCTGAATACACTGCCATGCATTTCCTACGGAATGCCGGAGTGCAACAAAGTATATCAATGCAAAAGCGACAATGATAACGGATGCGGTAATTACGGAATTCACAATCCGCACACCCCAGCCAAACATTTTTCCCAAAATAAAATTTTCAATCAAATACCCTGTTTTTTTCAGCAGATTTCTTGTGTTGAGCCGATTTAAACGGCAGTTAATTCTACGCAGTCTGACAAGGCAAGCATCCATTTCTTGAAATTTATTTTTTGCAGAATATTGATTGAAAGCCGCAAGCAAAATTTTCTGCTGATAGTTTAATTCGGCTTCTTTTTGAGAAATTGAACCATTCGCCAACTCATTTTGTCTTTTTTTCAATATATTAAGAAAACGCTGCAATTCCTCTTTACTGTATATATAAAAATAATCTAAGGTTGCACCTTTTTCAATTTCTAATAAATCAATAAACCCCACATAAATACTCTCGACATGACAGTGATTTAATTTTAATTTATTTATTTGGGTTTCATTGCTATTGATGGTACCAATACAGATTTCATCCGGTATGCCGGCTATGCTGACCTCCGTTATTTCCCCGATTCCCATAAATGACAGCATTTGAACATTTGAATTCTCAATCCTAATATTGGATTTATCACAGTTTTCCAATGAAATGGTTTGCACAGGACTTGATTCAAAAACAATTCTTATTCCATTGCAGCCACGGAAACTGATTTCATTAATCTCACAATTTTTAAACCTAATTTCCTGAATAGATTCGTTGCTTTCCTGTTTTATGCTGATTTTATCAAAAATACAACAATCAAACGTAAGTTTCTTATCGGGTGTTTTGCAAGATATAATCT
This sequence comes from uncultured Eubacteriales bacterium, assembly GCA_964564305.1. Taxonomy (GTDB): domain Bacteria; phylum Bacillota; class Clostridia; order Oscillospirales; family Acutalibacteraceae; genus RGIG1959. The sequence continues at coordinate 30,727 of CAZMAM010000011.1, forward strand.
CCACTTCAACGAAAAATTTTCTATCCCTTGTTTTAGATGACAAGGTGATTTTCTCAAATGTTTTCTTTTCGGAATCTGATTTGATATTAATTGATTCCGATTGTTCATAAAAGATATTTTCACTCATCGCATACTCCTAAACTGCGCAAATATTTCCAAAATTCATTATACCCATCGTCCATTGAATTATTTCCACCAATAACTATGTCCAAAATCTTATTGCATGTTTTATGCAAATCCGTGTTTTTAATCACAAGTGTAAACGGCCTTTGACACTTATTCATCATTTGTATATTATCTTCAAATTCCTGTTTCGCGGCTTGCAATCTTTTTTGTATTTCTTCTTCCGTTTTATCTCTTAAAATAATTCTGGAATGTAAAACTTCCCATGTTTCCCAGAGCAGAATATGGTATATATCTGCTTGAAATTTATATCTTTGAACCAGTAAATGAAAATTATCACAAAATGCATAATAATTTTCTATTCTTCCTATATGAATGATGGGAATCAAATTCCTTTGCAAATAACTCAGCAAAGAATCTACGGCAATTCCATAAAATCTTCCATATCTTTGATGATATTGAATAAATTCACCGTTTCTGATTTTTTGTTCAAACTCTTCGACAGGTATATTAACATATGTTTCTTTGATTTTGTCATTTAAACCTACAGATTTATGTTTTTTAAACAGGATAAAAGAGGGATCCGTCGCACATAATGTTTGGGTAACTGTATCTTTACCGCTTGCGGGCATTCCAGAAAGGAGCACTATTTTTTTATCCAATCGGTTACCTCCGCAAGTGTGTCAGACAAGTTTACCTCGCAGTCATTCACATAAATGTAGGCCTGAAATTCTGGGGAGGGCTGAATTCCATCGACAGTTGCCGCATATTGGTCCCAATGATTCAGTTTATATGTATCTCGGACAGCATTGCGCTTTAAAATATTTGATTTTTCGGTATCAATATCATGTTTTATCCAGATGAATTTAATATTTATATTATCACCGATCATGGCTTCATCTTTGATCGCCATCCACTCTGACCAGTTTTTTATCTGATCGATAAACGGAATAGTTAATACAACATCGCTGCCGTTCTCAAGAATTTCTTTGCAAAGCTTAAATGTAATGCGATATTCTATCGGAAGAATTTGCTTGCGATAAAAATCGGATTCTCTGTCACCTGCACCGGATCCAAATTGGGTAAGAATAAAATCGGTATATTCTCTGGTTACCGTATCTTTATCAATGTATGCGTAATTTAACCGCTTGGAAAGTGCTTTCCCAATAGTCGTTTTACCCGAACCGGCACAACCGGTGATAATAATCAAGTAACGCTTGTCGTTATTTTGATTTTTTTTACTTTTAAATATACTCATATGAATGTTACCTTACAAACAACTTACCATCTATTTGTTGATCCTATTCAAAAGCAAATTCCGTATTACCAGCATAGAGCCTTGCCTAACACAAAACATTTTTCGCATCGGCAAAACTATCTGCCATTGCATGATGCTCGCAGTTTAATATCATTTCATTCGATGCTTTTCAATCTATTGCGCCCACATTCAGTTCGCTTTTTAACGAAAATTAAAGGCCTCAATTTTTTAGTGCATTCGATGAGGAAAGATACAACGACAGCCAAAAGCACCCAAGAATATATCAAGTTTCTACCGTAATGTGCAGTGAGATATTTTGTACCAGCCAATCTAAATCTTCCTGTTTCACGCGAATGCAACCCGTGGTATGTTCATCTTGTGAAGAGATGGGTTTAGTATCGCGAAAAGCAGCTTTCGTAACATCTATAGAATACAGGTTGCTGTGAATAAAATAATCTTCGAAAAAAACCAAATAACCGAAAAATTTGACCTTGTCGTATTTTGGATAATACGAACTGATATATTCCTCATCCGACTTCTGTTCAATTCGAAAGATTCCCTTTGGCGTATCAGTGAATGCATCTCCGAAAATACATGGAATCGCTTTACTCAACACATAAAATGCATAATCGGAAAAGTCAAAATCATTTCGGACAGGTATAATTGGTACATCGTGAAACGATGTGGATTTTTCATATACCTCTAAGCGTGACGCGGTTCGGTTTAACTTCAAATAATATCGATTGTCACAGTCCATGCTTAAAATGTCATTCTTGACAATAAGGTAAATTCCGCGATCACAGATTTTAATAAAACGGATAAAGGCATCTACGATGATTTTCGCATCATCGTAAAAGCTGACTGAAGGATTATAACAAAAGCTTTTACCTTGCCGATCTTTTAATAACGTCTGCAACGCCTCAGTCTGATCGCAAGCTGTCTTCGGATAACAAATATCACATTTGCTGTTCTCATTTTGATTTACGTATGAACCTGTACAGCGGTCAAATTGCAATGATTTTAATATACAATTAACTCTGCTATGAAGACAGTCCACACTATCAACAAAGAAACGCATGAAATTCAGCTCATAGACCATACCATTCAATTTAACAGCGATCCATTTAAATATACCTGAAACTCGGTGTTGATCACAAAGGGGAAGGCCTCCGCTACCAGGTCCTGTATACACGTAAATTATATTCGGGTCACTGTGTTTTTGATCTTTTTGGATTTTTTGAATAATATTTTTGCCATTTCCTAGCTCTTTAGCTGACTCATCGACTACTTTACATTTGTACTCCTGACATTTTGACACCTGACAATCTTGACAATCTTGAAATACTTTTATTATTTTATTTCTCATGCATTGAATTTCATCTTTAATACCATTTTCAATGTCCAAGTCTTTGGGCCATAAGTGAAAATTACCGGTCTTTTTATCAACATTACCCTGACAATCCAATTCCCTGGGTTTCATTATTTCATATTCCCTGGGTTTCATTATTTCATACAACTTTCCAATTCCAATATGTTTTCCGGTTTTATCGACTATCTCTTTTATATCCTCAGTCACAATCACACATCTCCTTTGGATTTTTTCCTCTTCCAGAAAATCCTAATAAAGGGTAAAAATACAATCAGCACCGCCGCCATAGTAATGCCGAAACTCACAAGCAAGGCTATTCGGCGCGTCGATAAAAAATCTACGATTTGCAAAACAGATGCAATAATAGACACTAATCCAAACACGGCAATAATCATCGTTATGATTGTTTCTCTCCGTGAATCAATTTGATCTTGTTGTTCGTTGATCAAATTGATTTTAGCTTTGACCGTTGTCAATGATTCCTCTACACCTGTCATTGCAATCAACAGACGATAGATATCACATATATTATTCCATCGAGATATCTGTGATGGTTCCAAAGTTCCGTATGCAATAAATTTCATCGCTTCCCACTTTACATCCTGAATGTTCTTGGAAAAACTTTTTCTTTCACGTCCTTGGAGAGAATGCCGCTGATAAATTTCCTCATCTAAAAGCAAACAAGAGTATTTTTGATGCATAACCAATAGCGTAAGAAGCAAATCATTCGCAGATCGTTCATACAACGGTATCGAACTTTGCACATAGACAAAAGAAATATCCTGAGAAGAAATGGCACAACCCCACCCGTAATCCTCTGTATCCACATCTTTTGCTCCCGAAACATAAGCCAAATCTGTTTCCGATGAATCCTCAAAGTCTCGAGACAGTTCGATAAGCCTGTGTACATTATATGTAACCTTTCGTATAATATCCGTATTGGGAAATCGATGAGGAACATAGGCTACATTCATGCGATAAGCCTCTTTAAGTATCATGCGTAAGTTGTTCTCGTCCGGCTGAAACCATGTCATTTTGGGATTAATTTGATTCAAAATGTGCGTTTGGATATCTTGCAAAAACAGAAGCTGATGCTGCTGAATATCCATATTTTCACTGAGATATCCCGGATTAATGAATTGATATACATTTTGTGCATTCTTATTGCTGTAATCCAGATATACGGTAATAAATGCTACTCCATTGTAGAATGCAAAGAATTGAATATCGGAAACCGGAAAATCAATTTCCGCAAATGAATGATGGATAAACATATTTAACCGATAACGACGAACAAAATTGCCGTTTACCCGACACTTTTTATTCATGAGCTCAATAAAATCATCTGATTGAAATGGAATTGGCGTTCCCGGTACAGATATGTGATCCAAACCGCAACAATTATTAAACACCAACGGTAAAATCAGAAAAATGCCTCGTTCAAGACTTTCCTTATCCTGTATTTGCCGCCAGTATTCATGCATAATAACGCCCCCCATTGTTTCGTACAACTCGAAGTTTTCCAATCTATTGTGTCAACATTCAATCCATCCGATTCACTTCATAACGAAAATTAAAAGCCTCATCTTCTTTTGGTGCATTCGATGACGAATGATACAAATACGCACTTTTGCTCTATTGTTTTCTTCCTTAAAATTTGCGCATGCTTCCGTTCTGCCATATTTCAACTTTTCCGTCTCTTAGATCTTGCAAAGTGCAAAGGTATTTATGTGAATCAAAAAGCGTATCAATAAAAATACATGTTGTCATAGGCGCAAAAAAGCCCTCTCCCTCATCCAAATATAACCGATCACCCGGATTTACTTTAATGATTTTGGGGTCGCTCTCTTCGGACTTTTCTTTTTTTGCAGCAGAGCTTCTTTGACTTTCTGTGTTCATGCGAGCATTTTGCACATCAGGTATCGAATCGGGTTGATGATAGGAATTGTCCGTTTCAACACTGCTTGAATTGCCTGAGAAAAGTGAAGGCAGAAAGAAAATCAATACGATTCCAATCAAAAGGGCAATGACAATGAGAGAAAGAATATTTTCTATCAATGCGACTAAAAGGGGAACTCCGGCAAATGCAACCACTCCTGCAACCACGATATGCCAAAGCAGGCTCTTTTCCGGAAGTAATATGATTAACAGGACGGACATGACAATAAGGACAATGAGAAGGACAATGAGCAAAACGGAAAATAAATCCTCGAGTGAATGGCCAGGCAATATTTTTTCAAATATTATCACAAGCCAATTGTATACCCATGGTGAAAATTCAGTAATACATATAAAAGCGGTCGATAAAGCAATAAGTGATAACGCAATAGTTCCAAAAACTTTGCGCACCACTGTTGCTGACAGATAGAAATCTATCATCATAAAAATAAACCCTAATGCCATGAGGCACACAATCGGAATAACCACAACAGGTTTATAAAATACAGATACCGTTCCCCATGTAAAGGAGTGCCATATATCCGTTTCAATAGCCCGCCATTGCTCCTGAAAACCGCCATGAACAGAGTAAATAACAAGAGCCACCACAAAAACGACAGCCGATACGGCAATAACTAAGTAAGAGCAACACAGGGATGCATTTTGCATCGGATTTTCCAGAAATAACTGGATTTTTCCTCGAATCCATGAAGATAATTTCAAAAACAGCTTACGAAAAAGTTGCATGCAGATATTCTCAGCCTCTCAAACACATTTTAGGTTTTTGTCTTTTTGGACAATAAGTTAAATCCCGCGATCACAGATTTCTATAAAACGGATAAAGGCCTCTACAATGATTTTCGCATCATCGTAAAAGCTGACTGAAGGGTTATAACAAAAGCTTTTATTTTTTAATAATGTCTGCAAATCCGCCTCAGTCTGATCGCAAGCTGTCTTTGGATAACAAATATCACATTTGCTGTTTTCATTAGATTTATTTACGGATGAACCTAAACAGCGGTCAAATTGCAATGATTTTAAAATGCAATTAACGCTGTCAGCATTATCAACAAAGAAACGCATGAAATTCAACTCATAGATTATACCATTCATTTTGACAGCGATACATTTAAATATACCGGAGTATCGGCGTTGATCAGAAAGATAAAGGCCTCTGCTACCATATCTGGGATACACATAGAATATATTCGGCTCACTGTGTTCCTGATCATTTTGAATTGCTTCAATAGTACTAAGCCCCACCTCATCAACTACCTGACAGTTGGAGTGATTTTGAAATTCTTCTATTACTTTTTTTCTGTTGCATTGAATTTTGCATGCAATACAAACCTCGATATCCGAATCTTTGGGATATAAGTGATAATTATAACTACCTGTATCCAGATTAAAATCGCGTTCCAGTTTTTTGGGCTCCATTGGCGTTGGTGTATTATACAATTGTCCAATATGTTTTCCGGTTTTCTCGAATATCTCGTTTTCATCATTAGGGAGCCTCTAATTAATAGGCTTCAGCCATATTTTTGCAGTTCCATCTTTTTTT
>CAZMAM010000012.1:0-35553 GCA_964564305.1 uncultured Eubacteriales bacterium
GATATTAAATTGACGAAATTTTTGCCTTTAGACAGGAATTTTTAGAGGTCACCTAAATGCTTTGTACAATCTTGATATGATGTCAAAAAAACCCGTTGACGAATCGGGCAGAATTGTGTATACTACCCAACGGACAAAAAACCGCGGTTACGGTTTTTTGTCGGAGAACCTGCCCGGGTGGCATGGCGAAAACTCAGAAGAGAGGGAGAACAATGTTCGAGGACAAGACCCTGACCTGCAAGGAGTGCGGAAGCGAATTCGTGTTCACGGCCGGTGAGCAGGAATTTTACGCGGAAAAAGGTTTCGTCAACCTGCCGCAGCGCTGCAAAGCATGCCGCGATGCGCGCAAGCAGGCGGCGAGAGGTCAGCGGGAAATGCATACGGCGATTTGCGCCAAATGCGGAAAAGAGGCGAGGGTGCCCTTTATTCCGCGTGAGGATCGCCCTGTGTACTGCAGCGAGTGTTATGCGGAAATGCGCGGGTGATTCAAACCGAACCGAAGAGACGTCTTCTCAAAAAGAGGGCGTCTCTTTTTTTACTGGAAAATTGCGGCGGTTTGCGGTACAATAGAGCAAAAGCACGGCAAAAACGGGGGTGGACGGCTTGCGTGTGATTTCTGTTCAGCCGAAAAAGGGGCATTTGGCCTTGGTGACTTTCGACGACGAGACCGTCGGGGAAATCGATACAACCGTTTGGGAACGCAGCGGTTATGCGCAGGGAAGCGACATCGGCGCCGGGGAATGGGAAGCGCTGACGTATGAATCCGAGCGCTTTCGCGCGAAATCCCGGGCGTTATATTATCTGTCGGCGCGGGATTACGGCTGCGGGGAAATGGCGGAAAAGCTGGTTCGCGCCGGGTTTGGCCGGGAAATTGCCCAAAGCACGGCGGAGGAACTGGCGGCCGGCGGATTAATTGACGACGGCGCGTACGCGCGTAGGCTTGCCGCCGATATGGCGTCCCGCAAGTTTTATCCCAACCGGAGGATTGCGATAGCGTTGAGCGAAAAGGGATTTTCCGGGCAAACGGTGCGCTTGGCGGTGGATGGTTTACCGGATAATGAAACGGACCGGGCACTTGAATTATTGCGCAAAAAACGGTATAATAATCTTTCCGACGCCGCCGTCCGGCAAAAGGCGCTCGGCATGTTATCCCGCTACGGGTTTTCGTATTCCGACGCCAAGGCCGCTGCGGAAGCGCTGGCGGAGGAAACACGGGATCGGGAGGAATTATGACGGTCAAAGTAGGGATGGTATCGCTGGGATGCCCGAAAAATCAGGCGGATGCGGAATTGATGCTCGCTGCACTGCAAAAGGCGGGGTATACGCTGGAGCCGGATCCCGAACAGGCGGACGCCGTGATTATCAATACGTGCGGGTTTATCGAGGATGCCAAGCGGGAAGCCATCGAAACGATTCTGGAATTCGGCCGGCTCAAAAAAGAGGGAAAGATTCAAAAACTCATTGTGACCGGATGCCTGGCTCAGCGTGTCCGGGAAGAGATGCAGCGCGAACTTCCTGAATGCGACGCGGTGGTGGGTTTGGGCGGAAACGCCGATATCGCGCAGGTTGTCGCCGATGTGATGCGCGGCGAAACCGTCAGCCGGTTTCCCTCCGCGGAGAACTGGTCTATAGAGGGCGACCGCGTGCAGACGACGCCGTTTTACACCGCTTATTTGCGCATCGGGGACGGTTGTGATAACCGGTGCGCGTATTGCGCCATTCCGCTGATTCGCGGGAAAATGCGCAGCCGGGAGCCGGATATGCTGCTTAGAGAGGCGCGTTCTCTGGCCGAAAGCGGCGTGAAAGAGCTGGTTGTGGTGGCTCAGGACACCACGCTGTATGGAAGGGATCTGTACGGGGAAAGCCGGTTGCCCCGGCTGCTGGAGCGGCTGTGCGATGTAAAGGGCATTGAGTGGATTCGTCTTTTGTACGCCTACCCGGAGCATATCACCGGCCGGCTTTTGGATGTGATGGCCGCTCAGCCGAAAATCGTCAAATATCTGGATGTTCCCCTGCAGCATGCCGACGGCGCGGTGCTTCGGGCTATGGGCCGGCAGGGGGACAGAACTTCCCTGACCCGGTTGTTTGCCCGTATCCGGCAGCGGGTACCGGGGATAGTTTTGCGCACCACCGTTATGACCGGATTCCCGGGGGAAACGCCGCAGGCCTTTGAGGAACTTTGCGCGTTTTTGGCGGATGTCCGTTTTGAATGGCTGGGCTGTTTTCCGTATTCGCGGGAGGAAGGCACCAGAGCCGCCGAACTGCCGAACCAGGTTCCCGAAAAGGAAAAGGAACGGCGACGGGATATTGTGATGGCGCAGCAGCAGCGTTTTTCCGGAGAATGGCTGCAAACCTTTGCGGGCAAGACCTTAATCGTGCTGGCGGAGGGGTACGACCGAGCCGCCGGGCGCTGGATTGGCCGGTGCTTTGCCGATGCTCCGGAAATCGACGGAAAAGTGTTTTTCTCCGCCGGGAAAACGGTGCGTCCCGGGGATTTTGTAAACGTGCGCATTACCGATGTGACGGATTTGGATTTGCTGGGAGAAACGGAGTGAACGGGATGAATTTGCCCAACCGGCTGACATTGATCCGGGTTGTTTTGGTGCCGGTATACATGCTGTTTATGATGTGGTCGTTTCCCTTTCATTACGTGATTGCGGGAATCGTTTTCGCGGCCGCCTGTCTGACCGATTACTGGGACGGCAGGATTGCCCGCAGCAGGGGCTTGGTCACCGATTTCGGAAAGTTTTTGGATCCGATAGCGGATAAAATGCTCACCACTTCTGCCTTTGTGGTTCTTTTGCCGCTTGGCATGGTCAATGTGTGGGCGTTAATGCTGATTCTGACCAGAGAATTCGCGGTGAGTTCGGTGAGAATGCTTGCGGCAAACGGGGGAGAAGTAGTTGAGGCAAACTTTTTCGGAAAACTGAAGACGGTGGCGCAATATATCGCCATTTTGTTCTCCATGGCGGCGTTACAGTGGAACGAGCTTTCCCGGTGGCTGACTTTTCTGCCCCGGATGCTCTTCTCGGCGCCGATATTCATCGGCAAGGTGCTTATCTGGATTTCGGTGATTTTTACGGTGATTTCCGGAGCGCGTTATATTTACGATTGCAGGCGGTTTTTGCGGTAAAGAGGGTGGCTTCAGAAATGTTTGCGCAAATGAAAGAAGATATCGCCACCGTTCGCGCGCGCGACCCCGCCGCGCGGTCCGCCTTGGAAATTCTGCTGCTGTATAACGGCGTGAAAGCGGTTCGGTCCCACCGGCGGGCGCAATGGTGTTCCCGGCACGGAATGAAATTTCTGGCCAGATGGATTTCTCAGCGGTGTGTACGCCGAACCAACATAGAGATTCATCCCGATGCGGTAATCGGCAAACGCCTGTTCATCGATCACGGAACCGGTGTGGTGATTGGGGAAACCACGCAAATCGGCGACGACTGCACGCTGTATCAGGGGGCCACTTTGGGCGGAACCGGCAAAGATAAGGGCAAACGCCACCCTACGCTCGGCAACAACGTCATGGTGGGCGCGGGGGCCAAAATTCTCGGCCCGATTCATATCGGCAACAATGTGCGCATTGCGGCCGGAGCCGTGGTGCTTTCCGATATTCCGGATAATTCCACCGCCGTGGGCGTTCCCGCCAGAGTGGTTCGCGTCAACGGCGAAAGGGTGAACGGATCCGATTTGGATCAGATTCACATTCCCGATCCGGTTTCTCAGGAACTTTGCCGTCTGCGGTGCGAAATCGACCGCCTACGCCGTCGGATCGATGACATACAAAAGGATGATGAGCAGCCATGAAAATTTACAATACCCTGACGCGTGCCAAAGAGGAACTCCTTCCCATTAAGGAGGGAGAAGTCACGATATACGCCTGCGGACCCACCGTGTACGATTATATTCATATCGGAAACGCAAGGCCGCTTTGTGTTTTTGATGTCCTTCGCCGGTATTTGGAATGGCGGGGCATGAAAGTCCGGTTTGTGCAGAATTTTACCGATGTCGACGATAAGATTATCCGCCGGGCCAACGAAGAAGGGGTAACAAGCGAGGAAATCTCCGAAAGGTTTATCGCGGAATACCGGACAGACGCCGAGGGCCTCGGCGTGCGGGAGGCGACGGTGCACCCCAGAGCCACCCAAAACATAGCCGAAATTCTGGATATGATTCAAACGCTGCTGAACAAGGGGCACGCGTACCGAAGCGCCAACGGGGACGTCTATTTTCGCACCCGGTCTTTTCCGGAATACGGAAAACTCAGTCACCAGCCCATCGACGATTTAGAGAGCGGCGCGCGCATCGCCGTGGGGGAAGAAAAAGAGGACTCGCTGGATTTTGCCCTTTGGAAAGCGGCCAAGCCCTCGGAACCGTACTGGGATTCTCCTTTCGGGCCCGGAAGGCCGGGCTGGCATATTGAGTGCTCGGCCATGGCGCGCCGGTATCTGGGCCGGACCATCGACATTCATTGCGGCGGGCAGGATTTGATTTTTCCCCACCACGAAAACGAGATTGCGCAAAGCGAGTGCGCAAACGGCGTCCCGTTCGCGCATTACTGGATGCATAACGGGCACATTAATGTGAACCGTAAAAAAATGTCCAAATCGCTGGGGAATTTCTTCACGGTTCGGGAGGTTGCCCGCGTTTACGGTTACGAAGCGGTTCGGTTTTTCCTGATTTCCTCGTCTTACCGCAGCCCGATTAATTATTCCCCGGAAAGCATCGGTCAGGCGGCGGCGGCGTTGGATCGGCTGTACCGGTGCGAAGAAGCGCTGGTTTTTGCCGCGCAAAACGGGGGAACGGGAGCAAAAGACGCGCAGATGGCCGATTCTCTTGCCGAGAGACGCGAGCGGTTTACGGCGAATATGGAAGACGATCTCAACACCGCCGATGCCATTGCGTCCCTGTTCGATCTGGTGAAAGATATCAACGTGCGGCTGAAAGAAAACGCCCTGTCGCAAAGCGGGGCGCAGGCGGCGTTGAACGGGCTTCGCGAATTGGCCGGCGTGCTGGGGCTGCTGTACGGACGCAGCGGGTCTTCGGAAACCGATGAGGAAATCGAAGCGATGATTTCCGCGCGCGCCAAAGCGAGGAGCGAAAAAAACTGGGCAGAATCCGACCGTATCCGCGACTGGCTGAAAGAACGGGGTATTGTGGTGGAAGATACTCCTCAGGGCGTGCGCTGGCACAGAGAAAGGAACGGGTAAACATTGATTACGGAATTACACGAAAACGGGTTTTTCGAATTTTTGCGGGAACATCCGCTGGTTTTGGTGGATTTTTGGGCGAATTGGTGCCCTCCCTGTAAGATGATGGCGCCTGTTCTCGAACAGCTGGACCGGGAAGTTCCGGACATTTCCGTCGCCAAAGTGGATGTGGACGCGTATCCCGGGCTGTCGGCGCGTTACGGGGTCCGGTCAATCCCCAATATGGTGATTTTCAAAAACGGAGAACCGGCAGACCGGGTGATCGGCGTTACGGAATACGAAGCGTTAAAAAATACCGTGCTCGCGCATCGGTAAGGGGTTTTGATCATGCGCACAGTTAAGCGCCTGATATGTTTTGCGGCGGTCATCGGGTGCCTGCTTATGATTTTCTGGTTTTCTTCTCAAAACGGGCTGGAGAGCGGAAGCGTGAGCGGAAGGCTGGTTCGGTGGGTACTGTCCCGCATACCGGCCATACGGGAAAGGCCGGATTTTGAGCAAATCGTGCGGGCGTTTCACCCTTTGACGCGCAAGTTGGGGCACATGACGGAATTTGCCCTGCTGGGTGCGTCGCTGATGCTTTTGTTTCGGCAGTTTCCGCTCCCCGAATGGGTGCGCTGGTTCGGCACCGTGGGCGGAGGTATTCTGACGGCGGCGGGGGACGAGGTGCATCAGTTGTTTGTGCCTGACCGGGCCGGAAACCCCGTGGACGTGATGATTGATCTTGCCGGCCTGGTGATCGGCGCGGCGGCGGTGTATATCGCGGCGGCGCTGATGCGGCGGGCCCGGAGAAAAGAAAGTCCGTAGCCAAAGTTACAGCCGCCAGTCGATTTCTCCTTCTCCCTGAGCGCGCAAAAAGGCGTTGGTTTGGGAAAAATGCCGGCATCCGAAAAATCCTTTGGAGGCGGAAAGCGGGCTGGGGTGCGCCGCGCGCAGCGTCAGGTGGCGGGGATTGCGCAGCAGGGCCGCCTTTGCCCCGGCGTTGGCGCCCCACAGCAAAAACACCATCGGCTTTTCGCGATTGTCCAAAAGGGTGATTATGCGGTCGGTGAACGGTTCCCAGCCCTTGGATTTGTGGCTGTTCGGCTGTCCCTGCCGCACGGTCAGCACCGTGTTGAGCAGCAGAACGCCCTGTTTTGTCCAAGGCGTCAGGCAGCCGGTGGCGGGCACGGAAATCCCCAAATCGTCGTGTAATTCCCGGAAGATATTCTGCAGGGAGGGCGGCGGCGCGACGCCCGGCTGTACCGAAAAGCACAGACCATGCGCCTGCCCGGGGCCGTGGTACGGATCCTGTCCCAGAATGACCGCCCGCACGTCGCTGTAGGAAGTGACCTGAAGGGCGTAAAAAATATGGTGCATATCCGGGTAAACGGTTTGCGTGCGGTATTCCCGCTTGAGAAATTCGCGAAGGCGCAGGTAATAATCCCGGTGAAATTCATCGGCGAGAAGCGCGTCCCATTCGTTGTTGAACCGTACCATTTTCTTCACTCCTGTGTTTACTCTTGTTTACTCTCGGTTTTTCAAACGGCGCGCGGCCGTGTGACTTTATGTATTCGCGATGATTTTTGAAATAGATGACGGAAAAGACGCAAAGCCGCTCGGGCAGGCATTGCGCGGCAGCCGATTTATGGTGCGGTGTTGCCCAAAAGCAAAAAATGCGGCCGAAAATGCAGCTGAACCGGTCATTTTGCGTGTTTCTTTCTTTGTTGCCTTTGGGTTGTCTTTGGCTTTCCGGTAAGGCTTCGGCGGTGTTCCGGCGGCGGAGAGCCAGAAATTTTCAAAAAAATTTTTTCGGTATGCGATAAAACGGCGCTTTGGTGCATTTCCTTTTACGAAAGCGCTTTCATACCGAGTGTATCTTCGGAAAGCAGGTGGCGGCATTGGCAAAAGAAAACAGAGTGGATCCCAAAGAACTTGATGCGCAGATTCGGTTGATTGCGCGGGGGGACGCCGAGGCGTTTGAGCAGATGTACCGGGATACCCGCACGGCGGTGTTCAGCTTCTCGCTGTCCATTCTGCAGCGGCGGCAGGATGCGGAAGACGCCATGCACGACTGTTACCTTCGGGTATACCGTGCGTCCGGCAGTTATCGGCCGATGGGGAATCCCATGGCATGGGTGCTTACGGTGGCGCGCAACTGCTGTCTGGCGATTTTGCGAGACCGCAAAAAGGAAACCCTTCAGGAGGGGTTTCCGGATTTGGCGGAGATAAACGCTTCCGCAGAGGACCGTTTGGCACTTTCGGAATGTATGCACACGCTTTCGGACGAAGAGAGACAGATTGTGGTATTACACGCGGTATCCGGACTGAAGCACCGGGAAATTGCCGATTTGCTGGGGATGCCGCTGTCCACGGTTCTGTCAAAGTACAATCGGGCTATGGCCAAACTGCGTGCGCGGTTATAAGGGGGAGAACGGAATGGCTTACGATAAAGAGATTAACGAGCGGCTGAACCGTGCTTTTGCGGCGGCGACGCCGGATAATTTTGAGGCGATCAAAAAGGATTGCCCGCCCAAACCGGAAAAAGGAGAGCCTGTTGCCATGACAACGAAAACCAAAAGGCCCGCTTGGATTAAATGGACGGTCGGCGCCGCGGCGGCGCTGATGCTGATAGCGGGCGGACTGCTCGGCTACCGTGTATACCGCGCCGATTATTCGGTTGCTTCTACCGTGGCGCTGGAAGTAAATCCCAGCTTGGAAATCAAGGTAAACGAAAAAGAATCGGTACTGGACGTCATCCCCAAAAACGAAGACGCGAAAGTCGTTATCGGGGATATGAATTTTAAAGGCAGTTCACTGGAAGTGACCACCAACGCGTTAATCGGTTCCATGCTGAGAAACGGGTTTCTCAACAACAGCTCCAATTCGATATTGGTCAGCGTGGAGAGCCGAAGCGCCGAAGAGAGCGCGGTGCTGGAACAAAAAGTGACAAAAGAAATCAACGGCGTGTTGACCGCGGACAATTTCACCGGATCGGTGCTCAGCCAGACCATTCAGCCGGACGACACCGCCCGTCAGATTGCCGATGCCTACGGCATCACCGTGGGAAAAGCACAGCTGATAGAGCAAATTATCCGATTGGATCCCCGGTATTCCATGGAGGATCTCGCCGGGCTGTCTATTAACGAGCTCAACATTCTGCAGGGCGCAAACGGCCTGACGCTGCCCCAAGTCGGCGTGCAGGGCACCGCGAGCGACACCGCCTACATCGGCGGGGAAGCCGCAAAATCCGCGGCGCTGCAAAGAGCGGGGCTTTCGGAATCCCAGGTTACCCATATGAAAGTGACCATGGATTTTGAATTCGGCGTGATGGTTTACGAAGTGGAATTTCGCTGCAACGGCATGGAATACGATTACGACATCAACGCCACCACGGGCGAAGTGGTCAGAGAAGTGATTGAACCCGATGACGATTATCTCCCGTCGGGAACACAGGGCAATACGGGAACAACGGGGAACAATTCCGCCGTACCGCCGACCGCTCCTTCCACCACCTCTCCCACCAATGTGCCCACTGCGGCTCCACCGACGGCTGCCCCGACTTCTCCTCCCGCCGTTCAACCCACCACTCCGACTCAGGCGCCCACCGCTGCTCCGACCAGGCCGACATCCGCGCCCACCACTCCGACCCGGGCGCCCACCGCCGCCCCGACCAGACCGACGTCCGCGCCCACCTCTTCGCAGGGCTCATCCGATTATATCGGTGAAGCGGCGGCCAAACAGATTGCGCTCAGCCATGCGGGCGTCTCGACAGATCAGGCGTATTTCACCAAAGTCAAACTGGATCGCGACGATGGCAGATGGGTATACGAAATCGAATTTATCTGCGGCAATGTGGAATATGAATACGATATCAACGCACAGACCGGCGCCATCATCGAATACGACCGGGACAGAGTAGATTATGACTGACGCGTAAATTTTGGAAGCGAACAATAACAACCGCCTACCCCGCCGGAAAACGGGATTCCGTTTTCCGGCGGGGTGAATTACATTTCAGCGCCGCTAGAACATCAGCGGTCAAAAGCAATTTCGTGCCCGGAATCGGACGAATCGTAAATGGCCTGCATAATGCGGGCGGTGGTGATAACGGTATCGATATGGGAAGGCAGCTTTTCACCGGTCTGAATACAGGAGACAAACGCGTTGATTTCGTTTTGGAACATATCCTCGGACGCGAAAGCGGGCGCCATATCGTAGAGCATGCCGTTTTTCACGCCATAGAGCCGGAAATCGCCGCCGTATTGCAGACGGACGCCGGCTTTGTCGCCCAGAAAATCGATATACATTTCTCCGACGCCGATATTCTGCGCCCATGCGCCGTTGAGGGAAATGGTGGGGCCTTCGGTGCGAATCATGGCGGTGACAAAATCGTCCACATCGTAAACGCCGTGTTCAAAATCCGCCGAGGGCTTTGCCCACATATTCACATAGGTATAATTTTGAATATCCTTTCCTAATTTGCAATAGGCTTTTCCGGAAACGGTTTTCGGCGCGGGATCGCCGGTGCAATAGAGAATGAGATCCAGAAAATGCACGCCCCAGTCGATCAGCACGCCGCCTCCGGCAATGGCCTTTTGCGTGAACGGCCCGCCGATGCCGGGAATGGAGCGATGCGCCCGGAAAGAAGCGTAGACATGATAAATCTCGCCGAGTTCTCCCGAATCGATTAAGGACTTGATGCGGTTGACCGCCGTATTAAAGCGGTTGACCACGCCGATGTTCAGCGTAACGCCGGTTTCGTGCTGTACTTTTTGCATATCCAGCACTTCCGCATAAGTGCGCGCGGCCGGTTTTTCGCACAGAACGTGTTTGCCCGCGCGCATGGCGTCGATGGAGATTTGCGGATGCACGCGGTTCGGCGTGCAAACGGATATGGCCGTTATTTCCGGGTCGGCAAGGGCAATGCGGTAATCTTCTATCGCTTCACCGCAGCCGTATTGCTTTACGGCGTCTTGGGCGCGCTGAGGAATGATATCGCAAAAATATTTGATTTGCGCGTCTTCACAGTTCATATACGAGGGAATATGCGCGCTGTTGGCGATGGTTCCGCAACCGATTACCGCCACGTTGATTTTGCTCATAAAGAAAAGACCTCCTGACCGTTTTGAGCGGGCATGAAAAGAAACCGAGCTTTGATAAAAAAGCAAAAAAAGCGAAAAGGCGCCGCCCGAAAGCCAAAAAAGGCACAGGGGACGGGCAAGCGTTCAGTCGGTGTTGATTTTCGAGTGAAGCAGATTTACGGCGAGCCGGATATCCGCCGCCGGATCCTCGCCGACCTCCCGCTCGATCGTCAGGTACCCGTGGTAGCCGATATCGCTCAGGGCCGCAAGGTAGCTGTCGAAATCCACTTGGCCCTGCCCGAGAGGCGTTTCCAGAAAATAATCGTTTACCGAAATGCTGTCAAAATGGCCGTAAATGTTCATCGGGTCGGTCTGCTTGAGCATAACGCCGTCTTTGGCGTGTGTGTGCACAATGTAATCCTTCAGTATGCCGACCGCTTCCGTCGGATCCTGACCGGTTACCATGACAAAATTGGCCGGGTCGAGATTCACGGCCATTCCGCTGCAGGATAAGCTGTCCAAAAAGCTCTTCAAAACGACGGCTTTTTCCGGACCGGTTTCCACGGCAAAATGCATACCCTTTTGCTGCGCATAAGAACCCAGTTCAAAACAGGCCTCCTGCATGATTTTGTACCGGTCGCAGGCGGAATCGGCGGGAATCACCCCGATATGCGTGGTCACCACCGGTGCGCCGATTTCGCAGGCGGCGTCCATGATTTTTTTGGAAACGGCGATTTTTCCGGGATTCTCTTCGGCTTTGGCAAAACCGTGGCCGCCCAAATCGCCGCAAACGGCGGAAACCTCCAGTGCATTGTCGCCGAGAATTCGGAGAACTTCCCGGATTTTGGACGGGGTCATGTTATCCGGCGCCAACTCTCCGCCCACCATGTACATCTGTACGCCGTCCGCGCCGACACTGTGCGCCAACTCCGCATTTGTTTTGAAATCACGGCGAAAGCTGTCCAGAATCACGCCGATTTTGAAATCACTCAAAGCTCTAATCCCTCTTTTCGTTTCGGTAGCGGGGAAACCCCGCCCATTCTCCGGGTATTGTACCGCTTTTCACCGGTTTGTCAAGATTTTGACGGAAGCTTTTTGAAAAATTGCCGTGCCGTCTTGGCAGACGCCGAAAAAAGGAGTATCATATATCCGTAAAGCATAGGATTTGTCAAGGCAACACCGCACAATCATTATGCGGTGTTGCCCTAAAGAAAAACAGACGGAGTGAAAATACCGGCTTTCGGGGCATCTGCCGGGCAAGCCCGGATAAACGGGTCAGGGCGCGAAATCAAAACCGGGAAAAACGGGAGGGGGATGCACATGGGCGCCAAAAACCGGCTGTTTCAATGGGGGTTTATCGTTGCGGGCGCGGCGGTGATGATGCTCGCCTGCCTGGGTACGCCGTCTTTTTTTCTGGCGCAGGAGCACAATACCGGCTCATACAGCGCCGAAGCGGTGATATGGCCGGCGGATTTGAACCGGGTGGGTAAAGATCAGCTGATGCTTTTGGACGGTATGAGCGATACGCTCGCCGGGCGGATTATTGCCTATCGCGAAGAACACGGCGGTTTTCAAAGCGTGGAAGAGCTGGACCAGGTGCGCGGCATCGGCGAAAAGCGCATGGCGGCCTGGGGAAAATATTTTACCGTTTAAGGTGTTCTTTTTTGTGCCGCCGTTGCATCGCTCCCGGATAAAAAGGTTGCCAAAGCCCGAAAAATTTGGTATAATTTTCTTTGGGAAAGAAGGAGGATTCCGTTATGCGCGTAACGTTGATAACCCATACGCCGGATCCGGACAAAGTTGTGGCGGCGGCGGCAAAACTGTGTTATTCCGAGAGTGATGTGGCGACGCTTACGGAGAATCTGACGCCCGATAAAATCGAACATTTTGTGGCGACTCTCGCTTCATACGGGCATGAAAGCCCGCTGGAACACGTCAGTTTTACTTTCGGCATTGAGGGCATTTCCCGAAGCTGTACCCATCAGCTTGTCCGGCACCGTATTGCGTCATACAGCCAGAAAAGCCAGCGGTACGTGAAAGAAAATAATTTTGCCTATATTACGCCTCCGTCTGTCGCTGCGGACGAAGAGGCGCTTGCCTGTTTTAACGACGCGATGCAAAAGGCCAACGAAGCGTATCTGACGCTTTGCCGGATATTGGAAGAGCGCGAGGCTGCCGCTTTAACCAAACAGGGCGCGGATTTGCAGACGGCGCGCAATTCCGCCCGGAAAAAAGCGAGGGAGGACGCCCGGTTTGTCCTGCCGAATGCCTGTGAAACCAAAATTGTGGTGACCATGAACGCGCGAACCCTGCTGCATTTTTTCCGTCAGCGCTGCTGCAACCGCGCTCAGTGGGAAATCCGCGCGGTGGCCCGGGAAATGCTTCGGCTGTGCCGGGAGGTATCCCCTTCCCTTTTTGCCAAAGCCGGGCCGTCCTGTGTCTTCGGGGCCTGTCCGGAAGGCGCCATGTCCTGTCACCGGGCTGCGGAGATGAGAGCATTGTACTTAGGAGCGGAGTGACACGGCCATGGGCACACTGCTGGTTTTGGACGGGCTGGACGGAAGCGGCAAATCCACTCAGTTACAGGCGCTGGATCGGCGGCTTACCGAAGAGGGCAGGCCGCACCGGGTGATTTCTTTCCCCGATTACCGGGAACCGTCCTCCGCTTTGGTTCGGATGTATCTGGCGGGAGAATTCGGCACGGCGCCGCAGTCCGTTAATGCGTATGCCGCCTCGTCTTTTTACGCGGTGGACCGTTACGCCAGTTATAAGCGTTTTTGGGAACAGCCGTATACGTCCGGGGAATGGATTATCGCCGCGCGATATACCACTTCCAACGCCATTCACCAGATGTCCAAGCTCCCGCGGGAAGAGTGGGATAATTATCTGCTCTGGCTGTATCGGTATGAATACCGGCTGCTTGGGCTGCCCGAACCGAACGCGGTTATTTTTCTGGATATGCCCACCGAAATGGCGCAGCAATTGCTGGTCTCCCGTTACGGAGGAGACGAGGGCAAAAAAGATATTCACGAACGGGATGTGCGCTACCTGCAGGACTGCCGCGCGGCCGCTTTGTACGCTGCCGCACAGGGCGGCTGGAAAGTCATTCCCTGTGCCCGGGGGAATCAGCTGCGTTCGGTGGAGGATATTGCCGGGGATATTGCCGCTGTCTGGCGGGATTTACCGTGATTTTCCGCCGCGCGGAAATGAGAGGAAATGAGAAAGGAGTTTTCAAAACATGATTGCTGTTTTGCTGGCAGACGGATTTGAAGAATTGGAAGCGCTCAGCCCCGTTGATTTACTGTACCGCGCGGGGTGCGACGTCAAGACCGTCGCCGTTAAAGAGGAAAAAACGGTTGTGGGGTCTCACGGTATCGCGGTTACGGCGGACGCGCTTATCGGCGAAATTGTTCCGCAGGATCTTTCGTGCCTTGTTCTGCCGGGCGGGATGCCGGGAACCCTGAATCTGGAAAAGAGCCGGCCGGTGCAAACGCTTATCGATGTTTCCGTTCAACGCGGGATATTCATCGGCGCTATTTGCGCCGCTCCGAGTATTTTGGGGCATAAAGGGCTGCTGAAGGGCAAACGGGCCGTTTGCTTTCCCGGTTTCGAAAAAGATTTGCAGGGCGCCGAAATTTCCGAAAAACCGGTGGTGTCCGACGGAAATTTTATCACGGCAAAGGGCGCCGGAGTGGCGGTGGAGTTCGCGCTGGAACTGATTGCCCGGCTGAAATCCCCGGACGCCGCGTCCCGGATCAGGGAAAGCATTCAATGTGTTTAGCGGCCTCGGATAAGGCCCGGCTTCGCCCGCGGTACCGGGCGCTGCGCCGTTCGCTTTCCGCTGCGGAAAAACAGGAACGGGACAACCGCGTTGCCGCTGCGGTGCGGGAATGCCGGGAATATTTGCAGGCGGATATTTTGCTGTGTTATGTTTCTCTTCCGATTGAAGTGGATACCCGCGCCATTATGCAAAACGCGTGGGAAGACGGCAAGGTGGTGGCGGTTCCCCGGTGTGTGCCGGAAACGGGCGAAATGGATTTTTATCCGATTCGTTCGCTCGATTCTCTGCGGCCCGGCGCGTTTGGCGTGCCGGAGCCGGATACCGGGGAAAGCGAGCGCCTCCTTTCCTTTTCCGGCGCGCTGTGTGTGGTCCCCGGCCTGTGTTTCGATCGGCAGGGGTACCGTCTGGGATTCGGAAAGGGTTTTTACGATCGCTTTTTGACCCGTTTTGACCGAACTTCCGGCAAAACTTCTATCGGATTGTGTTATGAAGATTGTATCGTACGGCAGTTGCCCCGTGAACGGCATGACCGGCGGGTAAACGCGGTGGTGACCGAAAGCCGACATTACTCCTGTAAGGAGGTGCCTAGATGAGTGAAGAAGAGCGCGAAGACGGCCGGCAGGAAGAGCCTTGGGAGCAGGTGTTAAACGAAATTACCGGGCAGCAGGATCATTCCCTGAAAGAGGAGGAGCCGTTTCACCCGCTTTCCGCCGTAGAGCGATTCGGGTCTTCAGCGGCAAGTTCCCGTAAGGAGACGGGCGATGCGCGCCCAGCCGAAACGCCTTCGGAGGATTTCCGCCGGGAAGACGGAAATTCGGAATTTTCCGAACTCGAAGAGGACGAACTCGGCAAAACCCGGGTGATAACCGGTGTGGACGACGGGAAAAAAAGGCGCCGTTCCCGAAAGCGCAAAGGCAATAAACCGGAAAAGAAAAAGCGCAATGAGGCGCTCGGGTGCTTAAAATCCATCCTGTATGTCACGCTGGTGATTGCCGTTTCCTGCAGCATCGCTTATGTGGCGTATGTGGCGTTTGTGGATTTCACCGGTATCGGGCGAGACACGATGAAGATCGATGTGGTCGTTCCGGAAGGGTCTTCTACCCAGCAGGTGGCGGACATTCTCAAAGAGCAAAATGTCATCGAACAGCCGATGCTGTTTCGGGTGTATTGCCGGCTGCTGCACAAAGACGGCACATTTCATTCCGGAACCCATACTGTTGCGGCCAATATGGGATACAGCGAGCTGGCGGAAAAGCTTTCGGAAATGGAGGTTCGGGAAACGGTGACCGTAACGGTTCCGGAGGGCTCCACCATAGATGCCATTGCGAATCTTCTGGAAGAAAACAATGTTTGTTCGGCCAGTGATTTTTATACCGCTGTGGTGGCGGGCGATTACGAGGATTACGATTTTATCGCGGAAATTACGCCGGAGGAACGCAAAGACCGGGTGTATTTGCTGGAAGGATACCTTTTCCCGGACACTTATCAGTTTTATCAGGAATGTTCGCCGGAGACGGCGGTCAGGGTCTTTTTGGACGGGTTTGCCCAGCGGGTGACCCCGGAAACCCGCGCCGCCATTCGCGAATCCGGCCAGACGCTCAGCGAAGTGGTTATCGAAGCATCTCTGGTGCAAAGAGAGGCGCGCTTTGCCGAAGATATGCCGCGGGTGGGCCGCGTGCTGCTCAATCGCCTTGCTTCTCCCGAATTTCCCAAGCTGCAGTTCGATTCCACCGGGGATTACCTTCAGAATTTGGTTCCTTCCGGTACGGGCGGCAACGTGTTGGATACCGCGTATGACACCTATGTGCGGGAAGGATTGCCCGTGGGCGCCATTTGCAATCCGGGGCTTGCCGCGATTAACGCGGTGCTGAATCCCTCCGAGGAACCGGAGATTATCAACTGTTACTATTTTGCCAGCATTATCGAAACCGGGGAGACCGAATTCTTCGAAACCTTCGAAGAGCATGAGGCGTGGTGCCGCGCCCACGGAGTGGGCATCTACGCGTAAGGCGCCGGTATAACCGAAAGTCTTCGGCGCTTTTTTCGTCGGGGGAGCCGGCGCGCCTGTGCGTTTGCGCCGGGAAGGCGGGAATTCGGCATATTGCGCATAGCGGTACCTTTCGGGCGCTGTTGTCCCGGTTTTCGGAAAGGAATGACCGATCGCATGGAATGGATGGGGCTGAACGAACTGCGGGAAACCTTCCTGAAGTTTTTTGAGAGTAAAGGGCATCTTCGCCTGCCCGGGTTTTCTTTGATACCTCAGGGAGATAAATCGCTTTTGCTGATTAATTCCGGTATGGCGCCGATGAAAAAATATTTCACCGGTGAGATTACTCCGCCCAGAAAACGGGTGACAACCTGTCAGAAATGCATTCGCACACCGGATATTGAACGGGTGGGAAAAACCGCCCGCCACGGCACGTTTTTTGAGATGCTGGGGAATTTCAGTTTCGGGGATTATTTTAAGCGCGAGGCGATTGGCTGGAGTTGGGAATTCTGCACCGAAGTGCTCCGTATGCCGAAAGAACGCCTGTTTATTTCCGTGTATGAGCAGGACGACGAAGCGCGGGACATTTGGATAAACGGGATGGGAGTGGAGCCTTCCCATGTCGTCCGTCTCGGGAAGGAAGATAATTTTTGGGAACACGGAAGCGGCCCGTGCGGCCCGTGTTCCGAACTGTATTTCGACCGGGGCGAGGCGTACGGCTGCGGAAAACCGACCTGCGGCGTCGGGTGTGATTGCGACCGGTATGTGGAATTCTGGAATCTGGTGTTTACCCAGTTCGACAGCGACGGAGCGGGTCATTATGCTCCGCTTGATCACCCGAATATCGATACCGGTATGGGCTTGGAACGCCTCGCGTGCATCATGCAGGGGGCGGATAATCTCTTTGAGGTGGATACCGTTCAGAATATTATGCGCAAAATCGGCGAGATTGCCGGGGTGACGTACAAGCAAAACGAGAAAACCGACATTTCTCTGCGGGTGATTACCGATCATATCCGGTCCACCGTTTTTATGATTGGGGACGGGGTCATGCCCTCCAATTTGGGGCGCGGATACGTTCTTCGCCGTCTTCTGCGCAGGGCGGCCAGACACGGGCGGCTGCTCGGCATTCGGGAGCCGTTTCTGTTCCGGGTTGCGCAAACCGTGATTGAGGAAAGCCGGCAGGCTTATCCTCAACTGGAGGAAAAGCGGGAATTTATCCAAAAACTGATTCAGACCGAAGAGGAGGCGTTCGGCAAAACCGTCGACAGCGGCCTTGCGCTGCTGGATGAAAAAATTGCCGCCGGCAAAGGGGATATTTTATCCGGGGAAGACGCGTTTTTGCTGTACGACACGTACGGATTTCCCGTTGATTTGACCCGCGATATTCTGGAAGAGCGCGGCATGCGGGTGGACGAAGCCAAATTTGAGGAACTGATGGCGCAGCAGCGCCGCCGCGCGCGGGACGCCCGCCGGGATGCCGGCGCCGACGCGTGGAAAGGAAAATCCACCGTGATGGAAACGCTTGTTCCCGGGGCGTTTGTCGGGTATCGGCAAATGACGGCCGAAGCCAAAGTGGTCGCTCTGATTCGGCACGACCGGCTGGTTCAGACGGTTACCGAGGGCGAAGAGGCCGTTGCGGTGTTGGACGTCACGCCTTTTTATGCCGAAAGCGGAGGTCAAGCGGGCGATGTCGGAGAAATTCTCTGCGCGGGCGGCACTTTTGAGGTGACGCAAACCTTTAAGGGTGCCGGCGGCGTCATCGGTCACGCGGGGGTGCAGCAAATCGGAGATCTCCGCGTGGGAGATTCGGTAAAAGCTCAGGTGAATATTCCCGTTCGTCAGGCCGTTATGCGCAATCATACGGCGGCGCATCTGCTGCAGGCGGCGCTGAGAAAAGTGCTGGGCACGCATGTGCAGCAGGCGGGGCAATCGGTGGACAGCCGCCGGGTGCGCTTTGATTTTACCCATTTTTCGGCGGTCACGCCCGAGGAGTTACAGCAAGTGCAGGCGCTGGTTAATCGCTGGATATTGGAAGATATCCGAACCGATATTCGGGAAATGCCGATTGAAGAGGCGCGAAAATTAGGTGCGATGGCGCTTTTCGGTGAAAAATACGGCGATATTGTCCGGGTGGTTACCGTTCCCGGCGTGTCGGTGGAATTTTGCGGGGGTACCCACGTTTCCTCGACCGGGCGGCTGGGGCTGATGCGTATTGTTTCCGAATCGTCGGTGGCGGCGGGCGTGCGCCGTATTGAGGCCGTCACGGGAGAGGGCGTGCTTGCGCTGATCGATACTTTAGAGGAGGAACTTCGGCAAACGGCGCAGATTGTCAAGGCCAATTCCCGTGAGGATCTTCCCCGCCGGGCCGTTCAGCTGATGGCGGAAAACAGGGATTTGCAAAGCAAAGTGACCGCCGCGCAGCAGCGTCTCAGAGCGGAAAAAACATCGGGGCTTTTGAAACAGGCGGAGGATTACGGCGGGCTGAAATTGCTTTGCGCGTCTTTGCCCGGCGTATCCGGGGATGAACTGCGTTCCCTGGCGGATGAATGCCGGGTCGCATTAGGAGAACATGCGGCAATACTGCTCGCCGGTGTGACGCAGAGCGTTTCTTTCTGCTGTGTTTGCGGCAAAGAGGCGGTCGGGCGCGGCGCAAACGCCGGCGCCTTGGTGCGCGCGGCAGCCGCCGCGTGCGGCGGAAAGGGCGGCGGCCGAGCGGATATGGCCATGGCGGGCGGAAAAGACGTTTCCGGTGTGCCAAAGGCGCTGGAGGCTTTTCGCGCGGCGCTGGACGCCGCCTTGTAAATTCGGGTAACGCCGGGCTTGAAACAGCCTGCCGCGCCGTGCTGCGCTTTTGCTTCCTCTGACAAAAATCCGATCTGTGCATCTGTGCGGCGTTCTTTGCGGATGCCGGGTCTTTCGAACCGGAAAGGAGTGCTTTATGATGGACGACTGTTTATTTTGCAAAATTGCCAAGGGTGAAATTCCCAGCAAAAAAATTTATGAGGACGAAAAGATTCTCTGCTTTTATGATATTGAGCCCAAAGCGCCGGTGCATGTGCTGATTATTCCGAAGACGCATATCGGCGGCGTCGGCGATGTGACGGCGGAAAATATCGATGCGGTCACGCATATTTTTCAAATGATTCCGGGCATTGCCAATTGTCTGGGGGTTACCGATTACCGCGTGGTCACCAATAACGGTGAAGCGGCCGGGCAATCGGTGCGGCATTTGCATTTTCATCTTTTAAGCGGCGGACAGCTGGGAAATATGTGCTGACGGCATGAAAACCGTTGTTTTGGATTTGGAATGGAACGGCGGCCGATGCAGGGAATCGGGCGGCATCTTCAACGAGATTATCGAGATCGGCGCCGTTTCCTTAAATGAGCGTATGTGTCCCGCCGAACGGTTCCACCGGGTGATTCGCCCGCGCGTGTGCACCAAACTGACGCCGTTGGTCAAAAAACTGACGCGTATCACTCCGGACGAGTTGAAAACCGACGGGGAACCATTTGAACAGGCGATGGACGATTTCGTCTTGTGGACGGGCGGAGAAATCACTCTTTTTACATGGAGCCGAACCGATTTATTGGTGCTTCTGGAAAATTTTCGCTTTTTTTACGAAGCGGATACGATACCGTTTATGCGCCGGTACGCGGATATCCAAGTGTACTGTCAAAAGCGCTTGGGCGCGGATACCGCGAATCAGATGGCCCTTGGCGCCGCCTGTGAACGGCTGGGCATTTCCGCCGGCGATACCCTGCACCGCGCCCACGAGGATGCGTGGCTGACGGCATCGGTTTTCTCCCGGTTGTACGAACCCGGTTCTTTTGCCGGGACGGTGCAGGAGGCGGACGGTGAATTTTACCGTAAGCTGCTGTTTAAGCCGTATGTGATTGGCAATATGGACGATCCGTCGGTGCGCCCGGAGTATTTTCGCTTTGTCTGTCCGTCCTGCGGGGTCGGCCTGAACCGGCAGGGAAAATGGGCATTCCGATCTTGCCATTTTCGGGCCGAACTGAAATGTCCCTGTTGCAAAACGGTATATATCGCGAGGGTGCAGCTTCGGCAAACGGCGGACGCCGTAAAAGTTAAGCGAAAACTGGCGGAAAAATTGCCCAAGCCCGATGAGGCCCCGTTTAACACGCCTAAAGTGCGCATTCAGGAAAGCAGCCGCTTTTCGTAACGGAAGATCGGCCGCTTTTTGTTTTTCGGTATTGTCTGAAGTTACCCGGTCACTGCCCCGGTCAGCCGAACCATTCCGGTATCGGGGCGGTCATCAGCGGGACGGTGACGATGCTCGCCAAGGTGCCCAGCAGCACGGCGCCGGCGGCGGTTTGCTGACCGTTTTCGAGCATTTCGGAAAAATTGAGCACCGCGCTGGCCACGGGGCAGGACACAATAATCAGCAGCGCGCTCTTCATGAAATTGTCCAGAGGCAGCAGCCGCAAAACGACGAGCATCACCAGCGGAAACACAATTTGTTTGACGGCGACCGTCGCGTACAGTCCGCCCCTTTGGAATACTTCCCGCGCCGGGCAAACGGCCAGGCGCATACCCATAATCAGCATGCAAAGCGGTGTGGTCATGCGGGCGAGCAGCGTAACGGGCCCGGAAAGGAGAGATGGCAGGGAAATACGGTTCACAAACAAAAAAAGGGCAACCGCCACCGCCGGAATGGCGGGGTTGAGCAGCAGTTTTTTACCCTGAATATACCGTCTGTCCCGGGTAATCACAAAAGAACCCACCGTCCACCCCAGCAGGTTGAGCACCACGGAGGCCATCGCCGAAAAAGCGAGCGCCTGAGGGTAATCCGGAAGCAGCGCCTGAAGCAGCGGAACGCCCATAAATCCGCAGTTGCCCAAAGCTGCGGCAAGGATGTAAATACGAAAGCGCGGTTCCTCCCTGCGGCGGAAAATCAGGCATCCCGCCCCGATGACGGCCCCCTGAGCAATCAGCAGAATCAAAAACGCCGTCACCATCTGCCACAGCAGTTCGGGTGTGAAGGAAAGCCCCATAAACGAGTATATCATCAGCGCCGGCTGACAGACTGTCATCAGCAGTTTGGCAAAAGCGGAAATCGCCGATTCAGGGATCAGCTTGGTTTTTATGACGATAAAACCGGGAACGGCGCAAAGCAGCATGCCGGTTACGGTCGGAAGCGCGGCGGTCAGTTGCAACGGTCATCCTCCCTTTGGATTACGGTAATCACGCGGGCTGCGCCGCCGCTTACCGTAAAACGCACTTCGGTTTCGGCAAAGCGCATGGCGTAGATTCTCTTTGGGTCCTGCTGATATGCGGGGCGCGGATCCTCCGCGATACAGGCAATAAGCGCTTCACGCTTTTCTTCCGGTATCCGGGCGAGCAGTTCGGGCGGAAAATGTACCTCAAGCCGCCGTTCGTTTTCCGGCGAAATATACCCTCCGGCGGCGTCGGGCACACAGTCGGCGTAAGGCAAATAGGGTTTGATATCCCAAATCGGCGTGCCGTCGACCAAATCGGCGCCGCCGACGATCAAAACCGCTCCCTGTTCGGTGTTTTGAACGTCCAGCAGCCGGACACAGGAAAGCCCTACCGGATTGGGGCGAAAAGGCGAGCGCGTGGCAAACACCCCCATGCGGGTATTGCCGCCCAGCCTCGGCGGCCGCACGGTGGGCGACCACTCTTCCCGGTGGCAAAGTGAGAAATCGAAAATCAGCCACAAATGCGAAAAGCCCTCTATGCCGCGCAGGGCATCGGGATTGCGGTAGGGCGGTTCAAACACCACGGTTCCGAGCAGCTGCGGTACCCTTCCGCTTTGCCGCGGAACGCCGAATTTTTCTTTGCAGTCCATGCGTATGCGCGCTATCGGCTTCATTTCCCACGGCATAATACCCCTCCCATGTCCCTGTGTACTTTATCACATTTTTCGGGCGCGCGCAAGAAAAAGGAGGTTTTTTTTTCGCAGGAAGTGCGCTTTGAACTATTGCCAATTATTTTTATATGTGTTATTATTTATAAATGTGAGGACATAGGGCGCGTGCCAAGGCGATACCGTAAAAGACGTTCGCGCGCAAAGCAGGCTGCTTTGCGGCAAGAGCGTCAACCGGCCTTTGGGCGGCGCCTGTATCTTTGGCTTATAAGTTAGGCAAAGGGAGTCTTGCAGGTTATGAATGACATTCGTTTTTCGAAAAAATTCGGCAAGCGGTTTTTGGCGGTATTTGCGGCCGTATTGGTTTTTGCCGCAAGTGTCGGTTTCGCCCTCGCCGAGGAAGTGACCCGTTTCCCGAATGACGGCACTGCGCTGGAATTTACCGAATCTCGCTATGATGTGGATGCTCGGCTGAATTACGGCAGCGGAGAAGACAGGCCGGCACCGTATGCGGATACGGATGTGGTGCGGGTTTCCATTGTGCTGAAAAAAGATTCCGTTCTGGATGCCGGTTATTCCCTTATCGGCATCGCTCAGAATGCCGAGGCCATTGCTTACCAGGACGGCCTTCAGGCGGAGCAGACCAAAGTCACGGGCCGCATAGAAAAGAATGTCCTGAGCGGCCGGCCTCTCGATGTGGTTTGGAACATGACGCTTGCCGCGAACCTGATTTCGGCGAATGTGGAATACGGAAAAATCGATGAGATTGAGAAAGTCAGCGGCGTCTCATCGGTGGTCATAGAGACACAGAGCCAGCCGCTTACGGAATCCCGAAACACCGTCAACCCCATGATGGCTACCTCTTCGGAAATGATTGGCTCCGGCCCGGTGTGGTCTGCCGGTTATACCGGCGCCGGAAGCCGAATTGCCGTTGTGGATACCGGCATCGATACCGATCACCGCAGCTTTGACAGCGACGCCTTTGAATATTCCCTTTCGGAGCAGGCCAAGAAGAAAGACGCCGGATGGCTTGACGGGCTCAATTTGCTGGATCCCGGCGAGTTAAGCGGTATCCTACCCCGCCTGCATGTCTATGAGACCGTTTCCGCCAACAACTGGGGTGCGCAGGATCTGTATTACGGTTCCAAAATTCCTTTCGCGTTCAATTATAAAGACGGTTCCACCGAAGTCACGCACGATACCGATTCGGCCGGGGAGCACGGCTCTCATGTGGCGGGCATCGCTGCGGCGAATGCCTATGTAAAAGATGAGAGCGGAAATTTTGTAAACGCGCTCACCGAAGTGCACACACAGGGCGCCGCTCCGGACGCTCAGCTTCTGATTATGAAAGTCTGGGGGCGCGGCGGCGGCGGATACGAATCCGATTATATGGCGGCCATAGAAGACGCGTTTTTCCTGGGAGCGGATGTCGTCAATCTCTCGCTGGGCACGTCTTTTTCCGGATTTTCCCGCAGCGCGTATTACAAAGACCTGCTTGAGAATATGGCCAGCAGCGATATGGTCATCGTCACGGCGGCGGGTAACGCGGGTAGCTGGGCGGACGAAGAAGCTTCCGGATCCGGCATGCTTTATCCCGAGGACGTGAATTTAGATACCGTGGGCACGCCCGCGTCCCTGACCGATTCCTTTGCCGTGGCGTCGGCGGATAACCGCGGTTTGACCGATTATTACATAACGGTTGGCGATTCCGTCGTCTATTATTCCGATAACGGCTCGGCTTACGGGATGGACAGCATTCTCACGCTGGCCGGGGAACAGGGGTATGTTTTAATCGACGATATTGGCAACGACGAGCAGTTTGCGGCTATTCAGGACGCGGTGCGCGGAAAAATAGCCGTTTGCCAAAGGGGCAGCATTAATTTTGCCGACAAAGCGAACGCCGCATACAAAGCGGGCGCCATCGGCCTGATTGTGTACAACAATGTCGACGGCACCTTTGCCATGGATCTTACGGGCCGCGATGAAAACAACACGATACCGTGCGTTTCCGTGACCGGCGACGTGGGAGATACGCTGCGCTCGGCGGCCGAGGCAAAGTCCGAAGGCGGGCAGACTTATTACGAAGGAACCCTGAATATCTCGGCCGAAGTTTCCGTTACGGAAGATATTCTGGAACACGATACGCTGAGCAGCTTCAGCTCGTGGGGCGTGCCCGGATCTTTGGAACTGAAGCCGGAAATAACGGCGCCCGGCGGGAATATTTATTCCGTGAACGGGGCCGTTGCGGGCGGTCAGGCGTATGAAAATTTTTCCGGAACCTCTATGGCCTCTCCGCAAATTGCCGGTATGATAGCGGATTTTGCTCAGTATATCAAAGAAACCGGCCTTGACCGAAAGCTGTTCCGCACCGCAAGGCAGATAGCGACCAGCTTACTGATGTCTTCCGCCTCACCGGTGACGGTGGACGGGCAGGATGGGGTGTATTATCCCGTTATTCAGCAGGGAGCGGGGCTGGCCAATGTGGACAGCGCCGTTCGCAGCGGAGTATTTCTGTGGATGGACGACGACGCCTCAGCGGGCGCGCCGGACGGCAAAGTGAAGGCGGAATTGGGTGATGATCCCAGCCGGTCCGGGGTGTATTCTTTCGGCTTTACCGTCACCAATCTTTTGGACGAGAGCCAGACTTATCTGCTGGACGGCAGTTATTTTACCCAGAATCTGGAAACCGCCTCCGACGGCAGCACGCGTCTGAGCAAGGGAACATATCCCCTTTCGGTGAGCTCCCGGTATACGCTGGATACGCTTTCGGGGGACGATTATATTCTTCATCCCTTCGCGTGCGACGTTGACGGTGACGGAGACACCGATCAAGACGACGCCCGGTATATTCTGGATTACGCCGTCGGCAACGAAGCGTCTGTCGACACTTTGCTGGCCGATCTCAACGGCGACGGTGCCGTCACCACCGAGGATGCGCACATTCTGCTGGCCAAACTGGGTTCCGCGGAGATGGAAGTGCTTCCCGGAGCTACGGTTCATGTGCAGGCGGACGTCACTTTAAGCGACGCTTCCAAGCAATATCTCAATGACCATTACGCCAACGGCGCTTATTTTGAAGGCTATGTCACGCTCACATCCACTGCCGCCGCAGCGGACGGAAGCCTGCTGCCCGCGCAGTCCGTTCCGGTTCTCGGTTATTACGGCAACTGGTCGGATCCTTCCATGTACGACCGCGTCACCTTTACCGAGGCGCTGTACGAAGAAAACGACACCTCCTATATGGGTGTAAACGATATCGAAAACCCGGAAAGTTTTTCCAATTACCTTGGCCTTCGCCGCGTCCGCGATTCGGAGGATGCCATCTGGACGGTCAATCCGTATCTTAAAGAGGATGTACGGCCGCTAAACGAGGCGGCCATAAACAGCCGCACCCTTGTGTATTCGCTCGCGTGTTCCTTTATCCGGGACGCGTCCTCCGTGTTTTTCTTCGTACAGGACGAAAACGGCGAGGTTGCGGATATGGAACTGCTCGGCGAGCAGATTTCCGGCGGATTTTACTACGAAGAAGAAGGCGCGGAAGGTTATTGGGAAAACAGCATTGCCGCGCTTGAGCTGCTGACCACACCCGGTGGTCTTGGGTTCGAAGAAGGCGACCGCCTTACGCTGGGCTTCCTCGCCGTTCCGGAATATTACGAGCGGGACGGCAGCGTAACCGAAGATCAGGCGACCGAACTTTTGGAAAGCGGAGCGCTCGGAAAAGGCGCGGTTATGGCACAGACGTTCCTGGTGGACGACACCGCGCCCATTGTCGACGGCGTTTCCCTTGCAGACGATAATCAGCTGATTGTCTCCGCGAGAGACGACCGCTCGGTGGCGGCTGTTGTGCTGATGAACGCCGCGGGCACCGAGATTCTCGAGACCGTAAAACCCGTTCGGGGAGACGACGGAAGCTTTACGGCCGCAATAGACGTTTCGGGTGTTCAGAGCAGCGGCTGCAAAGTTCTGGTGGGCGATTATGCCGGAAACGAGACGGCTTACGATGTTTCGCTGCGCGATGCGGAAGAAACGGATTACAGCGGAAAAATGTTCGGCTTTGCCCTTGAGGGAGCGGCCTATTACGGGTCTGCCAACAGCTGGGCGATGATGGACAAAACCGAGTTCGGTTATGAATCTCAGAACGCATTAAAAGGCGAGGAAACGGTAGCGCGTTCCGATATTGCCATCAGCGCCGCGGAATATGTGGGCGGGTATGTCTACATGGCGGGTCAGGACGGCAAGATGTACGTCGCAAAGCAGGGCGACTGGGAGCATATGATTGAGCTTTCCGTTTTCAACGAGACGCCCGGTTTCCCCTCCGGCGCCGGCCATCCGGGTCTTATCCGCGATATGGCCTATAATTACCAAAACAATACGCTGTACGCATTGGGCGATCAAAACGATGTCTATGCCGTCGATTTGTCCACGGGCGCCTGCACCAAGGCGTTTGACGTTCAGATCGATACCGTGCCGGAGTCCGCGACGGACGAAAGCAATAAAATTTTGGTCACGCTGGCCATCGACGGAGACGGCAACTTCTATGCCGTCAACAGCGGCTACGCCTCCGCGGGATCCATGATCGGCGGCGGAGGTTCCAAACCTGAGTCGGTTTATCTGTATAAGTGGGCTTCGGGGGATATCACGGGCGAGACGGTGACCGCGCAACCGGTGGAGGAGAAAAATCCGGGCGGCGAAGTCGGTTCGGATCGCCTGTACAGCACGCATCTCGGTTCAGACGGCCAAAAGCCGGTCTATCAGTCCATGGCGTGGGATCACGACCAAAATATGCTCTTCTGGGCGAGCAGCGGCTTAAGCCCGGTAGATGACCGGATTGTGGTCTTTGAACATCCGCAGAGCAGCGCAACTGCCCGTCATCTGAACGCCAATCCTGATGATGTGATGAGCGGTATGTCCCAGTCGCAGATTGCCGGACTGTACCTTGTTCCGTCCGACAAAACCGCGGAGATTCCGAAGCAGACGGAAGCTACGGGCCTCACCCTTGACCGCACCGATGCGACGCTGTTGAAGGGCGCGCAGCTCGTGCTGAACGCGACGGTATCCCCGTGGAACCTGACGAACAAGAATATCGATTGGTCTTCGGGCGATAAAAAAGTCGCGACGGTCAAAGACGGAACGGTCACGGCGGTGGGCGTGGGTCAAACCACCGTCACCGCGGCATCAAAGGCCACCGGCAGCGTAACGGCCGTCTGCACCGTCACGGTTACCGAGCTTCCCGAGATTACATTCAGTGCTCAAGTGACGGACGATAACGGATCGTATTGGGCGGATTTCAGCACCCGTTCCCTCACCGTCCCGCAAAAAATTTCCGGTGCAACGGATCAATTCATCGCCGGCGCGCTGCTCGACGATACCGTCTATGTCCACGACGGCAGCCGGCTTTACGGTGTAGACGCCGAT
Source organism: uncultured Eubacteriales bacterium (assembly GCA_964564305.1). Taxonomy (GTDB): domain Bacteria; phylum Bacillota; class Clostridia; order Oscillospirales; family Acutalibacteraceae; genus RGIG1959. The sequence continues at coordinate 27,303 of CAZMAM010000012.1, forward strand.
AACTTCAGCGTGACGCCGTATACCGATATCGATCTCACCTGGAACTGGACCGACGCGGCGCCCGCTCCCATGGGCACGGAAGACGGTCTGCCGAAGCTTGAATTCGGCTTCCCCAGCGAGTACGATCGCAACGAAACCTCTTTCGGCAGATTGGTCGGCCTGATTGATGGCGTTGACGGCGGCACTTCCATCGCGGTGATGAACGTAGAAAAGGGCACCGGCGACGATATGGCGACGCGGCAGTTCTTCTACTACGACCGGGCGGTGGCGATTGCCTATTTCGGAAACGGCATCTACGAAGACGAGAACGGATACGGGGATGTGCTGGAATGCCCCTCCCGCCTCTATTATGTGCTGACCGAGGGCGGCGAACTTTATAAGGCGGAAATTTACGAAACCTACGATCAGGATTATAGCGGGGATTTCGTCGAGGATATGGTACACGGCTGCGCGCTCACGGATCTCGGGCCCACCGGCCTTGATCTCGGCGGCGTCTCCAGCATCTACGGCGGTCAGCGCGCGTCCATGATTTATGATGAAAACAGCGGCTATCTGCTGGTGTCCGCATATCTTACCGGAAAGACGGCGAAACTGTACGCGGTGGATCCCGAACTGCTCACGGTCGCCGAAGTCGGTGATTTCGGGCGCGGAAATTACCCGGTTGTCGCCCTGTATCAGTACAACCGGATCACCGATCTCACCGTTAAAGTCAGGCCGGAAACGCTGGATCTCGCTGTCGGGGAGACGGGAACCTTAAAGGCGAGCGTTTATCCCGATGCGCAGGCGGGCTCGGTCACTTGGTCGGTGGATTTCGACGGGCAGAGCGCGGTTGCGGTAGACGGCGGAAAGATAACCGCTTTGGCGGAAGGTACCGCAACCGTCACCGCGACGGTTCAGGGCAGCGACGGCAAAACCGCATCGGACAGCTGCACGGTGACGGTCAGGCCGCTTGCCGAGCTTCCGGACGCGAAGGTGCAGGCGCATGTCACCAAAGACGACGGCAGCGGCAGCTGGGTGGAGATTGACTTAAGCACCCTCAGCACCTCCGATTTGGCGGCCGATAAGCACCGTTACACCGGTGTGGCGGCGTACAACGGCAAACTTTACGCCTCGGAAAACAACTGGATGTATGAAATCGACCCGGCGAATCACTTTGCCTTTGAGCGCGGTGTCTATGTCCCGGACGACTGGTCCATTTTGGACGGAACATACGCCGTGGGGGATGAATTGACGCTTTCTTATATGCCGGAAGACGCTTGGATGCCTCAGTCGGCCAAGATGACCGTTCCGGGTTCCGCGGTGTACGTGTCCGGGGGTGAAATGGTCGCCTTTATGGATGATTACACGGCCGATGAATCCATTCACGGAACGCTTTATTCCGGGTATGAAGCGGCCGCGCTCACCTGGTACGGAAACCGCGTGTCCCGCATGAACGAATACGAGTTTGACAACAGCGACAGTACCGATTCTTATGTACAGGAATGGATTATGCTGGGTGCCGACGGGTATCTCTGGAAGGTGTTTGCCCGCACCTACTTTTACTTGGATGAGGCCAAGGGATGGACTTCAACGACATCCGCGGTCGGCATCGAAGAGCTGGCTAAGTTCGATATCGAATTTGCGGACCGGACAAAAATGGCGATGACCCGCGTGAAGGGCGAAGATTACGACGGCTTGCTGATTGCGGATGCGGGCAGCGGAACGGAAGTAACCCTTTACTGGTGCGATTTAAGTTACGGTTTTGAGGGCCTGAACCTTCTCAAAGCCGGGGTGCTTGCGGGCGTTTCCGATATCGCCGGTCTTTTCACCGAAAGTGATCTCAACGGCGAATTCATCGACAAATATCAAATGGGTTACGATTTGGGCCTTGCCTCGGGAACCGAGGACGCATACAATATGAACCTTTCGGAAGAAGAGCAGGCCCTGTACGATCAAATCTACAGCGAAAACTTCGATCAGCAGCAGTACGACGAGCAATATCAAATGGGATATGTGGAAGGATTCCTGAACGGCTATGAAGAGGGCTTTGAAGAGGGCTTTGCTGAAGGCTCCAACGACGCCGGAAATGAAGAGTGGCCGGAGGAATTCGGCGAACCGCAAAGCATCGTTCCGCAATCGCAAACGGAATCTGCGCGCCATGACGGCATAGCCGAAGCGGCGCAAGCCCCCGGCGATTTCGACACCGGATACGCTCAGGGGCGCATGGAAGGCGTCACCGAAGCGGCACTGAATGCGGCGATTGAAGCTGTTTACGGCGCGTATAATATGGGATACGAAGAAGGATATTGGGCTGAATACGATGTAGGTTACATGGACGGCTTAGAGGGAATTTATCAGCCGCCAGATATAGGTGAGATAGAAGTCCCGGGCGGAGATTCTGAATGGGGTGAGGAACCGTTTGGCGAAGAGGCCCGGGTTCGGGAACCGATGGCAGCGGTGCTCGGGCGCGGTAACCGCGGCGGGCAGAGCCGTGCGAGTGCCAGTTCAAGCGAAACCTGTTCCATGGCCGGTCAGCTTACCGCTTTCAGCGGAGCCTTTGGCGCGAAGCCCATGCAGGCGTCTGTGCTGGGATCCGTGCTGGACCACAACGATTACGACGCTCAGAGTTACGAAGGGACGGTGTCGTTCGGTTCCGTGTCTGCGGAAGGCGGAAACGTCAAGATTCCCGTCATCGGCGAGGCAACCACTAACGGTCTGCTGGCGTTGCGTTACGATCCTTCTGTTCTTTCGTTCCTCACCGCCGGCAACAACACCATGCCCGACGGCGTCTGGACGTACCGCGCAGACAGTGCGAGCGGAACCGTGCGTATCGCTTATGCTACGGCTTCTGCGGCAACCGGCAATATAGCGGATGTGACGTTCACGTATCAATCGCCTGTCGATGTGAAAACCGCGCTGACCTGTGAGGCACTGGAACTCGGCGCGAAATCTTATGAAAACCCGCAGCTCTTGGATGAGTATACCGTGGTTTTACCGCTCTATGAGGCTCCCCCCGAGCCGACACAGCCGGAGCCGACACAGCCCGAGCCGACACAGCCGGAGCCGACACAGCCCGAACCGACACAGCCGGAACCGACTCAGCCGGGCAGCGAGCCTGTAAAACCCGGACCCGAACCGACGCAGCCGGGCAATCAGTCGGCACAGCCGGCACAGCCGGCAGACAAAACCGAGGCGCCCGCTCCCGAAGCAACACAGCCGGGCAGCGAATCCGAAGAACCCGCTCCCGAAACAACCACTCAGCCGGATGATGACGAATCCACGCAGCCTCCCGAAGCGGGCGGCACGGACGGCGAATCCGAACAGACAAAACCCACGGAATCGCAAGCGCCTCAGGATGAAAACGAAGAGCTTCATTGCAATTTCATTCTGATGATTGTCGGGTTGGTGGTATTGGCCGGGTGTATCGTATTCGCGATTGTCGACAGAAGGCGTTATGTGAAGAAAAACGGCACTCAAAACGGGAGCAACAGATAAGCGCAGCCGTGAGACAGTGAGATAACGGACAGAGGAGGAAACGGGAATGCATACCGAATTGCACGCTTTACTGGGAATATGTCTTTGGGACGTCATCGGCATAGCGGCCCTCGTCGCCGCGGCAGTGATTTTGGTGGTGCACTTTGTGCGCAAAAATCGCTATCTTCATTCCTCCCGGTAAACGGTCGGGCGCGAGAACATAGCCCAGTTAAGGAAAACTGGAATCAAGTACAAAAGGGAGCCATCGGTTTGTACCGGTGGCTCCCTGCCGCAAAGCGGGCGTTATTTTGTAAGCGGGCCTGCTTGGGAATATACACTTTGTACCCTTATCCCGCGGGATGTTTTCGCTTGTTTTTTTGGGTTATTTTTTTTGGGTTATTTGAACAAAGCCACGGTTTTATCTATGTTTGTCCAGATAAGACTGCAGGGCATCCAGAACCGCGCGATTCAAAGGGGGCGTATCGGCAAGCGGATTTTCGATTTCTAGTTTTTCATACTTATAAAATCCCATGGTGTGAAACGCGAGCAGTTCATATCTTTCCGGTTTGTTCCAGCGGGCGGCAAGGGCGATATATTCATCAAGGACGGATTCGCTGTCGTTTATGCCGGGGATGATGACCGTGCGGTACCATACCCGTTTATGCGTTTCGGACAGATACGCCGCAAATTTTAAGAATACGGAAAAATCTCCGCCCGTATATTGCGCATACCGTTTTGCGTCCGGATATTTGATGTCCAGCAAAACCGCTTCGGCGTTATCTATGGCTTTTTTCACTTCGCCGGTGAGCGTTACCGCGCCGGAGGTGTCTAAAATATAACCGATTCCGTCCGCTTTGAGCAGCTCGGCGGTTTCATTTATAAATTCGGCGTTCATAAGCGGCTCGCCGCCGGAAAAGGTAACGCCTCCTCCCTTTCGGAAATACGGCTTATAACGCCGTACCCGGCGCGCCAATTCCTCGCCGGTGTATTCTCTTCCGGAGGGAAACCATGCGTCCGGGTTATGACAGCAGACGCAGCGCAACGGACATCCGGTGAAAAATACGGCGTAACGGATTCCCTCGCCGTCGAGCGCGGCAAAACTTTCAAAAGAATGAATATCCGCTTTCATCACAATTTCTCGTGAAAAGTGCGCGCGATCACTTCTTCCTGCTTTTCCCGCGTGAGCTTATTGAAATTCACCGCGTATCCGCTTACGCGAATGGTGAGGGAGGGATAGAGTGTAGGGTCGTTCATGGCGTCGATCAGCTTTTGGCGATTCAATACGTTTACGTTCAAATGATGCGCGTTTTGGGCAAAATATCCGTCCAGCATGGAGGTAAGCGTCCGAACGCGATCTTTATCGGTGTGTCCGAGCGTTTCCGGCGTTACCGAAAATGTGTTGGAAATCCCGTCTTGGCAGCAGTTGTAATCCAGTTTGGCAACGGAATTCAGACTTGCCAGCGCGCCTTCTCTGTCGCGCCCGTGCATGGGATTCGCGCCCGGCGCGAACGGTTCGCCCGCTTTTCTTCCGTCCGGGGTGGCGCCGGTTTTCTTGCCGTACATCACGTTGGAGGTGATTGTCAGAATGGATAATGTGTGACGCGCCCCGCGGTAGGCTTTGGTCTTGCAAAGCTCGTGATAAAAGTATTCCACCACCCATTGGGCAATCTCGTCCACGCGGTCGTCGTCGTTTCCGTATTTCGGGAAATCACCTTCGGTGATAAAATCGGTAATGATGCCGCGTTCGTCCTTGACGGGCGTCACTTTGGCGTATTTGATGGCGCTCAGACTGTCGGTCAAAATGCTCAAACCGCTTATTCCGAAAGCCATGAGCCTTTCCACGTCGGTGTCGTGCAGCGACATCATCAGGCGTTCATAAGCGTATTTATCGTGCATATAGTGGATGATATTCATTGTTTTCACATAGAGATTTGCCATCCAGGAAGCGTACTTTTTATACGCTTCCAGAACTTCTTCGTACACCAGCGGCTTTTCGTCGAACACTTTTCCCTCCGGCGCGATTTGCTCGCCGAATTTTTCATCTTTTCCGCCGTTTAACGCCATCAGAAGGACTTTTGCCAAATTGCAGCGCGCTCCGAAATATTGCATCTGCTTGCCGACCTTCATGGCGGAAACACAGCAGGCGATTGCGTAATCGTCGCCGTAAATCTCGCGCATGACGTCGTCGTTTTCGTATTGGATGGAATCGGTGTCGATGGAAACCTGTGCGCAGAAGTCTTTAAAGCCCTGCGGAAGCGACTGTGACCACAAAACGGTCAGGTTCGGTTCGGCGGACGGGCCCAGATTATATAACGTCTGGAGAAAACGAAAACAGGTTTTTGTCACCATGCTTCTGCCGTCGGCGGATACGCCCGCCAGCGAACACGTTACCCATACGGGATCGCCCGCGAAAAGTTCATTGTATTCGGGCGTGCGCAAATGCCGCACCAGTCGGAGTTTCAAAACCAAATCATCGATCAGTTCCTGGGCGCCTTCTTCCGTGAGCGTCCCCTCCGCTATATCGCGTTCGGCGTAAATATCGATAAAGGCGGAAATTCTGCCGATACTGTTCGCCGCTCCATTTTGTTCTTTAATCGCGCCCAGGTAGCCAAAATACAGCCACTGTATCGCCTCATACGTATTTTCGGCCGGCCGGGAAATATCGCAGCCGTATTCGGCGGCCATTTTTTTGAGCATCTCCATAAATTCCAGCTGCTTGGCGAGATCCTCCAAAAGCTGAATGGTTTGCGCGGACATATCCCGATCCCGTTCGCCGACGGCCGCTTTGTCCGCTTTTTTTTGCTCGATCAGACGATCCATGCCGTAGAGCGCAACGCGCCGGTAATCGCCGATAATGCGCCCGCGCGCATAGGAATCGGGAAGCCCTGTCAGAATCCCCGCGTGACGCGCTTTGCGCATGGTTTCCGTGTACACCCTGAAAACCCCCGTATTATGAGTGGTTCTATAGGCAAACATTTCCGTGATTTTCGGGCTGATGTGATAACCGTACGCTTCACACGCCTGTACGGCGTTGCGATAACCCGCGAACGGGTTCACGGCGCGTTTTAACGGCGCGTCGGTTTGCAGGCCCAAAATAATATCCTCGCCTTTTTTGATGTAACCCGGCCGGTACGCTAACAGGGATGAAACGTGCTCGGTGTCCACGTCCAGCACGCCGCCTTTTTCATTTTCGGCAAGCAACAGCTGTTTCACTCTTTTGTCCGCGGATTTGGTGCGCTCTGTTGTTCCTCGGAGAAAAGAGCCGTCCCCGCTGTACGGCGTGAAATTCCGGTTGATAAAATCGCGCACATCGATTTCCTTGATCCAGTCACCCGTTTTGAATTTTCTCCATGCGTCCACGGTAAACTCCCTCCGCTTCCGATTGTTTGCGTTGGCGCCGAACGAAATAAAAAAACCAACCGGGCGCGCGGCAACAAACGCAGCCCAGACGGTCGGCTTTTTCCCTCACTTACGCTTCCCCATAGTTATATCTATGTTTCCGTCAGTCACGTAAGCGCTTTTCGTTCGGTTCCATTTTGTACACTAAATATATCGTAACGACAGGGCTTTGTCAACGTAAATGCAACCATTAACTGTCAAAAAATTTAGTTTTGTCCAAAAAACGGCGTATTAGACAAGGAAAATAGCGTAATATTGTGTAAAATAACAAAAAGAGGGCATAACACCCCCTTACCAATGAACGCCGTATATCCCCATAACTAAAGTTAGGAGCTTTACGGCGTTCATTGGTAAATTTTCAAAAAAAAACCAAATCGCATAATTGCGATAAATGACCGAAGCAATTATAATAGAGACACCAATCAGGAAAGGGGTACCGAACATGAACGAAATAACGTACACATGGCAGGGGGATTATCTGATTCCCGACTTGGCATTGCCGGAGCAGCCGGACGTGGAACTCGGGCGCTGGGCGCAGATGCGGAGGAAGTATTTGAAGGAACACAACAGACTTCTCTACTACAGTTTGCTGACGAAAGGGATACTGACGCAGCATCTGGCGGAAGTGCAGCAGAGAGCCGACGAGATGGAAGAAACACTCACTCGGCAGATGGCGCAGCAAGAGGGATTGACCGAGGAAATGAAAGCCAACGACATGATGAAGTGGGTCGGCCTGATGAACAACATCCGGGAATCAGTACGGGAAATCGTGATGTCGGAGGTAATCTTCGCAGATTAAACCAACCCACAGCCGAAATACAACAGCAAAGCTTCACAAAAGCGGAGGAAACACAAACCTCCGCTTTTGCTATATCCGCCGAAGAAAAAGTAAAATATGACATCGGCATGGGGTATCTCGGAAACGGGTTGACGGTGTGGAACCGAGCGGTTGAAGTCAATGGCGATTACCAAACGATAGCCCATATCGAGGATGACGGGCAAATCCAATACTATGTGAAGGAACTGCCCGATGATGTGATACAAAAAATTGAAAGCGCGGCGGAGACCGAAAGGAAAAATGCGGCGTTTACGGCAGGCTACAGGGAGTATAGCAAAGTTAAGAATGACAATCCCGATTGTATGGTTCTCTATCAGGTAGGCGATTTCTTTGAACTGTATGGTGAGGACGCTCAAACCGCCGCCGAGGTGCTGGGAGTGCAACTGACATCCCACAGCATCGGAAGCAATCAGCGTGTTTCCATGTGTGGGTTCCCAATCCATTCTACAGAACAGTATGCGCAGAGACTGCTCGATGCCGGATACGATGTCGTGACGGTCACGAATGAACCCGGCGAGGGCGAACCGCCGCAGAAAAAATCAAAGAACTTGGAGCGATAAT
>CAZMAM010000013.1:0-35089 GCA_964564305.1 uncultured Eubacteriales bacterium
GATATTAAATTGACGAAATTTTTGCCTTTAGACAGGAATTTTTAGAGGTCACCTATATTTATTACAAAAATCCTCGCGAATGCGCAAAGTATTTCCTGTGGATTTTGCTTCATCTGACGAAAAATCTGCCTGCCGCTTTCTGCCGCTTTTTTTTGCACGACAATCTTTGTGCGGTATGGCAAAAAAACAAGACCGACGGAACATCACTTCAACATCCCGTCGGTCAAATTTGATCCGGTTCCATATCGTTTAAACCCCATGCGCAAAATGTATTTGATTTCTGTCTTTCCCGACTTTACGGGATCTTCATCGTGCCTTTCGCACGCCATTGGTTTCTTATAAACCAATCATTTTAATTTAATGAATCAAATTCGCAATATTCAATTTTAAAGTGTGAACACTCATTACCCGAATGTTCTGTTCCTGCTTAGAACATGGGTCTCACCCCTTCGCTTAAAATTCTTTCAGCAGGTGATACCGAAACATTCTCATTGTGTTCTACATCCCTTCACAGGATTTTTTGCCTCTGGTCGCCTTACGTTACTTCATGGGAAACACCTCTTTTTACTGAGAGACTTTTGATTGGGATTTGATTGGGAATGGTTTAGCGGCTCTTGCCGTCTATTGGTACCCCTCTCTTCAGTACGTCCTTACTATACCACAGCTTATTCCTATTGTCAACAGGGATTTTGAAAATTTATGAGAAAATATTGTACAAATTGACATGGCAAACTCTGTGCATATTTTCTGTTGACAAAGCAAAACCGCTGTGATAAACTAAAATAGTTGTGCGAACTTCTCCGGTATTTACCGGGGATTTTTTATGTGCCAATGCGTTTTCTTCGTTTACCCAACCGTTTTTTTCGTGTATTTGCCGTATGATCGTAAAGTTTAATGTTCATCAAATTCCCGTTTCACCCTTGACGGACAAATCCCGGCGCGGTATAATATTTTTCGGATCAAGCAAAAGATTTTTCCCTCCCTATTTTTCCCCTCCCTATATTGTGTACCGAAAAGATTTAAATCAATCAGAATTGCTCGAAAGGAGACCGAAACCCGATGGACGAAAACAATTACACCGAAAACGATACCGTTATACTTGAGGATGAGGATGGAAACGAGCAGGAATACGTAATTTTGGACGCCATCGAAACCGATGAGGCGCGGTATATTGCGCTGACACCCATATTCGACGATCCGGATGAATGCAACGGCGACATTTTTGTTATGCGGGTAGAAAAAGACGATGAAGGCGAAGTGCTGGTCGCCGTGGACGATGATCAGGAATTTGATGAAATTTCACAAATCTTCGAAGAACGGCTGGCGGAGCAATGCGATTGGGATATAGAACAAGACGATTTGGATGTAGAACAAGACGATTTCGATCCGGAAGAATAAGGCAACACCGTGCAAAGACCGCCTGCGCATCTGACGCACAATCATTATGCGGTATTGCCATAAAAATCCCCTGCGTAGTACGCGGACCGCTGCCGTATAACCCTATCACAGTATAATTTCGGGAGCTTTGCTCCGGCGTCGGAAGAGCAGACCTCCCCGACTCGTTGACGATTGCGGTCGGGATGTTGGGAGCATGAACGCGTCGGGCGGCACCCACCTGCTTTACAGATAGCAGGTTATCCTTGGCAGCATTACGGCTATGCGGGGGTACAAAAATTCATCACCCGGAATAACTTTCCGGGTGATTTTCTTTCGGTGAAACCGCGCGGATTTCAGCCGGGCAACTACTCTATTGAACGAAAAAGCACTTACAGCGCGTCCCTTCTTGGGGAAACCGGTGATAAATCTTTCTGTACATCCTTACAAATTTCTCTGTCCGCCCACCAAGGGGCGGCCGGTATAATAAGACAGTTCTTCTACGGTGACCAGTTGATACCCCTGGTTTATCAGCCCGGAAACAATTTCTTCCGCTGCATCCACGGTTGATTCGTGGATATCGTGCATGAGAAAAATCATATGATCCGCAGCATTATTCAAAACGGCGTCCACGGTAGCCTGAGTATTCAAAGTCTGCCAATCCAATGTATCCACATCCCAGAGAATAAACGGATAATCCCCGAGTAAATCTCCGAGATGATCGTTGTAACTGCCGTATGGCGGACGAAACAAATACGGCCTTTCCCCACAGGCTTTTTCCACGATATCTGCGGTTGTTTGCACCACCGAAAGCACTTCTTCATCTGAAAGTTCGGTCAAATCGATGTGTTCCATAGTATGATTGCCAATCTGACAGCCGATAGAAAGCATCCGCTTGAGATCCTCCGGACGATATTGGCACATATACCCGCACACGAAAAATGTCGCTCTGGCGTGATATTTTTCCAATACATCCAGCAAGCGGTGCGTTTCCGGGCCCGGTCCGTCGTCGTATGTCAGGCAAATCATCGGTTTTGAGGGATCCGCATTGGAATAAGAGGGCTTGACAAACGGATAGCGCTTTCCGTCGCCTTCAATGAACTGAGTCGGCCCGGTAAACGAGAAATCGGGGCCTTTGTCGGTTCCGTCCGGTTCGATTTTCAGGAAAGATTCTATCTCCGCCACCGAAAGCGCAAAAGAACAGACACCCACAACGCCGTGAATGAATTCATCGTTTAAAAACAACGTGCAACCGCTGTCATTCAGCGCAAATACCCCAAAGCAGTCCGAAACCGGTTCCGTCGCGTCGGTAAACGCCTGCCGATGCGCAGCGTCCACCTGATCGGAAAACGCTGACCGCACCCGTTCGGACACATACGGATAAAAGTCATCGGTAAACACATCAGCCGCCTGCAAACGGGCGCCGTCGGTTGTGCGGTACAACGCGGCGGTTACCCGCTGATAACAGACCGTGTCGTTGCGCCGATACCCGGTTACGGTAAACACTACCGAAAGCACAACGCCCCGTTTATAGACGACATAATCCGCTCCGGCGTATGCGGCGCCGGATTCTTCTCCCATTTTTTCGAGCAACGACAATGTTTCCGCAAGATCGTTATCGATTTCCGGGATGCCGATTTGCGGGTAATACGCTTTAAAATGACCCGATGCCTTTTCCTTTACAGAAAAGCCGTCTGATTTCGGTTCCGGTGACAGGCGGTTAATCCCAAACATTCCCGAACAGGCGTGAAAACCGTAAACCATCAACGCCGCAGCCGAAATCACAATCAACACCCGAAAAAGTACGCGGTTGGTTTTTTTTCGCCGCCGGCGCTTTTTCTGCGGTTCGGCAGCGTGAGCCGATTGTTCCATATTTAGGATTTTCACCGCCCCTTCGTATCCGGAAAAAGTTTTCACATGGCAAAAGAAACATCATCAAAAAACAGGTAAATGCCCGTTTGGCCTTAAGGCAACCGCTTTTTGGCTGCTTTTGCCCCGAGGCCTCATAACGGCAACAGCCCGGGCGGTTTGAAAACAAAACGGAAAAGCTTCAAACCGTGAAAACAGTATACCAAATCCCGCGAGAAAATGCAACCGAACTCGCTCCTTTTAAAAACGCCCTTCCCAATGCATTGAATACGCCGGTTTTTGGGCGCGAACAAAACCTCAGTGTGCTGCGCCGAAAAGAATTTTTCTCGCATTTTGCGCCATTACCGGGAACTGTTTCCCATATTGCCCAATATTCGTGCGTTTTTCACGCGACAACCGCGAAAAATTGCCCAAAGCCCTTGAAAAAAGAACCAAAATAAGATAAAATACTATTGACATACTTTTGAGGAGGTAATCATATGGCTATCAAAGTCGGTATTAACGGTTTCGGTCGTATCGGCCGGTTGGCGTTTCGTCAGATGTTCGGCGCACCCGGTTATGAGGTGGTTGCCATCAACGATCTGACCGACGCCAAAATGCTCGCTCACTTGCTGAAGTACGATTCCGCACAGGGGCGTTACGCGCTGTGCGATAAAGTGCAGGCAAAAGAGAATTCCATCGTGGTAGACGGTCAGGAAATTACCATTTATGCCGAAAAAGACGCAAAAAATATCCCTTGGGGTGAACTCGGCGTGGAAATCGTGCTGGAATGCACCGGGTTTTACTGCTCGAAAGAAAAGGCATCCGCGCACCTTGCGGCGGGCGCCAAAAAAGTGGTCATTTCCGCCCCTGCCGGCAACGATCTGCCCACTATCGTCTACAGTGTCAATGAAAATACCCTGACCAAAGACGATACGATCATCTCCGCCGCTTCCTGCACCACCAACTGCCTGGCCCCCATGGCCAAAGCACTGAACGATTATGCGCCCATTCAAAGCGGCATCATGTCCACCATCCACGCCTATACCGGCGATCAAATGGTGTTGGACGGCCCGCACCGCAAGGGCGACCTTCGCCGTGCACGTGCCGCTGCGGTAAACATCGTCCCCAATTCCACCGGCGCCGCCAAAGCCATTGGCCTGGTCATCCCCGAACTCAACGGGAAACTCATCGGTTCCGCACAGCGGGTACCTGTTCCCACCGGCTCCACCACAATTTTGGTCGCGGTGGTCAAGGGCAAAGATATCACCAAAGAAAGCATTAACGCCGCCATGAAAGCCGCTTCCTCCGAATCCTTCGGATATACCGAGGAACCGCTGGTTTCCTCCGATATCATCGGCATTACCTACGGATCGCTGTTCGACGCCACACAAACCATGGTTTCCAAGCTGGATGATGACACCTATCAGGTTCAGGTCGTTTCTTGGTACGATAACGAAAACAGTTATACCAGCCAAATGGTGCGCACCATCAAATACTTTGCCGAACTGTAAACTTCATTGAAGGCACAAACACTTCACTGAAGGCACGAACAAATCTCAAAAAGCCCGCCGGAAGCATTTCCGGCGGGCTTTTTTTGAACATCAGAACAGTATATCAAACACACATATGTCCGTCCAAAAGTTCCAAAAGTTTCTGCTTTTGAATCGGGGCAGAAACCTCCGCCGTAATTTTTCCCGGCCTTCCCGAAAGCAGATATACCCTGTCGGAAAAGGAAGCGGCTTCTTCCATATCGTGCGTGATAAACAGTGTGGTCAGGTGAAGTTTTTGCATCACTTCGCCGTACCATTCGTGCAATTCACGCTTGGTGCGGGCGTCCAGCGCGGAAAACGGTTCGTCCAGCAGCATCACGCCACGCGAACCCAAAAAAGTGCGCAACAGCGCCGCGCGCTGCCGCATCCCTCCCGAAAGCTGAGCGGGATATTGCATCGCGGTCTGCTCCAAACCGAACCGGGTCAGCAGTTCCATAGCCCGCTCGCGCGATGCACGGCGATGTTCCCCACGCAGAATCAGCGGAAGCGCCACGTTATCGATAATTTTCTTATGCGGCAACAGCAAATCTCTCTGGGGCATATAACTCATTTTGCCGGTAACGCCGGTGACGTCTTCGCCGCGCAACATCACCTGCCCCGCTTGGGGAATTTCCAACCCCGCAAGCACGCGAAAAAGAGTGGTTTTTCCCGCGCCGCTCACGCCCAGAAGACTGACCAGTTCTCCCTCATCCACATGCAGGGACACATCTTGCAAAATCAGGTTATCTCCATAAGATTTGGCGATATTGCGCGCCTCGATGACCACGCTCATTTGGAGAGATACCCGTTGGAAAAACCGGTGCCCGCCGGAAGGGGCCGATCAACCAAGCCGTTTTCGGTAAGCCAGGCATAAAACGCATCCCAGCGCTCGGGATCGATATATCCCCACTGTTTGGCGTCTGCGATATATTGATCCACCATATACGCCTGACTTTCCCTGACCAGATCCTCGCTGCCGTTTAAGGAACCGGTATCATCGGATTCGATCAGGATTTGCGCCGCTTTATCCGGATGATCAACGGCATACCGATATCCCTTTTCGGTTGCCGCCAAAAACGCCTTTGCCGTTTCCGGATGCTGATCGAGAAATTCGTTGTTAGCGATCAGAACCGGCGTATAATAATCGAATACGGGATCAATATCCTTAAAGTAAAAATAATCAAATTCCAATCCGGATAACTTTGCGGAAATGCCCGCCCAGCCGTAGTACACCCAAATAGCGTCCGTCTGTTTGGCCCGAAGCGCTCCCGCCTCATCGGTTACGGCGGCACTGCTTAAAATCACCCGATCGAAATCTCCCCCGTCCGCGGCAATCACCTGCCGCATAATCGCCTGCTCTATCGGCGAATTCCATGTGGAATAAGTGTGACCTTCCAACCCCTTTGGGATATCCATGCCTTCCCCTTTTCGCGAAATAATTCCGGAGGTATTGTGCTGTAGCAATGCCGCAACGGCAGTGACCTGAAGCGGATTGTCCCGCGCGAACGCCGCCGCAAGAGAATCCTGAACCGTCACTCCGAATTCCGCCTGACCCGCCGCAACGAGCGCGGTCGCGCCATCCTCCGGCGGCTGCTCAACGGTCACCTTTAACCCGGCATCCCGATAATATCCTAGCGACTGTGCCACAAACATCCCCGTATGGTTGGTGTTCGGCGTCCAATCCAAACAAACGGTCAGCTCCGATAAATTTCCTTCTTCGCTGCCCTCCTGCGGTGCGCCGCCGCATCCGGTCAGCAGAAGGGCCGCCGCAAACGCCACCGCCAGTATTCGCTTTTTCAAGTACGATCATCCTCCCTGACTTTTTCATACGCTTCCCACGGCATAACCGCTTTGCGCAGCACATGAACCGCCAGCATCAGCAGCAGACTGAGCACGACAATCACCAAAATAACCGCAAACATTTTATCGAAAGCATACGCTTTTCGCACTCGGGTCATATATACACCGAGGCCCAGCGATCCGCCCAGCCATTCGGAAATCACCGCACCGACCACCGCATAAGATGCGGAAACCTTAAGACCGGAAAAAAAGTGACTGAGAGACCCTGGCAACTCCAAATGGAAAAAAATCTGTACCCTTCCTGCCCCCATAGAACGCAGCAATTCCTCTGCCTCGCGGTCGGTACTCGCATACCCTTCCAGAAGACTCACCGCCACCGGAAAGAAGGTCGTCAGCGCAACCAGAGTGATTTTCGGCGCCATATCAAACCCCATCCACAGCACCAACAGCGGCGCAATCGCCACCGTGGGAACGGTCTGCGTAATCACTAAGAGCGGGTACAGCGCCCGATAGAGAATTTTAACCCGATGCATCAAAGTGGAAAGGACAAAGGCCACCCCTACACCGATAAGCAATCCCCAGGCACTTTCCTGTAAAGTCACCGCGAGGTTTTGAAGCAGAATATGCCGATCCTGCACCAAAGCGCCGACGACGGAACCCGGCGAGGGAAGCAAGAAATCCGGAACCGCACCGGATGACGTTACGAGCCACCAGACGGCAACTATAATCGCCAGCGTCACCAGCGCCGGCAATTTACGCGTGATGCTTGGTAACTTTTTCATCGATCGTCAATACACTGCCGTGCGGTTTGTAAACCAATTTCACATGAGCCGAAATTTTTTCGCTTCCCGCCTTTTCGGCGACCCGCATGCAATGTTCCAGAATATCGATGAGTTCATGCAAATTGTCGCCTTCAACCGAAGTTTCGGACGGGCCGACATAATAATGCAACCCGGTTGAACGGATATAGGCGATCACCTCATCAACAATGCGAACCGCCTCGTAATCATCCGGACAGTTCGGTTCGATTTGAATGGCTATACTGGCTTTCATACCGGCACATCTCCTTTTACAGAAATTACAGAAAAACTCGCACCCGCCTTGGAAAATGCCAAAACGAATGCGAATTCTTGAACATGCTTTTTTCGCTTTCCCTACGCTGGCATTACCCAAACAGGTTCAAAGGGTCAAGGGCGCTTGCCCTACTCTCAGCCGGCTTTCCGGCTCCCCTCGCATTTTTATTCTATCATAACACCCAAAAAAAAGCAACCCCTCAACAAAAGCGAAAATCCGAAAAAATCACGAGGGGCGCTTTTTCATATATCACCGCGAACCCGCCGGAAAACGGTTATCTGCCCGCGTCAGATTGCGTGCCTTGCGCCGCAAGAGCTTCAACATCCGCTCTGTGCTCAAACAGGACACAACCGCCGCTGTGTTCATGTGTCAGCATCAAATTTCCCCGCAAAGCGGTGAAAAGCGGAGAATCCAGTACCCGGCTAATCGAAGAATTTTTGACACTGCTGTCCGAATAAGGCGAAAAGGGACACGGCTGGGCGTCTCCATCGGCGTTGATGTAGAAAAATCCGCGACCCGCCGCTAAGCATCCGCCGGAACTTTTCTCATCGCCGGGAAAAGAAAGAAAGACGATATCGGGAAAAGCCTCCCGAATTTCACCCAAACGGTCTTGCAGATACGCGCGCCCCGTATCCCTTAAAGCCAGTCCTTCGCTGCCCTCTGCCACCGGAACGTATTCCACATAAAAAACCGCTTTACAGCCGCTGTTTTGCAAATCGTCCAAAAAAGCGGTTTCCGTGACTTCGCGCAAATTATCGGCGGTCACCGTAACGGATACGCCAAAAATTAAATGCTCGGCCGAAAGCCGCCGCATCGCGGCTTCCACACAGGAATAAATGCCCTCCCCACGCCGTTTGTCGGTGGTTTTTTGCTGCCCTTCTATGCTGAGAACCGGAAACAAATTTCGTTTTTGATCAAACAGTGCGACGGCGGAATCATCGAGCAGCGTGCCGTTGGTGAAAACAGGGAACAGAATATCCGGAAAATTACCCGCCGCATTGAGTACGTCCCGGCGCAAAAGCGGTTCCCCGCCCGCCAGCAAAATAAAAGTGATGCCCAATTCCCGCGCTTCGGCAAAAATACCGGTCCAGTCTTTTTCGGTCAGTTGGCTACCCGCTTCAGCATTCGAGCAAACGTCCCGACATTGGGCATAACAGCCCTTGCACCGTAGATTGCAGGCATCGGTAATGCCGGCAATCAAAAAGGGCGGAATATGTTTTCCGTTCGCCTGAGCTTTGGCCCGCCTTTCGGATGCATCCCGGCTGGCAAGGGCAAACCGCGCCATAAACGCGCTTTCCTTCGGATCGCTCAGCGTTGCCCTAAGGGCTCTTTTTACAATGTTCGCGACCCCGCCAGACAAATACCGTCCGAGATCGAAATCATGAGTTTCCATGGAATCTGCCTCTTTGCTATCATCTTATGGGGACAAATTTCCAATCACTTCATACAACAGGCGGTACAAATCCTGTGCTTTTTGCGGATCGAGCGCTACACAGGCGCCCAACCGTTCGGGAATCGCGACAGCTTTTTCTTTCAGCGCTTCACCGGCTTCTGTGACGCTGACAAGGACGTCCCGTTCATCCGACGCACAACGGCGCCGTTTGACATACCCTTTTTCCTCCAAGCGCTTGAGCAAAGGCGTTAAAGTGCTGGAATCCAAGAACAGGCGCTCGCCCACATCCTTGACCCGCATCTCGCCATGCTCCCAGAAAACCATCATGGTGATGTACTGCGTGTAAGTGAGATTCAATTCGTCCAAATACGGTTTATAGGTTTTGACAATGGCCCTAGCACAGGCGTACAGGGGAAAACAAAGCTGATTTTCGAGTTTCAGTGCGTCATACCGCCCTGCCATGTTTGCTGCTTCCTTTTTGTACGGTTCCCGATTATGCGGGAGTAGCCCTGTTTTCCGCCTGATATGCCGCGCGGACGGCCCTGGCCAGTTGATCGGCACAGGAAGTTTGCCTGCGCCCGCATTGAACGCCGGAGAGCTTTTCGGCAATTTGCTCCACAGTCCATCCTTCAATCAGAATGGGAATGGCCTTTAAATTTCCGTTGCATCCGCCCGTAAAACGAACGTTGTGCACCACATCTCCGTCCAAATCCAGACTGATGAGCTGTGAACAGGTATTTTCGGTTTTGTAATCGTAGTGAAACATCAGAGTACCTCCTCAACTTTTGCTTTTACTTTATCCAGAGAATCGGTCGGTTCAAAACGGGCGACGATCTCGCCGTTGCGATCAATGAGAAACTTGGTGAAGTTCCATTTGATATTGCCGTTATTTTTATAATCTTTGTCTGCCTTTTTGACTACCCCCTTAAGGATAAGCCCCATCGGTCCGCTGAATCCGCCAAATGTAGTGTTGGCCGTGAGGTATTGATACAGCGGAATGGCGTTTTCGCCGTTTACCTCGATTTTGGCAAACTGCGGGAAAGTAATCCCATACCGTCCGGTGCAAAAGCTGTGAATTTCCTCATCGCTGCCCGGTGCCTGCTCGGCGAATTGATTGCAGGGAAAATCCAAAATTTCCAACCCGTCTTTCTGATGCAGCTCATACAAATCCTGAAGATCTTCATATTGCGGCGTAAATCCGCAGCCGGTAGCGGTATTGACAATCAGCAGAA
The DNA here is from genome assembly GCA_964564305.1 of uncultured Eubacteriales bacterium. Taxonomy (GTDB): domain Bacteria; phylum Bacillota; class Clostridia; order Oscillospirales; family Acutalibacteraceae; genus RGIG1959. The sequence goes on from CAZMAM010000013.1 coordinate 10,254, forward strand.
CCTTCCCCTTGTATTCGGAAAGGGAAACATCGGCGCCTTCCTGTGTCTTGACCGTAAAATCGTAAATGGCCATGAAAACGAACCTCCCAATAATTATTGCAAGATTTAATCTCGCGCTATTGATAAGAGTATTATATCCGCTGGCCCGGGATTTTGTCAAGAGCAGCACCGGCAAATTCACAAAAAATTTGCTTTTTTGTTTTGAGTCAAGCCATCCCAAACAAGCAATATTTCCGACAATAACCGAAAAAACTGCCCTGCTTAAAACAGCGCCGACAATGCACATGAAAAAAACGAATATCCCATAAAAACCCGGTATAGAAAAGGTCGCCGAAAAGGAATATCCTCTTCGGCGGCCGATGAAAAACAAATTTTCATAAGGCTTACGGATTTGCCCGGATAAACGCAACGGTTATCCGTTAATTTTTGTCACCACTCCGGAACCGACGGTACGTCCGCCCTCCCGAATAGCGAAACGCAAACCCTCTTCGATAGCGATTGGAGTAATCAGTTCCACGTCCATTTCGACATTATCGCCGGGCATACACATTTCGGTGCCTTCCGGCAAAGTGATCACGCCGGTGACATCGGTGGTACGGAAATAGAACTGAGGACGGTAGTTGTTGAAAAACGGGGTGTGCCGCCCACCTTCTTCCTTGGACAAGACATAAACCTGACCGTGGAATTTGGTGTGCGGGTTGATGGATCCGGGTTTGCACAGCACTTGACCGCGTTCAATTTCGTTGCGCTGTACGCCGCGAAGCAGGGCGCCGATGTTGTCTCCAGCTTCCGCGTAATCGAGCAGTTTGCGGAACATTTCAATTCCGGTAACTACAGTCTTGCGGCGCTCTTCCGTAAGGCCGATAATTTCCACTTCTTCGGACATCTTTAACTGCCCGCGCTCCACACGGCCGGTCGCCACAGTGCCGCGCCCGGTGATGGTGAACACGTCTTCAACCGGCATCAGGAAGGGCAGATTGGTGGTGCGTTCCGGAGTAGGAATGTAGTTGTCTACCGCATCCATCAGTTCCCAGATGCACTTGTATTCCGGCGCATCCGGATCGGTGGAGGTGGATTCGAGAACCTGCAGCGCGGAACCTTTGATGATGGGGGTATCGTCGCCGGGGAAATCGTACTCGTTGAGCATGTCGCGAACTTCCATTTCCACCAGTTCAAGCAGTTCATCGTCGTCCACTTGATCGCACTTGTTCAAAAAGACCACAATGTAGGGCACACCGACCTGACGGGAGAGCAGGATATGCTCGCGGGTCTGAGGCATCGGGCCGTCTGCCGCAGACACCACCAGGATAGCTCCGTCCATCTGCGCCGCGCCGGTAATCATGTTCTTCACATAATCCGCATGTCCGGGGCAGTCCACATGGGCATAGTGGCGATGTTCCGTTTGATACTCCACATGAGCGGTATTGATGGTGATGCCGCGCGCGCGCTCTTCAGGAGCCTTGTCGATATTCGCGTAATCCACATACTCGGCTTCGCCCTTCATGTTCAGCACCTTGGTAATCGCAGCAGTCAGCGTTGTTTTGCCGTGATCCACATGGCCGATGGTGCCGATGTTCACATGAGGTTTTGTCCGTTCAAATTTTTCCTTTGCCATAAAAGATAGTTCCTCCTTTATATTGACTGAATCGCAGTCCCGTTTATCCGCAGTATTTTCGAACTGCCCCTATTTTAACAATTCCGGGCGTTAATTGCAAGGGTTTTTGCAAAAAAAGTGATTTAGCCGCCCCGGCATCTATCCCAAGCCAAAGCCGCTGGGCACTTCACCCGAAGCTGTGGTAACGCCGACGAATTTCGGCTTAAAAAGGCGTATTATTCGTCCCTCTTGGTACGCTGAGCGATAATCGCCTCGGAAACGCTCTTGGGCAGTTCCGCATAATGACTGGGTTCCATGCTGTACTGTCCGCGCCCCTGAGTACGGGAACGCAAATCGGTTGAATACCCGAACATCTCGGACAGAGGTACCATGGCCATGATCTGCTCCGCTCCGGCGGTGGCTTCCATACCCTGAATCATGCCGCGCCGCGAATTGAGATCGCCGATGACATCGCCCATATATTCTTCCGGGACGATGACAACGACTTTCATTATCGGTTCGAGCAAAACCGGATCCGCTTTGCGCATGGCCTCCTTAAACGCCATGGAACCGGCAATCTTAAAGGCCATTTCCGAAGAGTCCACTTCGTGATACGATCCGTCGTAGAGCTCTACGATGACGTCCACCACGTTATATCCCGCCAGCACGCCGGCCTGCATGGCGCCCTGGATGCCCTGATCCACCGCGGGAATATATTCCTTGGGTATCGCGCCGCCGACCACGGAATTGATAAATTCATAACCCTTTCCGCTTTCATTGGGGCGCACACGGATTTTTACATGGCCGTACTGACCTTTACCGCCGGACTGCCTGGCATACTTGTGATCCACATCCGCGGATTTCCGAATGGTTTCTTTATAAGCCACCTGAGGCGCACCGACATTGGCCTCCACCTTGAACTCACGCAACAGGCGGTCTACAATGATTTCCAAATGCAATTCGCCCATTCCGGCAATAATGGTCTGCCCGGTTTCCTCATCGGTATAAGTTTTGAAAGTGGGATCTTCTTCCGCCAATTTGCTTAAGGCGATGCCCATTTTTTCCTGGCCGGCCTTGGTTTTCGGTTCGATGGCCACACGGATAACCGGCTCGGGAAATTCCATGGATTCCAATATCACCGGATGCTTTTCGTCGCAGAGCGTGTCGCCGGTAGTTGTGTTCTTCAGGCCTATCGCGGCGGCGATATCGCCCGCGTAAACCGTGTCGATATCCTTGCGCTCATTGGAGTGCATCTGCACAATGCGGCCCAGACGCTCGTTCGTGTCTTTGTTCGCGTTGTATACCGTGGAACCCGCCTGAACCGTCCCGGAATAAACCCTAAAGAAGCACAGCTTTCCCACAAAGGGGTCGGTCGCGATTTTAAAAGCCAGCGCCGCAAACGGTTCATCATCAGAAGAATGCCGCTGCACCTCTTCCTCTGTGCGGGGATCGATTCCTTTGATGGAAGGGACATCGGTCGGCGCGGGCATATACGCAACGATTGCATCCAAAAGCTTTTGCACGCCCTTATTGCGGTAAGAAGTTCCGCAGAGAACCGGCACCATTTTGTTGGCAATTGTCGCCTTGCGGATAACCGCCTGAAGTTCGTCCACGGTGATTTCTTCCCCGGCGAAGTATTTCTCCATCAGATCGTCGTCCTGCTCCGCCGCCGCTTCAATCAGCGCTTCCCGGTATTCTTTGGCCTTTTCCAGCATATCGTCGGGAATTTCTTCCACACGCATATCCTTACCGAGATCGTCGTAGTAGACATCCGCTTTCATTTCCACCAAATCGACGATGCCGCGAAAAGTGTCTTCCGCGCCAATCGGCAACTGAACGGGCACAGCATTGCACTTTAAGCGGTCTTTCATCATATCGACGACATGATAAAAATCCGCGCCCATAATATCCATTTTGTTGACATACGCCATGCGGGGAACATGATAATTGTCCGCCTGCCGCCAAACCGTTTCGGATTGCGGCTCCACGCCTCCCTTGGCGCACAGCACCGTCACCGAACCGTCCAGTACACGGAGAGAGCGCTCCACCTCAGCGGTAAAATCCACGTGTCCCGGCGTATCGATGATGTTGATGCGGTTGTTCCTTCCCTGTCTGTCCTTCCAAAAGCAGGTGGTTGCGGCCGAGGTAATCGTAATGCCTCTTTCCTGCTCCTGATCCATCCAGTCCATGGTCGCCGCTCCGTCATGCACCTCGCCGATTTTGTAATTGATGCCGGTGTAAAACAGAATGCGCTCGGTCGTCGTGGTTTTCCCCGCGTCGATGTGCGCCATGATACCGATGTTTCTGGTCAGTTCCAGGGGTACCTGTCGTGCCATTGTCTTCCTCCTAAGTTTACCATCTGAAATGCGCAAACGCGCGATTGGCTTCCGCCATCTTATGTGTATCTTCCCGCTTCTTGGCGGCGCCTCCGTTACCCTGCACGGCGTCCATAATTTCGTTGGCAAGGCGCTCTTTCATCGTGCGTTCCGAACGGTTGCGCGCGTAAGCGGTCAGCCACCGCAAGCCCAGCGTCTGACGTCGCTCGGGCCGTACCTCGATAGGCACCTGATAGGTAGCGCCGCCGACCCTGCGCGCTTTCACTTCTAACAGGGGCATGACATTCTCCATGCACTGTTCAAAAACCTCCAGCGGGTCTTTTCCCGTTTTGTCCCGGATAATGTCAAAGGCGCCATAGACAATCTTCTGGGCTACCCCGCGCTTGCCGTTCAGCATGACATTGTTTATCAGCCTGGTCACCAGTTTGGAATTGTAAAGCGGATCGGGCAAAACATCGCGTTTTGCGATTGAACCTCTTCTCGGCACTTTACTTCCCTCCTTCATAAAAATGAATTCATCGGTACTCGAAAGTGACATACTCCCGTTGGCCGAGACAGAGACATATATCATAATGCCGCTGACTCTCAGCCGCTATAAAAGAATATCTCTTCAGAGTGTGTGGGAAAAGCGTTGCGCTTCTCACCGGGCAGACTTCTTCGGGCGCTTCGCGCCGTACTTGGAGCGGGCCTGCATCCGCTTGGCAACGCCCTGCGTATCCAGCGTACCGCGAATGATGTGATAACGCACACCGGGCAAATCCTTGACACGTCCGCCGCGAATCAACACCACACTGTGCTCCTGCAGATTGTGCCCTTCACCGGGAATATAAGACGTAACTTCAATCCCGTTGGAAAGACGCACACGAGCCACCTTGCGAAGCGCCGAATTCGGCTTTTTCGGAGTCGATGTCTTCACCGCAGTACACACACCGCGCTTTTGGGGAGAATTTTGCTCGATAGGAACACGCTTTTTGGAATTCCATCCCCGAAGCAAAGCCGGCGCTTTCGCCTTTTTCTCCACATCCTCGCGCCCTTTGCGCACCAATTGATTAAATGTCGGCAATCCGTTTCACCTCCCTTTCGGATTGTGATGAATGTCTCTGTTCCCGCCGCCCGAAAAGAACGGCAGAAACCCGATTGAAGATTGTATCACGCCGCACCGGTTCTTGTCAAGCAAATTTCCCTCACCCGAGAAATCATGTGCATTTTTACAAAAAATTTTCTTCTCGATCGCCATTTGCCAGACGAAATAGCCACAACACAAACTCGTCAAGATGATCACAGCGTATCCTGTCCATTGTCACTCGATCCAACAACTTTACAAGATGTTCACAGTGAAGCTGCCGATCGGAAACCGCCAAAGAGGAAAACAGCAACTCCCGATATTGCTCGCTGAAGGTCATCGGCAGGCATATCGACTGCGTTCCACGCTCATAAAAATGCATCGAAGCAATTTTCAGCGGCTTTCGCACAAAAAGTGACGGTATTACCGGATATTTGGTGATTTTCAACTCAAATTCCATAGCATAACGATGCCAATTCGGTTCCTCCTTGGGCAAATATTCCGGTAGAAAATCAGCATTACGAAGGTAAATCGGTTTTGGAAACGGCAATAACATTCCTGTTGCCATATTCAAAACGATTACATCATCCGTACATAACGCAAATCCGTGTATACATGCATAATAAGCTAACGTGGATTTACCTGCCCCTGTGGGCGCTAAGAAAAGGAAAGCACTCTTTCCGTCCGCAGACACGGCAGCACCGTGCAACACGCACCACGAATCATTAGGATGATTTAAAAAATCATCTTGACAAAATTCCGCCACCGCGCCCAATATTCTGTGGCAGTCTTTCGGAACGGTTATTTGTTTCTCCCCGCACATCACCATAACGTCATGCGGCAATTCCGTGATCACCATCTGTGTGCGTAAGTTACACTCAATGTGAGTGGGCAATTTCCCCTCATCAAACATTTGAAAATAGTATAAAAGACATGACTCCGTAGGCGCAAAGTCACATTTCACATCAATTTCCCAGCCAAGCCAAGGACAGCAAGCGAAAATTCGCATGAAGTATCCTCTTTTCAAGACCGCTACGCAGTTTCACCGGCATCATTCTGTTTCATAGTAAATGTACACCCGTAAACGTAACACGTAGCATAACAGCTACCTGCAACGCTTCCACACCTTGACGCTTCAACAAACTCATCCACCTGTTCCGGTGTCAAAACGGTAACTTCCGGCTTTTCATATGTCATATCGGACGCCTCCTTTACTCCCTGATTGACTTCTCTAAGTATTTTCATTCATTTCATTCAAACTTTCTTATGTCTCCGATTCACTGGCTGATTTCGGCGAAAAATTTCGGTGAATCTGTATAAGTGCAGTGGGCATTACATCTTCCTCTGACTTAAGATGGGCTCAAACAAATCATTGGGAAAGGGTGAGAAAATTTGGAGAATGGTCGATATCATGGCTGAAAAGACCGGTGTAATCTTTTGTGACACAAGATTTAATTTCACATCCTGCCAAACAATTTCATCCTGAAACTTCTCAGCAAATAAGGCTATTTCATACGCTCGATACAAAAATCGATTGGGAAATATCAACCCTCGACCATCGTGGACAAGTACTAAATTTTCATGAATTAACGCTGTATCCATATACAAATGATAAAGCAAATGAAGCATACAGGCGGTAGGAGCAAAAGTGACAATCCGAGAACCCTTAATTTTCGTTTCCTGTAGATGCTCTCGCAAATAATTTTCATCAATACCCAAAGAAGGGTGGAGAAAACTACGGTGTAATTCTATGTACAAATTACCGACCCTTTGCAAAAAATCCTTTCCTTGAGGTGTTTCACTGGGTGCAAACACAAGGTGGTGTTGTTCCGAAAATGCATTTTGTGAACAAACCCGATATCCGTGATTCGTCAGATAAGAAAACGCTTGTTCAAAATGGGATGGATACACAAAAAAATCAATATCTCCCCATTGACGCCCATAAATGTTTTTATAAAGTAATTGAGATAACACAAACCCCTTAAACGTCACATATGAAATTTTTAATCGGTTAAAATGGGAAAAGATCGGTAAGGCAACGCATAAATTTCTATCTACCATCAATCTATTGACCCTATCATTTCTTAAGCGGTCATTAGCATCACGCTTCACAAAAAAATCGGCAAATTTATCATACAGCGAGTTATCACGCAGAATTTGCAAAATTTTTTCTGTATTTCCCTGCTTTTGCAAATACAGCACAAGTTGTTCATCCACACTCATCACTTTCACCCTTTCTCTGAAGACCTGCAATGACAAATGACGCGTTAACTTGTACTATTATAAAATATTTCCACTGGCCATACAGCGACAATTCGCATGAAGTATCTATTTTCAAGAGTGAATATGCCGAAGCATTTGTTCATCGTAAGAATTTTTCCTCAATGGGCAAAATTCGTCGCAGGCAAAAATCGATCCCCGATTGACCCCCAGTGCCGGGCAACCTCGGTCACAGTGATGTTGATAGACACATTCACGGCACTGCGGCATAAAATCCTTGCGCAGCGCGAGCAAATCAAGAAATTTCAAAAACCGATCTCCATGAATACATTCCGCCAAAGAACAATGATAGAGATTACCGATCGCGTATACCGAATCGACAAACATCTGACATGAAAATACCTCTCCACGGTAAGTAATTTTCGGGGAAATTTCCACAGAATTGTCTTCAATATTTGCAAGCGGACAACTGTCGGTATAACCGAAATCGGCTATTTCCACTCCATCGTCCTTGCCGACATTGCATCCGACAGATGTGAGATATTCCGATAAATTTTCCTGCCCGACAAACAACTCTTCATAATTATCTCTGCCCCGTCCGGTGCGCTCAAGCCACCCGAATTCCACCCGAGAGGCTCCTATTTCCCGCGCAAGCGCACGATATTTCCCGATATTCCGTTGCGTCATGTGGCGGGTCAATACCCCTTTAATAACAATTTCCCCGGCAAATCCGCTTTGCCGAAGCGCAATAATATTTCGCAACGCACGATCAAATACGCCCGGTCCTCGCACGGCATCATGAGAGTAAGCATCGGGCCCGTCAAGACTTATCTGTACCGTACAGCGAATATTTTTCAGCCTGGCAACCGCCTTTTCATCCAAAAGAGTACCGTTTGTTATCAGCAAAAAAGGAATCTCCTGCTGCACAAGATCGTCTGTAAGCTGCCAAATGTACGGGTATAAGAGTGGTTCTCCTCCCGAAAGACTGACATATGAACACCCCATCGTTCGGGCATCCGCCAAGGCAGACCGAATCAGCGAATACGGCAACACCTCCCGCTGCTCACCGGAGGCATTGTAACAATGTTTGCACCGAAGATTGCAGCAGGAGGTGGTCTCGATATACAAATTTTGCACGGTAAACGTGAGATCGTTTCTCACGCCTCCGCCTCCAACAACACGCCCGCTTCCACCATCTGACGAAAACACTCCGTGCAATCACTCTTCACCTGTTCGGGATTCACCCCGGGCTCCAGCTGAGAAATCAATGCCGAAATAACCTCATCCTCGTCGCCGTCTTCACAGTGGTCGTACAGAAAAGCGGCAGTGTTGTTGAGCACAATATTATCGTAATTTTCTTCGTTAAGCAACACCATACCCTCTCTCAGACGGTGGCACACACATCTCGGATTTCGTATCTTTCTCATCGCATTGTCCCCCTTTAAATACCCGTATCGCTACAAAGTTTCAACGGCATCCTTCGGTTTCATAGTAAATGTACACCCATGACCGTTACACGCAGCATAACAGCTACCTGCAACGCTTCCGCACCTTGACGCTTCATCAAACTCATCCACCTGTTCCTGTGTCAAAACGGTAACTTCCGGCTTTTCATATGTCATATCGGACGCCTCCTTTACTCCCTGATTGACTTCTCTAATCATCTCCATTCATTTCATTCAAGCCCTCTTATGTCTCCGATTCACCGGCTGATTTCGGCGAAAACGTAGTGGCGCAATAAATATAACATCCTCCGTAACAAGATCCCGTTACACTTCCGCACCTTGACGCTTCAACAAACTCATCCACCTGTTCCTGTGTCAAAACGGTAACTTCCGGCTTTTCATATGTCATATCGGACACCTCCTTTACTCCCTGATTGCTGCCATTAGTTTTATACACATTTTTGCATTAACCTCTTCGAAAGAGAATGAATAAGTTATTTTCAACTGAATAACTTGCTTATTGAAAGCAAATTCAGCTGTTAGACCCAATGATTTGAGGACGATAGTCACAAGCCATTTGCATTTGCATTTGCATTTGCATTTGCATTTGCAATCAAATAATATCATAGTATTAAACGCTTGTCAATAAAATTTAAAAAATAATTAAGTAAGTATTGTGTAGTATGACGATGACTGTAAGACTGAAGAAACAATAGGGAAAAAGCAAATCTTGGCACTTGGTGATTGGATATCAAAGAACCCGCCCGCCAATGGATATTCTCCGTTGACGGGCAGGGCGTTATATTTTGTATGCGAACTGATTACGCAACCTTTTTTCCGCTTGCGATGAGATAGACGGTCAGGACATCTTCAATATCTACCCTGCCGTCGCCGCTCACATCTGCGCCTGCGGGTGGGTTGCCGTTTGTGAGTGCTTTATAAAAGTTGGTATAAAAGTTTTGCGCCTCCGCCGTGCTGATCTCACCGTCATGGTTGGTATCCACATCGGAGAGCGAATCACCTGCGTTATCCAATGCAATAAACTTAAACCCGTTTTCATTGGCATATTGCTCCGCTGCTGTGCCGGTGTAACCGGAGATGGTGAAATCAGGGATAGGTTGATATGCAAGATCTGTGCCCATATCCCTAGTTCTATATCCAAAGGAATAATCTCCGATGTCGGTAACACTTGAGAAGATCGTAACCGAGGAAATCGATGTACAATTGATAAAAGCACTGTTGCCAATGGTCGTCACGCTGTCCGGAATGGTCACCGAGGTGAGAGAGGTGCAACCCCAAAAGGCATTGCCGCCGATTGAAGTCACGCTGTTCGGAATGGTGATAGATGTGAGTGAGGTGCAATACACAAAAGCACCGCCGGCAATGGTAATCGTACCCGGATGTACGGTGACATTTTGTGAACATTCGTTTGCATGAGTTTCAATAAGGTGATGACCGATGTACAATAAACCGTTTTCCCAATGGCTGGGGTCATTGTCATAGCCGGTATTAGAAAAAACACTGTTACCCATCGATGTCACGCTGTCCGGGATAACCACCGATGTGAGGGAGGTACAGTCTGCAAAAGCCCCATCGCCGATGGAGATCACATTGTTCGGAATAACGATGGAGGTGAGAGAAGAGCAGTCCAAAAAGGCACCGTCACCGATCGAGGTCACCCTATCTGGAATCGTGATAGAAGTGAGTGAAGTGCAATATGCAAAGGCAGCGCTGCCGATTGAGGTCACGCTATCCGGGATGGTGATAGATGTAAGTGAGGCGCAATATTTAAAAGCACCGTCGGCAATGGTAATCGTACCTGGGCGTACGGTGACATTTTGCGGTAACTCGCTCGAATGAGCTTCAATAAGGTGATGATCGATGTATAATAAACCACTTTCCCAATGGCTGGGGTCATTGACATAGCCGGCATAGGCAAAAGCACCGCTGCCAATCGAGGTCACACTATCCGGAATAGTGATGGAGGTGAGGGAGGTACAGTTCTGGAAAGCAGCGTTTCCGATGGTGGTCACACCATCCGGTATGGTGATGGAGGTGAGAGAGGTGCAGCCATTAAAAACACTGTAGCCAATGGTCATCACACTTTTCCCAATAGTCACCGAGGTGAGTGAGGTACAATCGGAAAAGGCAGCATCGCCGATGATCGTCACGCTGTTCGGGATAGTGATGGAGGCGAGTGAAGTGCAACCTCCAAAAGTATTGTCACCTATGGTCGTCACGCTGTCTGGAATCGTGATGGAGGTGAGGGAGGTGCATTCTTCAAAAGCACTGTCGCCGATGGTCGTCACGCTTTTTCCAATGGTCACTGAAGTGAGTGAGGTGCAGCGCCTAAAGGCATAACCGCCTATGATCGTCACACTGTCCGGGATAATCACGGAAATGAGAGGCGCATTTTCAAAAGCATAGTCGCCGATAGCGGTCACTTTATACCCGTCTATCTCTCCCGGGATCACCACGTCCCCGCCGTCACCCGTATACTCGTAGATACTTGCTGTTCCGTCATTCAGAACTTGATATTTGTAATTCCCGCTCTGCTCCGCGCTCACGGCGATGCTCCCCACCGGAACAGCGCACATCAGCAGCGCCACGACGAATAGCGCCGCCAGCAGCTTTTTCCCCATCTTTCGCATAGTGAATCCTCCTTGAAATCAAAATTCCCCGACAGCAAAGCGGGATGCAGGAATCTCACTTCCGCCGCTTATTGCCCGCTTTGTTATCAGGGTATAAAAACAGCCGCTACTTGGCGCACTGAGTAATCGGCAAGCCAAGCAGCGGCTGGACAGACCTATTCTTTTCTTTGTATTTCCCGAAAAATCGCCTAAATTTTTACAAAATACCCCCCATATAAGTGAAATGAACGTTTCTGTTTCTCATACGGGGGCGCTCCTCTCGTTTGGATTCTGCCCAAAGTATACCACCCCAGCGCAAAATGTGTCAAGCGCAAATTGAGGGAAATTTCGGGCCGTCAAGGCAGGTGAACATCATGACCAATCGAATCGCCGGCATCACGGTAGAAATCGACTCATGGATTGTCTTCTCTTTTTTTGCCGCACATCATGGACTAATGTATCATTAAATGAACGGTTCGCCGAACGAGGATTCATCGTCCAGCATGCTGCGCAGTGCCGCCACATACGGGGTATCGTCGGACGCATGGGTGTTGACCACTTCTATATCGTTATACCGCTGCATACCCGTTCCGGCGGGAATCAGCTTGCCGATAATGACGTTTTCCTTCAAACCCAAAAGGGGATCCGTCTTGCCTTTGGTCGCGGCGTCGGTGAGCACCCGAGTGGTTTCCTGGAACGAAGCGGCGGACAGGAAACTTTCGGTTGCCAGCGCCGCTTTGGTAATGCCCAGCAAAACCGGCGTTGCGCTTGCTTCCCGAAGTTCCGTTTCGCCCTCTTCCCTTCTGCGGCAAATTTGACTGTTTTCGTATTCCATTTCGGTTCGATCAATCATCACACCGCCCAGCAAACCGGTATCGCCGGGATCGTCGATACGCACTTTGCGCATCATCTGCCGCACAATAACTTCCACATGCTTGTCGTTGATGTCCACCGCCTGCATACGGTAGGTGCGCTGAACTTCCTCGATGAGGTAGTTCTGCACCGCGAGCGGACCGCTGACGGCAAGAATATCGTTCGGGTTCACTGCGCCTTCCGTGATTCGGTCGCCCTTGTGGATGAAATCTCCTTCCGAAACGCAGCGCCTGGCGCCAAACGGAATGACATAACTGCGTTCGTCAATTTCACCCTCGGTTTTGTTGGTGACCACCACTAGCTGCTTTTTCTTTTCCTCCGCAAAGCGAACCTCGCCGTCGATTTCGCTGATAATGGCTAACCGCTTGGGCTTTCTCCCTTCAAACAGTTCCTCTACGCGGGGAAGACCTTGGGTGATATCTTCGCCGGAGACGACACCGCCCGTGTGGAACGTGCGCATGGTCAGCTGCGTACCCGGCTCGCCGATAGACTGCGCGGCAATAATCCCGACCGCCTCGCCGATGGAAACCGGTTCCATTGTGGCGAGATTCGCCCCGTAGCAACGGGCGCAAACGCCGTGCCTCGCGCTGCAGGTCAGCACCGAACGGATAACCACCCGCTTGACGCCGTACCGGTTCACGAGTAAATCGGCCTGTTCGTCCGTCATCATCTGATCGCGGGAAACCACCACTTCACCCGTCTGCGGGTCACAAAAATCCTCCGCCAAATATCTGCCGATCAGCCGCTCGGAAAGCGGTTCAATCATCGCGTTTCCGTCTTTAATATCGTATACTTCAATGCCGCTGTGCGTGCCGCAGTCGTCCTCACGAATAATCACATCCTGAGACACATCCACCAGCCGACGGGTCAAATACCCGGAATCGGCGGTGCGCAAAGCGGTATCGGCCAATCCTTTCCGAGCGCCGCGGGAAGCAATAAAATATTCCAAAATATTCAGGCCTTCGCGGTAATTGGATCGGATCGGCACTTCGATGGTGCGCCCGGAAGTATTCGCAATCAATCCGCGCATACCCGCCAATTGGCGAATTTGAGCAATGGATCCGCGCGCGCCGGAATCGGACATCATAAAAATGGGGTTAAACGGATCCATATACCGGTTCAGCGCTTCCGTGACTTTATCCGTCGTGGTATTCCAAGTATTGATAACGCCGCGGTACCGCTCGTCATCGCTCATTAAGCCCTGATTATACAGTGAAGTAATCTGTTCCACCTTGGCTTCCGCCTGAGCGATATACTCCTTTTTCTCGGGGGGAATGGCGGCATCCACCACCGCGACCGTCAGCGCACCTTTGGTGGAATAACGGTAACCCTGATTCTTCACGGCGTCCAGCACTTCCGATGTCGCCGCCGCGCCGTGTACCTTGATACAACGGTCGATAATACGGGAAAGCTGCTGCTTCCCGACTTTAAAATCAATCTCGTACAGCAAACGGTTTTCCGGAAGAGTGCGATCCACAAATCCGAGATCCTGCGGAATCGGACGGTTGAAAATCACCCTGCCGATGGTGGTATCCACAATGCGGCTGACCGTAACGCCGTCGATGACCGCCGTGCGGCGCACCTTGATTTTTGCGTGTAACCCGATAACCCCACAGCTGTACGCCATGAGCGCCTCGTCTTCATCTTTGAAGGCTTTTCCCTCGCCGGGTTCTCCGGGTTTGTCGATGGTCAGATAATAGGAACCCAGCACCATGTCCTGAGTCGGCACCGCCACCGGCTGACCGTCGGACGGCTTCAGCAGATTGCCCGCCGCCAGCATCAGGAAGCGCGCTTCCGCCTGCGCCTCGGCAGACAGCGGGACATGCACCGCCATTTGATCGCCATCGAAATCCGCGTTAAAGGCGGTGCAAACCAACGGATGCAACTTAATGGCGCGCCCTTCCACCAAAACCGGTTCAAACGCCTGAATGCCCAAGCGGTGCAGCGTAGGCGCGCGATTGAGCATAACGGGATGGTCTTTAATGACAATATCCAGCGCATCCCAAACATCGGGATGAGCGCGTTCCACCATTTTGCGCGCGGACTTGATATTTCCCGCTACGCCGGTCTCCACCAGTCTCTTCATAACAAACGGCTTAAACAGTTCCAGCGCCATTTCCTTGGGCAGACCGCACTGATACATTTTGAGCTCCGGCCCAACCACGATAACCGAACGGCCAGAATAATCCACCCGTTTGCCCAGCAGATTTTGACGGAACCGCCCCTGTTTGCCCTTGAGCATATCCGAAAGCGATTTGAGCGGCCGGTTGCTGGGGCCGGTAACCGCCCTTCCTCGCCTGCCGTTATCAATCAAAGCGTCGACCGCTTCCTGAAGCATACGCTTTTCGTTGCGCACAATGATGTCCGGCGCGCCCAATTCCAGCAGCCGCGCCAGCCGATTGTTGCGGTTAATCACCCGGCGGTACAAATCGTTTAAATCGGAAGTGGCAAACCGTCCGCCGTCCAGCTGCACCATCGGGCGCAAATCCGGAGGAATAACCGGAATGACCGTAAGAATCATCCACTCCGGCCGGTTTCCGGACAACCGAAACGCCTCCACAACCTCCAGACGCTTGACTAGCTTTGCGCGTTTCTGGCCCGATGCGTCCTCCAATTCTTCTTTCAGTTCGGCAGACAGTTGATCCAAGTCAATGCGTTCCAGCAATTTGCGGATATATTCCGCGCCCATGCCGGCTTCAAAATCATCCTCGTATTTTTCCCGCATATCCTGATAATCTTTATCCGACAGAACTTCCTTTTCCTGAAGCGGCGTGTCGCCCGGATCGGTGACGATATACTTGGAAAAATACAGCACTTCCTCCAACAGTTTCGGAGAAATATCCAGCATCAGCGCAATCCGGGAGGGAATGCCCTTGAAATACCAAATATGAGAAACCGGAGCCGCAAGCTCTATATGCCCCATCCGCTCACGGCGCACTTTTGCCCGCGTGACTTCCACGCCGCAGCGCTCACAGATTTTGCCCTTGTAACGAATGCGTTTGTACTTTCCGCAATGACACTCCCAGTCTTTTGTCGGCCCGAAGATGCGTTCGCAGTACAACCCGTCCCGCTCCGGCTTTAACGTGCGGTAATTGATGGTTTCGGGCTTTTTGACCTCGCCGTAAGACCAGCTTCGAATCTGCTCGGGAGAGGCTAAGCCGATCTTAATCGATTCAAATACATTGAATTCCATGGTTGTGTTCGTCCTCCCTTATTCTCCGTCAAAGCCGTCTTCTTCGGCAAATGTGGCAATTTCGGCGTCCAGCGCGTCGTCGTCCAGCAACAGTTCCTCTTCCTCTTCGCCGTCATCCTCCGCGTAAAGATCGTCATCGGCATCCTCCGCCATATACCCGGCCGTTTCCTGATTGCCGGCCGGCGTGCGAAACAGTTCCGGATCCACCGGAGCAGAGGGGAATTCGTCTTCGTCAAAGTTTTGTTTCAAATCGATTTCCTGCTGATTGCGATCCAGCACCCGAATGTCCAGACCGAGCGACTGCAATTCCTTGACCAGCACCTTAAACGATTCCGGAACGCCGGATTTGGGAATGTTTTGCCCCTTGACAATGGATTCATAAGTTTTAATGCGCCCGACCATATCGTCCGATTTTACGGTGAGAATCTCCTGCAGCGTATACGCCGCGCCGTACGCCTCCAGCGCCCAAACTTCCATTTCACCGAACCGCTGGCCTCCGAACTGCGCTTTGCCGCCCAACGGCTGCTGGGTCACCATGGAATACGGGCCGGTGGAGCGGGCATGAATTTTATCGTCCACCAGATGGTGTAGCTTCAGAAAATACATATACCCGACCGTTGTCAGGTTGTCGAACGCTTCGCCGGTGCGGCCGTCGTACAATTGTGTCTTTCCGTCCCGGCGCTTGCCGGCCTGCTCCAGCATATCCTGAATATCCTGTTCGTGCGCGCCGTCAAAGACCGGCGTCATCACTTTATATCCCAGCGCCTGCGCCGCGTAGCCCAAATGCACTTCCAGAACCTGACCGATATTCATACGGGAAGGCACACCCAGCGGATTCAATACGATATCCAACGGCGTACCGTCCGGAAGAAACGGCATATCCTCGCTGGGAAGAATACGGGAAACCACGCCTTTGTTGCCGTGACGCCCGGCCATTTTATCTCCGACGCTGATTTTGCGCTTTTGGGCGATATAACAGCGAACCACCATATTTACCCCGGGACTGAGTTCTTCGCAGTTATCCCGCGTAAACACTTTCACATCCACCACGATGCCGTATTCTCCGTGGGGAACTTTCAGCGATGTATCCCGGACTTCTCTTGCTTTTTCACCGAAAATGGCGCGAAGCAGCCGCTCCTCCGCCGTCAGTTCCGTTTCCCCTTTCGGCGTGACTTTTCCAACCAAAATATCGCCGGAACGCACTTCCGCGCCGACACGGATAATCCCGCGCTCGTCCAAATCCTTCAGGGAATCCTCGCCGACATTCGGGATGTCGCGGGTAATCTCCTCCGGGCCCAGTTTGGTATCCCGGGATTCAATTTCGTACTCCTCGATATGAATGGAGGTAAAGGTATCGTCCCGAACCAGTCTTTCGTTGATAAGCACGGCGTCTTCGTAATTGTATCCTTCCCAAGTCATAAACCCGATAAGGACATTTTTGCCCAGCGCAATTTCCCCGTTGCAGGTAGCCGGGCCGTCCGCGACCACGTCTTTGGGTTCGATGTGCTGCCCGACTTCCACCACCGGGCGCTGATTGATGCAGGTACCCTGATTGGAACGGGCAAATTTCAGCAGGGAATAAATATCTTTCTGACCGTCCGCATCTCTGCGCACCACCACTTTATCGGCGCAGACCGATTCAACCGTGCCGCTCGCTTTCGCCAGCACGCAGACGCCGGAATCGACGCCCGCCTTATATTCCATTCCCGTTCCGACAATCGGCGATTCGGTTCTGAGCAGCGGAACCGCCTGCTTTTGCATATTGGATCCCATCAGCGCGCGGTTGGCGTCGTCGTTTTCCAAAAACGGAATCATCGCGGTTGCCACGGAAACCACCATTTTGGGAGAAACATCCATGAAATCGATTTTCTCCCGCTCGATTTCCAAAAATTCACTGCGGTACCGCGCGTTGACGCGATTGCGCACAAAACGCCCCTGTTCGTCCAAAGGCTCGTTCGCCTGCGCGACGATAAAATCATCTTCCACATCGGCGGACATATACACCACTTCGTCGGTGACCACGCCGGTGGTTTTGTCCACTCTGCGATAAGGCGCCTCGATAAAACCGTAACGGTTGATGCGGGCAAACGTCGCCAAGTAGGAGATTAACCCGATATTCGGGCCTTCCGGCGTCTCAATCGGGCACATTCTCCCGTAATGGCTGTAATGCACGTCCCGGACTTCAAATCCGGCGCGATCCCGGGAAAGGCCACCGGGACCCAAGGCGGACAGGCGGCGCTTGTGCGTCAGTTCGCCGAGCGGATTGTTTTGATCCATAAACTGCGAAAGAGGAGAAGAACCGAAAAATTCTTTTATTGCCGCCACCACCGGGCGGATGTTGATCAGCGCCTGAGGCGTGATGGTGCTCGTGTTCTGCACTTGAAGAGTCATACGTTCCCGAATCACTCTCTCCATACGGGAAAACCCGATGCGGAACTGATTTTGCAGCAGCTCACCCACCGAACGTATACGGCGGTTTCCCAAATGGTCGATGTCGTCGGTGGAACCCACCCCATGCGCCAAACAGTTCAGATAATTGACAGAAGCCAAAATATCCTGTGTGGTGATATGCGGAGGAATCAAATCAAAGAGCCTGCGCGAAATTTCCGAACGAATCGCTTCCTGCCCCTCGTGGTGCTCCAAAATATCCTGAAGAGGCGCATACATCACCCGTTCGTTCACACCGAGATCGGAAACTTCAAAATCTATGTATTTGGAAATATCCACCGTCCCGTTGGCAATGATTTTCACTTCCCGCTGCTCACCGTGCTCCTCTACCCATACATACGCCTCGTTGACGCCGGTATCTTCCATCTCCTGAGCGCGGGCGCGGGTAATCGTTTCTCCCGCTTCCGCCAGAATTTCTCCGGTTCCCGGGTGAACAATCGGGCGGCTGAGCGTGCACCCCTGCAGGCGGTTGGGCAATCCAAGTTTTTTGTTAAATTTGTACCGGCCCACCCGGGACAGATCGTACCGTCTGGGATCAAAAAACAGTTCGGTGATATGTTCCTGGGAATTTTCCACCGTTAGCGGCTCGCCGGGGCGGAGCTTGCGGTATACTTCCAACAGCGCCTCTTCGGTATTTTTTGTGACGTCTTTTTCAATGGTAGCGAGGATTCGTTCATCCTCCCCAAAGAAATCCAGCAGCTGCGCATCGGTCCCCAAACCGAGTGCCCGCAGAAAAACCGTCACCGGAAGTTTGCGGTTTTTGTCGATACGCACGTAAAAGACATCGGAGGAATCGGTTTCATATTCCAGCCACGCACCGCGATTCGGAATCACGGTCGTTGTAAAGAGAGGTTTACCGACCGCGTCGTAACTCATGCCGTAATACACGCCGGGGGACCGCACCAACTGCGAAACAATCACCCGCTCCGCGCCGTTGATGACAAACGTTCCCCCGTCGGTCATCAGGGGAAAATCCCCCATATAAACCCAAGATTCATTGACTTCGCCCGTTTCTTTATGCAACAGACGCACCAGCACCCGCATAGGCGCGGCATAGGTCACATCCCGCTCTTTGCATTCTTCCACCGAATATTTCGGGTGTTCGTCCAGCTTGTAATCCAAAAACTCCAATACCAAATTCCCCGTATAATCGGTGATGGCCGCCATATCCCGAAATACTTCATGCAATCCTTCGTTCAGAAACCACTCGTAAGAATTTTTCTGCACTTCAATCAGGTTGGGCATTTCCAAAACCTCATTGATTTTGGCAAAGCTTTTTCTTGTGGTTCTGCCTAACTGAATGGGCTGAATGTTGACCATAAGCGCGCCTCTCTCCTCCGTTAAAAATTTCCGGGCCTGAAGACATCACCGCACAAAGACCGGATGCCGCGCGACTCTCTTTGTGCGGTGCTGCCTTCAAAAAAATTCTTGATTTTTCCTCGGATCTGTGTTAATCTACTCTTGAAAAGTGGGGATATATCCCCACTTTACGTATTTTACTATATTATATGAAACAGGGAGTTTTGTCAAACGATTTTTTTGAATTTCCGGGCAATTGGCAAAATTTTGGTTATTACATATACTTTTTTCCCTATTTTCATCGGGAATTCTGGAAGGTATTTTTTCGAATTTTCGTCAGAAAATTGAGCGACATATGGCCCCGTTTGAAAAGAAACACACGGCTGAGTAGATTGATATTGAAGACCGCCGATAGGCAAAAACGCGCGGAAAAGCTGTGCCGGTTTTGATGCGGGACTGTCTGAATCAAACGCCCAAGAGAGCAGGCGGTGAACCACGCCTTTTTGAACCGCTTGCTCCTGTCCGTACATTTTTATGAATATATATTTTTTATGAATATATGAATAACGGTATATTCTCATGAAAAAACAGCCAAAGGAGCGAGAATATGGCACACAAGAAACTGTACGGAAACCGGCGGGAAAAGGCTTGCGAAATTTGCGAATACGGCAAGCTCACGGCCGACGGAGAAGCGGTGCTGTGTGCCCGAATGGGCGTGGTGCCGTCTTATCATCACTGCAGACGGTTTCGATACGATCCGCTAAAACGAATCCCCGCGCGCAGAAATCCTCTGCCCGACTTTTCGCAAGAGAGTTTTTCGCTGTACGAACCGAAAAATCCCCCGCAAACGGAAACAGACGAAGCCGCAACCGCCAAAAACCGGGCGGTTACTCAAACCGAAACGCTTCCTCCCGAGACAGACACCGATAACCCTCTTGGCGCCGCCGGCCCAAGCGGCGAAGAGCAGGGAAATCCAAGCGCTCTGACCCTTACCCGGGAAATGGTGGAGCGCATACAGGATTATTTACACGCCGAAACCGCCCCCACTTTAAGCGGCATTCTCTCTCAAATCGATTCTCAAGCCCCGCCCCCCGTTACGCCCGCCGATGTGCCGAAAGAAAACCCGCCGGAAAAAATGGTTCCGGACGACACGCCGGATATTTACGGCGATCTCGAACGTCTGACCGCAACCCGCCAAAGCGGCGAAGCGCAAGCGAACCCACAGACGGCGGAACCGTAATTTATCCAAATCGCAGCTCAAACCCGGCTGCCGGAATAAAAAGATAACCCTCCAAAGAAGACCGCCGAAAGTGCATGACACCTTCGGCGGTATCTTATGCGCCTACGCGCCTGCGCCGATAGCGTTTGCTCGCGCCGATGTGCGCTGATGAATCGGGTTGCCGCGCCGGTTACGGTGCGTTGCGGCAGACAAACGGGCATGCTCGGAAAAAACGGCGCGATTATTCCTGAGAAATGACCAAATCTTCCTCATCAATTTTTTTCATATCCCGGCGGTTCATCAAATCGTACATCACCGGCACCACATAAAGGGTCATCAGGGTCGCGTAAATTAGGCCGCCGATGCAGACGATAGCGATGGGCTGCATCAATTCTCCGCCGGTCCCGCCGCCCAAAGCGGTAACCAGTAAACCCAAAACGGTGGTCACCGAGGTCATCAAAATCGGGCGCATACGGGTGGAACCCGCTTCCACCAAGGCTTCCCGCTTTTCCTTTCCATCCAAGCGCAAACGGTTGACGTAATCCACCAAAACAATGCCGTTATTCACCACAATACCGGTGAGCATTATGAAACCGATCAGGGAGATGATGCTGACATCCTTTCCGGTCAGGATCAGCCCCAGAAGACCCCCGGTAAAGGCCAGAGGAATGGTAAACATCACGATAAACGGAGATTTGAGCGACTGGAACTGCGCGACCATCACCAAATAGACCAGCAACACACCCAGCAGCAGCATCTGAACCAGCTGTTCCACCGATTCCATGATGGCCTGATTCTCCCCGGCAAATTCCATCGTAATTCCCTCCGGGAGGGCAAGATCCTGCATCGCTTTTCGGGCGGCGGAAGTCACTAAAGTGACGTTGTGTCCGGCATCCACATCCGCGGTCACGGTGAGCATTCTGCGCTGATTCAGACGGGTCACGGCCTGCATGGCTTCCCGCTCCTCAACCGTGGCGACGTCGGAAAGCTTGACTTCCCGTTCGGTTCCCGAACGGTCGGTGACCGTGAAGGTGTATTCCCGCAGTTCATCCGGTGTGGGCACATCGCCGGACAAAACAGAAATATCGATATTCTCCCCGTTAACCGGCAGCGTATCGGCGGAAAATTCATTTTGAAGCGCCTTGGAGATTTCGGCATATACCTGCGCCGTTGTCAAGCCGTTTTCGGCGGCGGCGATTTTATCCACCGTAAAATGCAATTCGCGGTCGGTTTCTTCAATGCCGTTGGAAACTTCCGCCGTACCCTCCACCGCAGAGAGTTTATCCGCCACAAGATCAGCCGCCTCTTTAAGATCCTGCAAATCGTCACCGAACAGACGAATTTCCACGCCCGCTCCGCTCAAAGCACTCATATCTATACCGGATCCGGCGGCGTCGACCTTTGCACTCATATCCGCGCAGCGCGCATTGACCTGTTGCGCCACCGCTTGGCTGTCCGCTCCATCGTTGAGCATCACATACAGCATCGATTCGGTATCGCCGGTGAGCATGGCGCCAACGGTTTGCACCCCTTCGATTTCCTGTACGCGGGCGGATACCTCATCGGTTGCCGTCATCGTTTCCGCTTCTTTGGTGCCGCGCGGCATTTCCACCGAAACGGTTATCTGGTTGGTCGACATTTCCGGCATATAGGAAAATCCGCGGGAAAAAGCGCCCCAGGCACTGAGCACCAGCAGCGCCACAGCGACGACAAGAACTGTCGCTTTGTGCCGAAGCGTCCAAGAAAGGCTCCTTTGATAACCGGAAAGCATTTTATCGAACCACTTATGGCTTGGCGATTTACATTTGCGCAGAAGCCGGGAAGACATCGCGGGAACCAACGTCAACGACACAATCAGCGACGCGATCAGCGCATACCCCAGCGTCAGCGCCATATCCGTGAACAGCTGACGGGTGAGCCCTTCCACAAAGACAATCGGAAGAAATACGCAAATGGTAGTCAGTGTGGACGCCGCCACCGCGCCCGCCACTTGGGTCGCGCCGCTTACCGCCGCTTTCACGGCAGACAGCCCCAAATGCCGCAAACGATAGATATTTTCGATAACCACCACCGAATTATCCACCAGCATCCCGATAGATACCGTGAGCGCGGAAAGCGAAATGATGTTCAGAGTAACTCCGGAAAAATACATCAGCACAATGGCGAATAATACGCTCAGCGGTATGCTGCACAGCGTCATCCATGTGGGTTTCAAATCTTTAAGAAACAAAAACAGAACCAATACGGAAAATACGGCGCTAAGCAACATATTTTCCATAATAGAATTCATGACCAGATAGATATAATCGCCCTGATCCATTAAGGGCGTAAAATGCAGCCCCGCAAATTCGCCGTCCAATTCCTCAAAGCGCTTGGCGAGATTATCGGAAACTTCCGCCGTGGCGTAAGTGGACTGCTTTTGCATCGAAAGCAAAATCCCCGGGCTTCCGTTGATGCGGGCATAAACCTCATCGGCGTCATCGACCAGTTCCACGGAGGCGACGTCGCTGAGGAGAATCGGATCGACGCCATCGATATTCAAATCGATAAGCACAGTATTTTTCAGATCATCGATACTCTCTATTTTGTCCCCTACGCTGACCAGCGTGCGCACACCGTCTTCCTGCGCATATCCCGCCGGCATATCGAAATTTTGCGCCATAAGCAGAGAGGAAACCGCTTCCGCCGTAAGGATAGAAGGCAGATCGGAAGCTTCGTACGCGGCGTCTTTCCCCTCTTCCAAAGCCTCAAGCCCCTCATCCAACTGCGCTTTTGCCGCCTGAAGCTGCGCTTCTCCGTCCAGCAATTTCGCGGTTGCCTCATTCAGGCTGAATATGCCCGAAATCTTCTGCTTTTCCAGCTGAGCCTGTGCTTCCGCCAATTCCGCAGCGCCAGAATTTAACCCATCCAATGTGCTTTGCAGCGCGTCAAGCCCTTGCGTCAGCTGAGCCTCCGAAGCATCCAATTGCCCGATGGCGTCCGGCAAAGACGCTTCGGTAACCCCCAAAGCGGATAATGTCCCGCTCATCTGCGCAATGGCTCCGTCTGCGGCGGCCACGGCGGCAGACTGTTTGCCGATGGCCTGTACCAAGGTCTGCGCCGTGAGACCGCGCGCCGAAAGTTTGGCTTGCAGGGCGGCAAAATCCGCCGCCGCCTGACGCACATCCTCCCGCGATTGAATTTTCTCAATCTCCTGTGCTTTCTGTTCTTCCGAAAGGGAAGCGTTGGCCCGAACAGCGGCAATTTCCGCCTCAACCGACGCCTGTTTTTCCGCAAGCGTTTGCGCCTGCTTCGCAAGCTCGTTCAGCTCGTCCGCTTCCCGCTGCAGCGCATCCCGCTGTTCGTGCAAAACCGCCAGCGAATCCTGTATTCCGGCCATCTGCGCGCGGGAGGAACGCAATTCATTGAGCTGATTTTGCAGCTCGGCAATTTGCACCGTCAGCTGCAGCTTGGTATCGTACAACTGATTCTTTCCGTTTTCAATTTCTTCGCCGCCCAAAACTGTTTGGTTGGCCAGCTCCTCTTTTCCGGTTTCCAAATCGGTTTTACCGGTTTCCAATTGCTGCTCGCTCACTTCCAATTCGGCGCGGGCGTCGTCCAGTTTTTTTTGGGCCTCCTGTGTCTGGCTGTCAATCTTTTCCCGAAGCGTTTCGTTCAGTTTGGCCATGCGCTTATCATCCAGCGTAACACCGACACTTTGTGTAACCAGGCCGCTTGCGGTAACACTGGCTACTCCCTCTACGCCCTCTAATTTGGGCAAAAGCGAATCTTCCACAAACCGGGAAAGCTCGGCGGTTGTCATGCCGTCACGGTCCACCGCGGCGACCATGACCGGAAGCATATCCGGGTTAATTTTTAAAATATTCGGGGTTCCGACCGATTCATCCCATGCCCCGCTGACCAGCTGAATATCCTGAAGAATATCAACCGTCAGTTTATCGATATCCGCGTCCTCGGTGAATTCCAAGATCAGCGTAGAATAATTGGCGGAACTGGTAGAGGTGATGTTTTCAATATGTTCCAAGGTCGCCATCGCCTGCTCCAGCGGGCGGGTAACCGTTTTTTCCACTTCTTCGGGCGTGGCGCCCGCGTAAACGGTAGTCACCATGACGTACGGCAGATTGATACTGGGCAGCAAATCAGGAGTCATACGGGAATAGGAGACAAACCCCAGTACCACCACGATAATCACCGCCACCAAAACGGTAAACGGTTTCTTTACACTGAATTTCGCCATAAAACGCCACTTCCCCTGCGGAAATCAAATCAATGTACAGTATACTCCACTGTTCGGTACTTTGTCAAAGAAATGGCGGTAAATAATTTGTGAACATCGCACGGATAAATATCTCTATTGATAAATATCTCTATTATACTACACACCCGTATGCACCTAAAATTTTGCGGTGTTCCGTCCCAAATTTTCCGGCTGGTTCTACTCCCAAAATCGCAAAAAAGTGATATAACCCGAGTTTGCCACTTAATAGAAAAAAGATCTTCCAGAAATGCCGTATTT
>CAZMAM010000014.1:0-34864 GCA_964564305.1 uncultured Eubacteriales bacterium
CACGCATTCATCGATTCAGGACGAGAATTTGCTTATTATGCGGTGTTGCCTTAAGGAAAGTTTTGCTATCGCTGTTTAAATCATTGCAAAACTTGTTTACCCAACTTTGCATTGCCAGATTTTACCTGCAATGTTACCGGTTAATGAGGAAAAGAAAACTGCTCTTTTATTGTGATTTTTGGTGGATTTTTGGTGATTGTCTTTTGAGAACCGCTATGGTATAATAATACTAAATTTTTATGTCTTTCGTATCTCTCTGGTACCGGAAGGGAGTTTTTGTTTTGAAAAAAAGCGTTGTTCGCGTACTCGCTGTGCTGTTGGCGCTTGCATTGGTTTTCGCCGGTTTCACCGCGAGTGCCGACCCTGTATCTTTGGCACTGAATGTAGAGGCCACGCTGGACGGTTCTACCGTAACCGTTTCAGTTCGGGACGAGCGCGGCGGCCCCGCGGCGTTATGGCCCGTTTCGCTGATTGTAGACGGCGTAACGATTGCTGAGGACATCTATACCGACGATTCCGGAACGGTTGTTTTTACCGATATGGTTCCCGAAGGCGCTGCCTCCGTCGCCGTGGTACCGATGTCCGGCGAGATTCCCGGAACCGATATATCCTTTGTCGGTACCCCTTACTATGTGCTGGGCGGCGACAACGCAACTTCCGTTGCTCTTTCAACTTCCGAAACAGATGCGACAACCGTTGCTCCCACTGCTTCCGTCTCTCTCGACGAATCCGTAACCACCCGAGTAAAAGACGATCTGATCGGCGTTCCCTGCCGCATCGATGAAGACGGGTTGTCCCTGTTCGGCTTAACCGAAGAGGAATTTTCTGCACATGCCGTTATGTGGCTGGATACGGAAGTCTACACCGATATGGTTTCCGACGCCGGCGCTTCCCTGTTTCTCAAGCTTCATCCGGATCCGAGCGCGGTAAACAGTGCATTCATGGTTACCGCGAAAAATGCCTCAGAAGATTTTCGGGACTACAATGACGAGCAAATTTCCGGCTTCGCGTTTTCATTTTCCATTATGTACCAAACCGAAAACGCACAAGTGGAATTGACGCCTCCGGAAGGGCTGTACCAGATTGATTTGCCGGTACCGGAATCCATGACCCTTTGTGAAAAAATGGCGGTTGCAGTTTGCACGGAAGAGGGATTGACGCCTCTTGTTCCGGTCATTCCGAATGCCGGTACCGTTTCTTTTACGGTTCAGAGATTTCAAACGTGGGCTTTACTGGGTTTTTCCGGAAAAACAGCCGGTATCGGTAACCTTTCCCGCACGCCCTCTTTACTTTATTTGTTGGGCATTGTCGGCGGAATCTTAATTATCGGCGGCATACTGATTTTGATTTTTGTGGTCTTCCGCCGCAACAAGCATCGCGAGCTGGACAAAATAAACGAAGCGGAAGAAAACGAAACTCAGGTTTTACTGGATCCCACCCCCATTCCAAAACGGGAAAGCGATGAATCGTTACCGTCATTCGGAAAATCGGATCCTGCTCAAAATACGAAGGACAGCGCAGTCGATCGTTCCGGGCAGCCCGTTCGCGCAAATGTCAATGTAGACGATTTGGACTTAGATATTTTAGATGCGCGCCAACTTTCCCCTGCAGAACAATTACGGCTGGCCGCGGCACAAATGGATATGACGCTGCCAAGCGATACCGCTCACCAAAGCGTTCCGGTGCAGCCCGTTATCCCGGTGCAGCGTACTCCAAGACCGGCCACTTCGCCGCAGGATCTCTTTGCGGATTTGGCGGACATTGATCGCAAACGCTCAGAAGAACCGGCTTCCCCGCTTCATCCGAATCGGGAAGAAGAAGCCGAAGCGCGTGATTCTTCCGCGCCGAATACAAAATCCCGGCCTTCAGCCGACTTGGCGCACAGCGCGAAATCGGCTGAATCTGCTATGCCCGACACACTTTTGAATCATTCTGAAGGGCAGATAAGCGGCTCGGAAAATTCCGCGGAAGAGGATTTGACGGTGGATGATTTGCTGGATGAAATTCGGGAAGCCGAAAATCCGGCTGGTGAATAAAGCGGACTTTTCCAACGGATACTTGTTCAACGAATAAACGAAACGGAAACAAAACAAAATTGAAACGAAGCGAGATAAAAAAGTGAAAGTACTTTGTGTGGGAGATGTGGTAGCATCGGCCGGGCGTGCATTGCTTCGGCGCGTCCTTCCGCCGGTAAAACGGCAATACGGAGTGGATGTGTGCATTGTTAACGGCGAAAACGCCGCCGACGGTAACGGATTAACCAATGCGGCCTTAGAGGATCTCTGGCTTGCGGGCGCCGATGTGGTGACCGGCGGTAATCATATTTTCCGTCGCCAAGAAATCTACGATACATTGGATACCCAGCCCTTCCTAATCCGCCCCGCCAATTACCCTGAATCCGCTCCCGGAAAGGGCTGGTGTACGGTAGATCGGGGCAGGGTGCAGTTGACGGTCATCAACCTTATGGGTGTCGCGTTTATGGATGCGTTGAACAATCCCTTTGAGGTTTTGGAAGAAACGCTGTGTCGGGCACATTACCCGCGACTTTGCGTGGTCGATTTTCACGCGGAAGCAACCGCAGAAAAAAAGGCTATGGGATTTTACGCCGACGGAAAAGTTTCTGCCCTGTTTGGCACACATACCCACGTGATGACGGCAGACGAACAAATTCTTCCCAAGGGAACCGGTTACATTACCGATATCGGCATGACCGGTCCGGAACTGTCCGTGCTGGGCATTTGTCCGCAACAGGCCATTGAAAAATTAAAAAATAAAATGCCGGTGCGCTTCACCGCTGCTCCCGGCGATTCCGCAATGAATGCGGTTTGGCTGGATATTGACGACAAAACCGGGAAAACAACAGGCATTGAGAGGCTGACGGTTTCTTAGGGCAACACCGCATAAAGATTGTCGTTCAGCAAAGCGGAAGGCGGATTTTCGTCAGATGAAACAAAAACCGCAGGGAATATTTCGTGTACTTTCGAGGATTTTTGTAATATATGACGGAAAAGACGCCCAGCCGTTGAGCGACAAAGGCGGTAGCCGGTTTTTGTGCGGTATTGCCTTAGGTTGAGGCAGCGCCGCTAAACGCGGCAAACGCTTTATACTTTCGCGTCTTTTCCTTTCTTCTCGTTTTATCTCTTTTTTCTCATTTCTGATGATACATTTTGGACTATATCGTTCAACGCTTTCGTCGTTTCCCGGATGACAGATCGTTTTCGGGCAAACAAACCCAACGGCAGGATATTCTTTGAAAAAGTGAGGGACAGCAAATGAACGAACAGGAGAATCGGCCCAACGAGCAACCAAGCGAACCGCAAGGCGGCGAAACGGAATCGATTGCGGTAAGGGAATCAAAGCATTCCCGGGCAAATCTGTTCCAATATGTGTTGATGGGCATGGTCTTTGTGGCGGTGACCGCACTGGTATTTCTGTTGACAAAGTCTTTTGCCAATCTGACAACCCCGCTTCAGCAATGGATGTACCCCCTGTTTTGCGGATTTTTGCTGGGCGGATTGACGGTGCTGTGGCTGTATTATCATACATCCGGCGAAGAGGAACCGCATCGGGAACCGAAAATCTGGTTTTTCCCTGTACTGGCCGGTGCGCTCACGCTGATGATTGCGGCCATTGCGTATGCCTGCGTGGGCATGTGGCCTGTCGGACAGGAATCCCCGATGATTGTGGACATGCACCATCAGTACTTGCCCATGCTGGCTCAAATGCGCGATATGCTGCTGCACGGGGGAAGCCCGCTGTATTCGTTTGAAATCGGTACCGGAACCAGCTTTATTCCGCTGTTCGGATATTATTTGGCAAGCCCGTTAAATCTTCTTTTGCTGCTGTTTCCACAGGCTTATTTACCCGAAGGAATCTTGGTTATTACGCTGATCAAATTGGCGCTGACCGGATCCATGATGACGTTATGTCTGCAATATGTATTCCGGCGCCGCAACTATGCTACGGTTGCGGTCGGCATCATGTATGCACTGATGATGTATATGCTCGCTTATTCCTGGAATATCATGTGGCTGGATTGCGTGATGTTTCTGCCTCTGATCATCATGGGTTTTGAGCGCATGATGCGCACCGGAAAATATCTGCTCTACATTCTTTCTTTAGCGTATACGCTTTATGCCAATTACTACATCGGCTTTATGGTCTGCCTGTTCTTAGTGCTCTATTACCTCGTTTTCTTTTTCCGTACCAAGCGGACAGGAGCACAGCAGAAAACAGGATTTGCCCGGTTTGCCATCGGATCCCTGCTGGGCGGCGGCCTTGCGATGATCACGCTGATACCCGTCATCCTGTCGCTTTCCAGTACTTCCGCCGCCGGAGGAACGTTACCCGCTTTTGCTTCAAATTTCGATTTCTTTGATCTGTTCGGCAGAAGCTTATTTGCCACATCTCCGACGATTCGCTCCGGCAATCTGCCCAATATTTATTGCGGCGTTCTGGCCGTGATTGCGCTGCCGATTTTCGCCACCATGAAATCGATTCCCTTCCGGCGCAGGATGTCATACTTAAGCCTGTTCGGCTTTATGGCGGTCAGTTTGGTACTCAAACAACTGGATATGCTTTGGCACGGGCTGCATGCCCCAAACGATCTTCCCTACCGATTTTCTTTCCTGTATTGCTTTGCCCTGTTGTTGATTACTTACGAAGTGCTGAATCATATTCGGGATATTCGTCCCGCGCAGATCGGGGGTTCCCTGTTAGGAATCGCGATTTACCTGATTGTGGAGGAAAAATTCGGTTCCGATGAGTATTCGTATGTCTCCCTGTATGTCAGCTTTGCACTGATAGCGGTCTACGCGGCCATTTTGTTTGCAGCGTCCCGGAAAAAACTGATGCTGCGCAGCGCTTACACGCTGTTGCTGTTGGTAATATCCGGCGAAATGCTGTTTAATTCATCCGTGACATTCGGGACGATGAATGAGAACGAGCATTATACCGATCACAGCGCCTATTTGGATAATGATATTACTAAAGCGGTTTCCGGTGCGGTTTCGCGAATGGAAGAAATAGGGGATGAAAAAGCCAACGGCGATTTTTACCGGTTGGAATTTTTGCCTCGTCGCACCACAGCCGATACCGCGCTGTTCGATTATCGCGGAATCACGGTATTTGCATCGTCGGGTTCTTACAACATGACCCGCTTTATGGGCAGCTTAGGATATGATGTCAACGGGGTCAACAGTCAGCTTTACCGCAGCTTTGTTCCCTCTTCCGATTCACTGATGGGCATCAGATATCTTGCCTTAGAAAGCAACCTCACCAATCATCCGCAGCTGCAGCAGCTGGAATCGGTACAATCGGGCGATTCAACCTATTACATTTACGAAAATCCCTATGCCCTCCCGCTCGGATTTATGACCGACAACGCGGTCAAGACATGGCATTATTCCTATTATAATCCTCCGCTCACCCAGAATTCCCTCTTTGCCGCCATGACCGGTAACAATTCCGAAATTATGCACTGTCAGCAAATTACCTGCGACGGCGGCGCGACGGTAAACGGCGTATATGATTTTTCCATCAGCGGAGCGCAAACGGCGGTGTTCCGTTCAACAATCGCCGAAGAAGGGCAAATCTTTGTATATGTGGATTGCCGTGCGGCAGAATCGGTTTCCGTTTCCCTAGGCTTAAGCACTTGGAATGTCACCCCGCATCAGCCGTATATCATCGATGTCGGAAAACTTGCCGCCGGTTCCGAAGTGACCGTGAATATAACCACCGAAAATTCCGCATCCGGAAACATTTATGTCTGCCGTTTAGATGAATCCGTATTTCGGCAAGATATGCAAACATTGTCGGCACAGCCCTTAAAGGTTACCTCTTTTTCGGATACGATCATCAACGGAACCGTTCATGCAAACGAAGCCGGTGTGCTGTGTACAACGATTCCCTTTGACAAGGGATGGTCGGTCAAAGTGGACGGCACCGAAGTGCAACCCTTTGCCATGGGAGAAGCGCTTCTCGCAGTGGATTTACAGCCGGGCGATCATGAAATAACCTTTACTTTCTTCCCCAAAGGTCTGATTCCGGGCGCCGTAATCAGCGTGATTTCTCTGGTATGCCTGATATTTTTTGAAGATTTCTTAAAACGAAGAGACACGGGAACGGGCTTATTCCCGTTCCGTCACAAGGAAACGGAACAAAATATCCGCCAAGAAACCCATCAAGACATAAATCGGAACGAAAATCCGGATATTATTCAAGAACCCAATCCGGACACAGGTCAAGGCATCGGCCAAGACGACAACCGAAACGACAGCCAAGACCCGAATCAACAAACCGATCCGGAAATGAATCAGGAGTTTAACCGGGTCATTCAGCAGGATATCAATCGGGATGCCCAACAAGACACAGATCGGTAAGAAACGGAAAAACGTTTTGTGTGAACAGCCGCTGGAGGATGTGCATCAATGATCACCGTAATCATGCCGGTATATAATGAGGGTGAATGGTTATATCGCAATGTGTGCACGGTACACGGAATTTTGTGCGAAGCAAAAATCGAGCATCGGTTTTTGCTGGTAGACGACGGATCAAAAGACAACACATGGGAGGAAATGGTCAGACTTTCGCACGATTATCCTCAGGTATCGGTTTTGCGGTTATCCCGAAATTTCGGCAAGGAATATGCGCTTTGCGCGGCATTGGAAAATGCGGCGGGAGACGCGGTGGTTGTTATGGACTCCGATTTGCAGCACCCTCCGGAAATGATACCCGAAATGGTTCGCCTTTGGCGCGAAGAAGGATATGATGTGGTTGAGGGCATAAAAGCGAATCGGGGAAAAGAATCCAAAATCGGTAAATTTGCCGCCGTCAGTTTTTACAAACTGTTTCGCCTCGCTACGGGTATCGACATAGGCGCCGCATCTGATTTTAAACTGTTGAGCCGCCAAGCGCTGGATGCTTGGAAAAAGATGCCGGAACGGGGTACTTTTTTCCGGGGCATGAGCGCTTGGATAGGTTTTAAACGGTGTGCGCTTCCGTTTGAGGTTCGGGAAAGGTTCGGCGGGAAATCAAAATGGAATTTCCGCACATTGCTGAGGCTTGCCGTAAATTCAATCACATCGTATTCGTCCGCTCCCCTGTTTTTGATATTCTGGCTCGGTGTCATTATGCTGATTGCAGGATTAATCTTGGGGATTCAGACGCTGATCAATTTTTTTATCGGCAACGCGGCCAGCGGTTTCTCTACCGTAATTTTACTTTTGTTGCTGATTGGCAGCGGAATCATGATTTCCCTGAGCATCATCGGCCTGTATATCGCAAAAATATTCGATGAAGTCAAAGGGCGCCCGCGCTACCTGATTCGAGAAGCGTACGGAGATGCGATTTTAAAAGAAAACCATACCGAACATTGAATTCCCGCAAGCATTCAATCCCCTCCCCCACCCGATTGTTTTTCAAAATAATTTCCATTGGCCCGCCCCGCTTCTTAAAAGATTGTTCAGGGTAATGCGAACCATCGTTTTGCCTGCCCAACACAATCGGGTTTTCGGAAAAATCGGCGAGCATTCCGTGTTTGGCAAACAATTTTTTCGGTATCATGTATTTTTTTTTCAATCTTTCGGAAAGGAAGCCGATAAATGCCCTCCCGTTTTGTTTCTGAGGAACAGCTTGCCCTGCAGCAGCCGTTTTACGATCGGGTGAGAACCTATTATGAACGCCTACTCGGGCGTGCGCCGCTTTGTTTTGTGCATACTTACGGCTGTCAGCAGAATGTCAGCGATTCCGAGCGCATTGAAGGTATGCTGGCACAAATGGGATTTGGATTTGTTTTTTCCCCGCAGGAAGCGGATTTCATTCTGTTTAACACCTGTGCGGTGCGGGAGCACGCGGAGGACCGGGTATTCGGCAATGTCGGCGCGTTAAAAAATTTAAAACGGCAAAAGCCCCATTTGCTCATTGCGCTTTGCGGCTGCATGGTTCAGCAACCGCATATTGCAGACAAATTACGGCAGAGTTACCCGTTTGTCGGATTAATCTTCGGTACCCATGTTTTGTACCGGTTTCCGGAACTTTTGTATCATGCGCTCACATCCGGAAAACAGGAAATTACTATCCCCGATGAGGAGGGATCCATAGCCGAGGGACTTCCCTTGCGGCGAGACGGTTCGTTAAAGGCTTGGCTTCCGATTATGTACGGTTGCAATAATTTTTGTTCCTACTGTGTGGTACCGCTGGTCAGGGGAAGAGAGCGAAGCCGCCTTCCGCAAACCATTATCGGGGAAGCCCGCGATTTGATTGACCAGGGATATAAAGAAATCACCCTGCTTGGACAAAATGTCAATTCTTACGGAAAAGGTGAAGCACACGGCGTGCACTTCCCCATGCTGCTCGAGATGATGAATAATCTTGACGGAGATTTTCTGATTCGGTTTATGACATCCCATCCCAAAGACGCCACCGAGGAACTGTTTTGTACCATTGCCCGATGTCAAAAAGTTTCCCGACATTTTCATCTGCCGGTTCAATCCGGAAGCGACAGAATTCTAAAAGCCATGAACCGGGGATATACCCGGGAACAGTATCTGCATCTTGTTCGGCGGGCGCGGGAAATTCTTCCTGAACTCTCGCTGACCAGCGATATTATTGTCGGATTTCCCGGAGAAACCCGAGAAGATTTCGAGCAGACACTCTCGCTGGTGGAAGAAGTAGAGTATGCCTCGCTGTTCACCTTTATCTATTCCCAGCGGGAAGGAACGCCTGCTGCCAAGCTATCCGACCCGATTCCCTATAAAGAAAAGTCCGACCGTCTTCAGGAACTGCTTAATCTTCAGGAAAAAATTGCCGCTCGGCGCTCGGCGGGAATGGTGGGAAAAACCGTAAAAGCACTGATCGAGCATGCGGAAGGTTCGTTTCTTCAAGCGAGACTTCCGGACAACACCGTTGTCCGCGTAAACGGAGATGCCTCCATGGTCGGTAAAAGGGCGTTGGTAGAAATAACAGACGCAAAAAATTGGTTACTCACAGGACAAATACAAAAATGGCTGTAGGAGGATCATGATGGATATCTTATTGGAAATGGCCAAGGATCTCGGAGAGGCCATTCAGCAAGATGACCGCTTTTTTCGCCTGCAAATGGCTCAGGCGGCTGCGGATCAGGACGATGCGCTGCAAAACCTAATCGGTGAATTTAATCTCAAGCGCATTGCGCTTTCTAACGAAGAAAAGCGTGAAAACAAAGATCCCGAAAAAATCAAGCAGCTGGATACCGTGCTGCGAACCGTCTATGCTCAGGTTATGGCCAACGATAATATGGCGGCCTATACTCAGGCAAGATCCGATATGGATGCTCTGCTGTCCCGCATGAATCGTATTTTGCATCTTTCCGCCCAAGGAGAAGATCCGCACGCCATAGAAGACGCTCCCCGCTGCACTGGAGATTGCGGTTCCTGCGGGGGATGCAGCTGAGGCAATATCACATAACCGCTGCTCTGCAGGCGTGCAACAAAGACGTCAGTCACGCTTTTTCGGCATTGCCCTAGTGAGGTGGTGAGGCAAATATGGCGGAAATCACACCGATGATGCGGCAATATCTGGATATCAAAAAACAAAATCCGGATTCTATCCTGTTTTTCCGGCTCGGCGATTTTTACGAAATGTTCTACGACGATGCCAAAACCGCATCCAGCGAATTGGAATTGGTATTGACCGGAAAAGACTGCGGCTTGCCGGAACGCGCTCCGATGTGCGGGGTCCCTTATCACAGCTGTGAAGCCTATATTGCCCGCTTAGTGGCCAAAGGGCACAAAGTGGCAATTTGTGAACAGACGGAAGATCCGGATACAGCCAAAGGCGTGGTAAAGCGGGAAGTCGTGCGCGTCATCACTCCGGGCACCGTTTTGGAAAGCAATATGCTGGATGAAAGCAAAAACAACTATCTGTGTGTGCTGTGTTCGGTAGATGCATCCATAGGATTGTGCTTTGCGGATTGTTCCACCGGAGAACTTTACGCGACGGAGCTCTCCGGCGAAGAATTGCTGACCCGCGCCGCCAATGAGCTTTCCCGCTTTTGCCCGTCGGAAATATTGCTGGATAATTCCTCTATGCACAACCGTACGCTGGTTTCGTTCATTACGGAGCGCCTGAACGTAACCCCTCAGGAAGCCGATTCTTTGTCGGAAGAAGCCGCACGGCAGGCAATATTCAATCAATTTCCGAATCAAACCCTCGCGCAACTTCAACTGAAAGATAAACATGCCGCCGTATCCGCTGCGGGAACGCTGCTTGCTTACTTGAAACGAACGCAGATGAGCGGCATAGAGCGGCTCAGCACAATGGAAGTCTATTCCGATGTGCAATATATGCAATTGGATCTCAGCTG
Source organism: uncultured Eubacteriales bacterium (assembly GCA_964564305.1). Taxonomy (GTDB): domain Bacteria; phylum Bacillota; class Clostridia; order Oscillospirales; family Acutalibacteraceae; genus RGIG1959. The sequence continues at coordinate 10,343 of CAZMAM010000014.1, forward strand.
CCGAAACAATCTGGAACTTCTGGAAAATGCCCGTACCGGAGAAAAAAAAGGCTCTCTGCTGGGCGTTTTGGATCGTACCAAAACCGCCATGGGCAAACGTTTAATCCGCACATGGATTGAGCGCCCGCTACTGAATCTCACCGCTATTACTCGGCGCCTGAACGCTGTCGGGGAATTGGTTTCGGATTCAGTCAAGCGGGCGGATCTGATTGAAATTCTCGGCCGAATACACGATATGGAGCGGATTATGACCAAAGTGGTCTACGGCAGCGCCAATGCCCGCGATTTATGTGCGCTTGCCCAAACATTTTCTGCTTTACCTGCCATAAAAGAAACCTTATCCGGCGTTTCTTCGGTTATGCTCGGTGAAATTGCCAATACCGTTGATCCTATGGACGATGTGCGCCATCTGATCGATTCCGCCATTGCGGATGATCCGCCTCTATCGGTTCGGGAAGGCGGGCTGATTCGCCGGGGCTTTCATAAAGAAATCGATGAGCTGAATATTGATTTATCCGATGGGCGCGGAATTATTGCCAAGGTAGAGGCAGAGGAAAAACAAAAAACCGGTATTAAGAATCTAAAGGTCGGATACAACCGCGTTTTCGGCTATTATATTGAGGTCAGCCGTTCTCAGACGGATCAGGTTCCGCCCCGGTATATTCGCAAACAGACTTTAGCCAACGCAGAAAGATATGTCACCGAAGAACTCAAAGCATTGGAAGCACGGGTTTTGGGAGCCAAAGAACGGGCTGCGGCACTGGAATATCAGGTGTTTCAGCAGGTGAGAGAAAAAGTGGCTTCTCAGCTGCGCCGGGTTCAGATGACTTCCTCTGCCGTCGCCAGACTGGATATTCTCTGCTCATTTGCCGAAGTCGCCGTTCACCGGCATTATGTCTGCCCGACAATGGATACTTCGGGAGAAATACACATCACCGCAGGACGTCATCCGGTAGTAGAAGCTTTACAGTCGTCTCCCTTTGTGCCGAACGATACCCATTTGGATCGGGAAAACCGGATTGCCGTCATCACCGGCCCCAATATGGCGGGAAAATCCACGTTTATGCGGCAAACGGCGCTAATCGTTTTGATGGCTCAAATTGGCAGTTTTGTCCCTGCCGAAAAGGCAACGATCGGAATTGTGGACGGAATCTTTACCCGGGTCGGTGCTGCGGATGATCTGGCTTCCGGTCAATCGACATTTATGTTGGAAATGTCCGAGGTAGCCGCTATTTTACAAAGTGCCACAAAAAACAGCCTGATCGTATTCGATGAAATCGGCAGAGGTACCTCCACCTTTGACGGAATGTCTATTGCCAGAGCGGTATTGGAATATGTCGCAGATCCCAAGCAAGTGGGGGCAAAAACGCTTTTTGCCACCCATTATCATGAACTCACCGTATTGGAACAGGAAATCCCCGGAGTGACAAATTACAATGTCGCCGTAAAAAAAAGAGGAGACGACATTACTTTTTTGCGCCGAATCGTCCCCGGCCCGGCAGACGACAGCTATGGAATTCAGGTCGCCAAACTCGCCGGTATCCCGACAAAAGTGATTGCTCGGGCAAAGGAAGTGCTGCTTTCGCTGGAACAGCCGGAAAACGGATGTGCTTTCCGGCAAAAATCAAATTCCCCATCGGAAGCGGAAGAAGACCAGCTGTCTTTGGTTCCTTTAGCGCAACACGACCTCATCACTAAACTGCAACAGTTGGATGCCAATACATTGACTCCGATTGAAGCATTGCAAACTCTTTCTCATTTCATAGAAGAAGCGCGATCGCTCTGAATCCGACGCAAAGGAGGAATCCGATGTCCAAAATTCAGGTCTTGGATCGTCAAACGGCGGAACTTATTGCTGCAGGCGAAGTGGTAGAGCGTCCGTCTTCGGTTATGAAAGAATTAATGGAAAACAGCATGGACGCAAAAGCTTCCTCGATTTGGGCGGAAATCACAGACGGCGGAATCACCTCTATGACGGTGCGCGACAACGGAGAGGGGATGACAAGAGAAGACCTTCCCGTCGCCTTTCTTCGGCACGCCACCAGCAAAGTACACAGCGCTGCCGACTTGGAAGCCATCGGCACATTGGGATTCCGCGGAGAAGCGCTTGCCTCCATCGCAGCGGTTTCCAAAGTGGAGACGGTCACCCGCCGCAGGGAAGATCTTGCCGGTACGCGGTATACCGTGACGGGCGGGCAGCCGGGAGTATTGGAAGATTGCGGCTGCCCTGTCGGCACACAAATAACGGTGCGCGAGCTTTTTTACAATGTTCCCGCACGAATGAAATTTTTGAAAAAGAATGTTACCGAAGGAAACGCCATCAAAGCGGTAACGGAAAAGCTGGCTTTATCCGCTCCGAATATCTCGTTTCATTTTATCCGGGACGGTCGGGAGGAACTGGTTACCGCAGGAGACGGAAATCTGCTCGGATGTATTCATGCTGTTTTGGGCCGTGATTTTGCCAAATCGCTTTTGCCTGTTGAATATACCGTAGATGAAATAACCGTGCGGGGGTATATTTCTTCGCCTAATGCTCCCCGCGCCAACCGCGCGATGCAACATGTATTTGTGAACGGGCGCACCGTTAAATCCCGCACCGTCACTACGGCATTGGAGCAGGCATACAAGGGCAGAATAATGGTCGGCAGATTCCCCGCATGCGTGCTGTTTTTGGAAATGCCGTTTCAAACCGTGGACGCCAATGTTCACCCCGCTAAAGTGGAAATCCGCTTCACGGACGAACGGCCGGTTTTTTCGGCGGTATTCCACGCGGTCGGAACCGCTCTGGAACAGCCGGCAGCGCCCAAGGCCGTTATAATACCCAAACCGGATGTAAAGCCGCAATTTACCATGGATTGGCAGCCTGCGGAAAATACAGACATTATTCATATCCGATCACGAAACGGGATGATATATTCCGATGAGGCGGATCGCGGAGAACCGCTTTCCGTACACGATATTGCCGAACAATGGGGAAATCTGCAAAAGCCCTCCGAACCGCCGGGTCAACCGAAACCGCCAATCAATATTACGGCAGAACCGCAAAAACCCGTTACCTATATCGGTGAATTGTTTTCTGTTTACCTTCTGGCTGAAATGAACGGCGTTTTTTATATCATCGATAAACACGCAGCACATGAAAGATTGCTGTATAACCAATTAATCAGCAAAGCCCGGGCAGACAGCCAGCAATTGATTGACCCCGTTTCCGTTTCATTGAGTGCGGAGGAATACGCCGCACTGGCAGAAAATTTGGAAACGGTGCGCAAGGCCGGTTTTGAGATAGAGGAATTCGGCGGACGGGAAATGCTGGTACGCGCAGTGCCGATGATGCTCACGGGATGCGATATTCCCGCTGCTATCCAAGAATTGGCGGGCGGATTACTGAGCGGTAACCGCCAGCCTCAACTTTCCAAATTGGAATGGATTTACCGCTCCGTAGCCTGCCGCGCCGCCATAAAATCGGGAGACGAAAACAGCCCCGAAGAATTATCCGCCTTTGCGCAAAAAGTATTGCACGATGCCGACTTACAATCCTGCCCGCACGGAAGACCGGTGTATGTCACATTAACCAAAAAGGAAATCGAAAAGCAATTCGGCAGATTGGGATAGGAGGAAAACATATATGGCGGGTATTCCGCTGATGGTCATCGCGGGCCCCACCGCTTGCGGAAAATCCGCTCTGGCCGTTTCGGTTGCCCAAAAAATCGGCGCAGAAATCGTTTCCGCCGATTCCATGCAAATTTATGATGCGCTTGCTGTTTCCACCGCAAGACCCACACCGGAAGAAATGAAAAATATCCCGCACTACCTCTTGGGGCATGTACCTTACGGCCAAGAATACAGTGTTGCCCGCTATGCTGAAGAAGCACGGCAGTGCATTCAACATATCGTATCCCGCGGAAAACCGGCCATCTTATGCGGCGGAACCGGTCTGTATATTGCCGCCGTCACCGAAAATGTGCAATATTTGCCGCAGGAAAGCGCCAAAGCGGAAGCCATTCGGAAAAAATGGGACGAGGAACGAAAGAAAAACGGAAACAACGCGCTGTGGCTTCGCTTAAATACCATCGATCCCGAACTTGCCGCATCTGTCCATCCGCATAACGTCAAACGTGTGATGAGAGCGCTGGAAGTTTGGGAATTAACGGGAATTCCGTTGAGCCGACTTCAAAAAATACAAAAACAGCAGTCCTCCCCCTTTGATGTCATTTTTTTAATTTTGGAATACCGCAATCGGCAAAAACTGTATGACCGAATCAACGCAAGAGCAGATCGAATGCTTTTGAACGGTTTGCTTGAAGAATTGGCGGCCGTCATTCGTATTCCCGCAAGAACCGCGAATCAGGCCATCGGATGTAAAGAATTTTTGCCGTATTTCAACGGCGAATGCACTTTGACCCAGGCTTTGGATCAAATGAAATTACGAACCAGACAATATGCCAAGCGACAACTGACTTGGTTTCACCGCATACCCTTTACGCATACGATTTACGCAGACGATTATACCAATCTGTCATCTCTGACCGATGCGGCTTTAAAAGTTTTTTTCGGAGGTGGATATGGAAGTATTCGCTAAACGCCTGATGGCGGTATTGGCCGCTTTGCTTATTTTTCTCTATGTAGGATATCAAATTGTTTTGGTAGCCTTTTCCCCGGTCTCTCTTCTTTCCGCGGAATCCGTTTCCGAATACGAATTCATCACTGCCGACGCGCTGATTTTCCGCAACGAATCGCTCATTCCTGCTCCGTCCGACGGATTTGTTTATTACCGTTCCGAAAACGGATCCCGTGTGGCAAAAAATCAAGTCGTCGCCGATGTTTATCCTTCTGAAGATTTGGCCGAATCCCGTTCTCAGTTGATTCAGGTGGAATCTCTTATCTCTGATTTGCAGGCCATTCAAAATCAGCGGAAAAGCGGACGGGTCAGTCTGTCCATGCTCAATACACAGCTTCGGGAACAACAATCTGAAATCATTTCTCTGTTTTCTGCCCCGAATCTTTACGGTTTGGAAACTTCTTGCGAAGCATTGCTTTCGACCTTCAACAAACAGCTGATTACCGTAGGAAAAGTCACTGATTTTTCCGAAAGACTCGCAGAATTGGAATCTCGACGTGCTTCTCTCGCTCAGTCGGCAAACAGCAACGCGGTTTCATCGGTTTCTTCACCGGTAGCGGGATATTTTGTCAATCGGACAGACGGCTTTGAGCAATCGCTCACAACCGAAATTGCCTCTTCCCTTTCCCCCAAGGAAATCGAAGATCTTCTGCAACAGGAAGCTTCGCCGAATCCCGGATCAATCGGCAAGGTAGCCGGCGGCTTTGACTGGGTATTCGTCTGCGTGGTGCCTGCTCAAAAAATGACACAAATGAGCATCGGGAGTGACGTAACCGTGCGATTTCCGTTTGTCTCCCCTGATACGATACCGGCAACCATTGTCGCCGAAAACAGAGACGAATCCGGAAATCTGTCCGTTGTGTTCCGCTGTACCGCCATGTCTGCGGAATTGTCGACGATTCGAAAAGAAAAAGTCCAAATCCTGATGACGGAACACACCGGTCTGAAAGTTCCGGATGAAGCGGTGCACTTTAATGACGAAGGGGAAGCGGGCGTATATGTAAAGACGGGGGATATACTCCTGTTTAAGCGAATCTCGGTTATTTATCACAGCGAAACAGAAGATTATTCCTTATGCGCACCGACGGATGATCGAGCGTTTTTGCAATTGTACGACGATATGGTGACAGAAGGGAAAAATTTATATGACGGAAAAATCGTACACGGCTGAACAAAAAGCCGTAGCGGAGCGCTTTCGGCATGTTCGGGATCGCTTGACGGAAGCCTGTGTCAAAGTCGGTCGGGATCCTGCGGAAGTAACTTTGATGGGCGTGACCAAAATGGTACCCCCCGAACGGATTGCCGCTGCCGTCAACGAGGGACTTTCGTGCATCGGAGAAAATTATGTGCAAGAATATCTGAGCAAAGCGAACGCAATACCCAAACAGACGGAATGCCACTTTATCGGGCATTTACAGACCAACAAAGCCAAGCAAATCGTGGGCAAAGTCCATATGATTCAATCGGTCGACAGCATTCGACTTGCCGAAATTATCGATAGGCTTTCCGAGGAAAAGGGAATTCAAACCCCGGTTCTGGTGGAAATAAACATCGGAAACGAAGAAAGCAAATCCGGTGTTTCCGAAAATAATCTCATGCCCCTTTTGGAAGAAATATCAAAATTATCGCACATTTCTGTGAGAGGTTTAATGATTATTCCACCTGTAACGGATTCGGAAGTAAAAAAAAGACAGGTTTTTTCCAAAACACATCAACTCTTTATTGACATTCGGGACAAAAAAATACATAATATAACTATGCAAGTGTTATCGATGGGGATGTCTGCGGATTATGAACTCGCCGTTGCTCACGGTTCTACCATGGTTCGTGTGGGAACAGCAATTTTCGGCGACCGGAAATATCCCACAAAGGTGCAAAGCGATAAAGTGTAAAGAGGAAAAAGCGTATTTTTAAGGAGGTTATCGGTATGGGATTTTTGGATAAACTCAAAGACATGATGGGTTCCGACGACGATGATTACGAGGATTATGAAGAAGAAGTGGTTTCGCGCCCGGAAGAAAAGCGCGATACTCCCTCCACAGAAACAAAGCGCAACAATAAAGTGGTAAACATCCATGCCACGGCGCAGTTGCAGGTGGTATTGGTCAAGCCGGAACGGTTTGACGACACCAGTTCCATCGCCGATCATCTCAATGCCAAAAGGACTGTGGTTCTGAATCTGGAATCCGCCACCAAAGAGGTTTCCCGGCGCATTCTTGATTTTTTAAGCGGTGTGGCCTATGCCAACGACGGTCAGATCAAAAAAGTAGCCAATGCGACATTTATCATTACACCGTATAATGTTGGCATAATGGGCGATTTGCTGGACGAACTGGAAAATAACGGCTTGTATTTCTAAGTTGGCTGCATCGGTCGCATAAAGGAAAACCGGCACATATGCCTTTGCTGTCTGAAGCAATTTTTGTATGAAAGTTTCGAAATCATTACCAAGCACAAAGCTGTAAATGATTTCGGCGGTTTGTTCGGGGAGACGTCTTTTTATTGCTCTATATACGGCAATCCTTGTGCGATACGGCATCGAAAATGTTACTGAAAATAAAAGAAGAGCGCGGGTATCCGGTGGTGATTTCCGGCTCGCAAAAGAAGCGATCTACAGAGGGTCTCATGATGTTCTGTGCGCTTAAATACGGATAATCAAATAGGAGGTTGAGCTGATGTATACAGCATCGGATATCCGCAGTGTGGAATTTACCAAGAATATGGGCGGATTCAAGATTGCGGAGGTTGAGGTCTTTGTCGACCGCTGTGCGGAAACGGTGGAATCCCTGACTCAGGAAAAAGAAGAACTAAGCAAAAAGCTTTCTATTTTGGCCGATAAACTTCAGGAATATCGCCGAGACGAGGACAGCATTCGATCCGCTTTGGTCAGTGCTCAGCGACTGGGCGATTCAATTGTACGGGACGCCCATACCAAGGCAGATGAAATTTTGGCAAAAGCGCATGAAGAAGCGGATTCTATTGTGGGCGAAGCCAAAAATTCCATCGGCATGTATGAGAGCGAGCTGGAACGATTAAAAAAGGAAATCGCCGATTTTCGTGCTCGCGTACTCACGCTGTACAAAGATCATCTTGCCATTATCAAGAGCATTCCGGATTTGTCGGCATATACCGCTCCCCCAAAGCCTTCTGCTGAACCGGTTCCCGAAGAAAAAGCAAAAGAACCGGAAAAACCTCCCGTCACTGCAAGTACTCAGCCTGCCCCATCGACAAAATATGCTAATTTGAAATTCGGTGACGATTACGATATCGAATCGGATAACGATTAAAAGGACACCGCTTAACATGTTTTTCGGCGAGCGTCGTACGAAACATTTTAAGCGGTATTTTCTAAACAAAAGGATGATTTCGGATGCCGCAACAGGATTATAATTCGACATTAAATTTACCTAAAACCGATTTCCCCATGCGCGCCGGCCTGCCTCGGCGCGAGCCGGAGATGCTTCGCCGTTGGCAAGAAACGGATCTTTACGGGCAGCTGATGAAAAAAAATGAAAGCAAGCCTTTGTGGGTATTGCACGACGGCCCACCGTACGCAAACGGAGATATACATATCGGAACCGCAATGAATAAAATTATCAAAGATATGATTGTGCGGTACCGTAATATGAGCGGATGGCAATCCCCTTTCGTTCCGGGCTTTGATACTCATGGATTGCCCATTGAACTTAAGGCACGCGCCAAAGTAGGCACAAAAGCGGCCGCCCGCATGTCTGCCGTAGAATTACGCCGAATTTGCCGGGATTATGCCTTAACTTATGTAGAAAAACAGAGCGAGGAATTTGAGCGCCTCGGAGTATTGGGTGAATGGGACAATCCTTATCTCACATTAGCGCCGGAATACGAAGCAAACCAGATACAGGTTTTCGGTGAAATGGCGCTGAAGGGGTATATTTATAAAGGCTTAAAACCGGTTTATTGGTGTCCGGATTGTCAGACCGCGCTGGCGGAAGCGGAAATTGAATACAGCGAGGATCCGGTGGAATCGGTATATGTCAAATTTCAGGTAACCGATGATCGCGAAGTGTTTCGCAATGCGGGCATTTCCCCGGACAAGGTCTATTTTGTCATATGGACCACCACCACTTGGACACTGCCGGCCAATGTCGCAATCTGTTTGGGTCCCGATTTTACCTATCAGGCCATTCAGGCAGGAGACGAATACTACATTGTTGCTGAAGCGCTTGCGGAATCATCCATGGCCGCCGCGGGCATCACCGATTATCAGGCGGTTGCCTCTTTTAAAGGATCCGAATTAGAATATATCAAAGTGCGGCACCCGTTTTTAAACCGGGAATCACTGGTTATCGTGGGAGACCATGTGACATTGGAATCCGGAACCGGTTGTGTGCACACGGCGCCCGGACACGGTATGGAAGATTTTGAAGTTTGCAAAAAATATCCGCAAATTCCCTGCCCGGTTCCGGTGGATGACCACGGAAAAATGACCGATGAGGCCGGCGAAGCATTCGCCGGAATGACAACGGAAGAAGCCGGTAAAGCGATTGCCGAGTGCCTGAAAGAGAGCGGTGCGCTGTTTGCCACCAGTCGATTGATCCATCAGTACCCTCATTGCTGGAGATGCAAAAAGCCTGTTCTTTTCCGGGCAACCGAGCAATGGTTTTGCTCGGTAGACGCTTTTAAAGAAGATACCTTAAATCAAATTCACTCAGTGCAATGGATGCCCTCATGGGGTGAAGATCGCATATCCGCCATGGTTCGGGATCGTTCGGATTGGTGCATTTCCCGCCAGCGCCTGTGGGGTGTTCCTATTCCCGTATTCTACTGTGAAGATTGCGGCAAACCGATTATCCGAAAAGATTTCATCGATGCGGTTTCCCGATTGTTCCGATCAGAAGGCTCGGACGGATGGTATACGCACACCGCAAGTGAAATTATGCCCGAAGGTGTGGTATGTCCGCATTGCGGCGGTTCCCGACTGCGTAAGGAATCCGATATTATGGATGTCTGGTTTGATTCGGGTTCCTCGCATATGGCGGTTCTGAAAGAACGCCCGTATCTGAAATGGCCGGCGGATCTGTACATGGAAGGCGGAGATCAATACCGCGGATGGTTTCAAAGTTCCCTGCTCACGGCGGTAGCGGTAACGGGACAAACGCCGTATAAGGCTGTCCTAACGCATGGGTGGACAGTCGACGGGGAAGGCAAGGCTATGCACAAATCTGCCGGAAATGCCATCTCTCCGCAGGAAATCATCGATCAGTACGGAGCGGACATTCTTCGGCTTTGGGTAGCCTCTTTGGATTATACTGCGGATGCGCATCTTTCCAAGGATATTCTCAAACAGCTTTCGGAAGCATACCGAAAAATTCGCAACACCGCAAGGTTTATTTTGGGAAATTTAGGTGATTTTGATCCCGACTCCGACTCGGTTCCGGATGAAAGTTTGGAAGAGATCGATCGCTGGGCGTTAATGAAACTGCATGGCTTAACGCATGATGTACTCAAAGCTTATGAATCTTATGCTTTTCATGAGGCAATACACGCATTGCACAATTTCTGCGTTGTAGAACTTTCCAATTTTTATCTGGATATTCTCAAAGACCGTTTATATGTGGAAAAGGCGGGAAGCCTAACGAGGCGCGCCGCTCAAACCGCGCTTTACCGTATTTTGAACGCACTGACCCGTCTGCTTTGCCCGATTCTGGCTTTTACTTCGGAGGAGATTTGGGCGGCTCTGCCGAAAAAACAAACGGAAGACCCCAAAGCGGCCATATTAAACGGTATGCCGCCAGAAAATCAGATGCTGGCCATTGATGAGCAATTGCTCTGTCGGTGGGAAAAGATTCGAAAAATTCGGGATGATGTTTTAAAGGCTATGGAAGCGGCGCGCTTAGAAAAACTTATCGGCGGATCACTCGACGCCTCTGTAACGCTGTTTGCCCAAGGAGACTTGGCGTCCTTTATTTCCGAGACACTTCCCACCCTGAAAATGGCGTGCATTGTTTCCGAACTTTCCCTCTCCCGCGACGATTCGGGTGACTTTACCGGAGAAACGAATGGACTTACGATCTCGGTAAAACATGCCGCCGGAAATAAATGTCAGCGGTGCTGGACATTTGATTCATCAGTCGGTGAAGATCCGAATCACCCCGACCTCTGTGCGCGGTGCGCGAAGATAATGGCGTAACCCTTATCGCTTGTATCCCGCCGCCTCCCGGCGGCGGGATTGCTATTAAGGCAACACCGCACAAAAACCGGCGGCCGCGCAATGCCCACCCATCTACGGGCGTTTTTTCCGTCATATATTTCAAAAATCCTCGCGAATACACAAAGTATTCCCTGCGGTTTTTGTTTCATCTGACGAAAAATTCGCTACCGAATCTGAACGACAATCTTTGTGCGCGGTATTGCCTGAAAAATTTTGATTGCAATCACATATCGGATTTATCCCACCAAAAACACAGATCATGCGCAAATGTCATCCCGATGAAAAATCTCCGATCCAAACGAGATTGTGCCATGCTTCAAAAAAATGATGTTGACAAGGCTATTGGAAGGCCGAAAAAAGGGGGGTTGCTGTTGCTGCAACTGGGTATTTTGCTGCTGACCGCAGCATTAATCGGTGTAGATCAAGTAACCAAATGGTTGGTGGTTTCTTTTCTCAAAGGGCACGATCCACTGGTAATCATTCCCGGTATACTCAGCTTCACCTACACGGAGAACACCGGTGCCGCATGGAACTTGTTCGACGGGCAAAATTGGCTGCTCATCGGCGTAACTTCCGTCGTCTTGCTGGGTGTTCTGGCAATCCTGCTGTGCGGAAGATTTCGCGTGTACCGAACAGCCAATATAGGAGGTATATTGGTCATTGCGGGAGGAACAGGAAATCTCATCGACCGCCTCACACGTGGCTTTGTTGTGGATTTTATCAAAGCAGATTTCATCTCTTTTCCGATTTTCAATATTGCCGACTGCTGTGTGGTTATCGGGGCAATTTTACTCTTTGTTTATTTTGTGTTTTTCTATTCCGATCACTCCGAAAAAAAGAAGGTTGCCGAAGAGCCTCGGGATATTATTACCAAGGGAAAAGAGGAGATTTCCTTTGACCACCCATCTGCTGACCGTGAGAACGAAAAGCAATGAACGGCTGGATGTTTTTGTTGCGCGGGAAGAAGAGGTGAGCCGTGCGGTAGCACAGCGATGGATTCGAGAAGGTTATATTTCAGTGAATAATGCACCGGCCGAAAAAAGCGCAATTTTGCAATTGGGAGATACCGTAACAATCTGTGTGCCCCCCGTGGTTCCGTACACACTGGATCCGGAAAATATCCCTCTGGATATTCGTTATGAAGATGACGATTTATTGGTGGTCAATAAGCCGAAAGGCATGGTGGTTCATCCTGCGGCGGGACATTGGCACGGTACGCTGGTACACGCATTGCTGTATCACTGCCACGGTTCTCTATCGGGTATTAACGGAGTTATGCGCCCCGGAATTGTGCATCGCATCGATAAAGATACCAGCGGCTTATTAATGGTAGCAAAAAATGACTGCACACATCAGGAACTGGCCGAGCAAATTCAGGAACATACTTTTTTACGGCAATATATGGCAATGGTCACCGGACACCTGCAGCCTACGCAAGGAACGGTAGATGCGCCGATCGGCAGAAGCTCGTCTAACCGCCTGAAAATGACCGTCACTGCGCAGCATTCCCGCCGCGCGGTGACACATTACCGAGTTGAGGAAACCTTTCGCGGATACGACCGTGTAAGGCTCACACTGGAAACCGGACGAACACATCAGATTCGCGTACATATGGCGTATCTCGGCCATCCATTGGCGGGAGATGCGCTCTACGGCGGTAAAACAGTCGCGCAATTTGAAGGGCAATGCCTTCACGCCTGTACATTGGGATTTTCGCACCCCAAAACAGGAGAATGGATGCAATTTGAATGTGAACTTCCTGCTTATTTTTTGCAATTTGAACAGAATCTTTCTTCAGCCATTTCCACCGGAAAAAACGCTTGACTTCACAAAAATAGGCTGGTATAATAAATACAGCGCTTGAGAGCACAGTATTTATCCTTGCTCCGCACAAACATGAAGATGCGGAGCCTTAGGCCATAAGGAGGTGCCAGAGAATGCCGACAGTGCTTGCACCCTATGAAGCGGTTTTTATTTTTTCGGCCACATTATCGGAAGAGGAACTGGCCGCGCTTCAGGAAAAATTCAAAACGCTGATTTCGCAAAATGCGCAAATCGGTGAAGTGGAAGAATGGGGAAAACGTCGCTTAGCGTATTTAATCAACGATAAATCGGAAGGAATATACGTGCTGTATAATTTTGTCAGCCAGCCGGAATTTCCCGCCGAACTTCAGCGTGTTGCCCGGATCACAGACGGTGTATTACGTATGCAGGTAGTTCGCAAGGAAGATAAAGAAGCGAAAAAAGTTTAAGAGGTGTAAGGAGAATATAATTCATGAATACGGTATGTCTGCTCGGCCGTCTCACGGCCGATCCGGAACTTCGTCACACGCAAAGTCAGGTTCCCGTCACCAGCTTTACTTTAGCGGTGGATCGCACCTATCAGCCTAAGGGGCAAGAGCGCCAGACAGATTTCATCAACATTGTCGCGTGGCGTCAGACAGCGGAGTTTGTGACACGATATTTTCACAAAGGGCAGCGTATGGCGCTGACCGGATCGCTTCAATCCCGCCGATATACCGATAAAGAAGGCAACAATCGTACGGCATATGAAGTGGTCGCGGATAATATCTTTTTCTGTGAACCGAAATCACAGAGCAGTCACTACGGTGAATATCAGGCTCCGGCTCCCGCAATGGATTCGCAAATGCCTCAGTTTAATGAAGCGCCCACTGCGTATTCCACAGCTTCCGCCGGTGATTTTGAGGAAATCGTCGGGGATGACGATCTTCCGTTTTGATCATAAAAGGAGGTTTATTTCGGTATGGCTGAAAATACCGATCATGCCCGCACCGAACGCCCTGAGCGCATCGAGCGGGTAGATCGCCCGAGAGGTCGTAAAGGCCGCAGAAAAGTTTGCCGCTTTTGCGCCGAAAAAATTGAAAATATCGATTATAAGGATGTCTCCCGGTTGCGTAATTACGTTTCCGAACGAGCCAAAATTCTCCCCCGCCGGGTAACCGGCACCTGTGCCCGTCATCAACGTCAGCTGACAGTGGCTATTAAACGCGCCCGCCAAATAGCTTTAATGCCATATATCAGCGACTGATGAATTTATCGCCGCTCATCGAAAGATGAGCGGCGATACTTTTAAGGCTTCTCCGCACAAAGACCGGCTACCGCGCAATACCTACCATTTGCGGACGTCTTTTCCGTCATATATTCATATAATGAAATACCTCAGTCTCACATCCATTGTTGCATGAGCTTTACACCAACCAAAAATTGTAGAAAACACTTGATACCGCAACTTGTAATGCGGTATAATGATGACAGTAATTGTTGCGAACAATGTTTGTGTACTCTTCACTCAGGAAAAAAGGGGAGTGAGCATATGCCGAGAACGGTATTTATAGGCGCCGACAGTTTTGAGACCATTCGGACAAGAAACTACTTCTACGTGGATAAGACAGATTTTATTCGGCAGTGGTGGGATCACGGCAGTCTGGTAACTGCGATTATGCGTCCGCGGCGATTCGGGAAAACGCTGACGATGGACATGGTAGAATGTTTTTTTTCCACGAAATACGCCGGCAGAAGTGAACTCTTTGAAGGTCTTTCCATCTGGGATGAGGAACATTTCCGTGCCTTGCAGGGCACTTACCCCGTTTTGTTCTTGAGCTTCGCCGAAGTGAAAGATGCAACATTTGAGGAAGCCAAAGAGAATATCTGCACTTTAATCTGGAATCTGTACAACCAAAATCGTTTTCTCTTGGACAGCGATATTTTGAATGAAGATGAAAAAAATCAATTCAGGAATGTTTGTCGAGATATGCAAAGTCGAACAGCCATTGATTCTCTCCGGTATCTCATGGATTATCTTTCCCGTTACTATGGGAAAAAGGTAATTGTATTGCTCGATGAATACGACACACCCTTGCAAGAGGCCTATATGAAAGGGTACTGGGAGCAACTGGTGGCTTTCCTGCGCCCACTGTTCGGCACAACTTTCAAAGGCAACCCTTACTTGGAACGCGGACTAATGACGGGCATCACACGAATTGCGAAGGAATCAATCTTTTCGGATCTGAACAATCTGAAAGTCATCACGACAACTTCGGAGCAATACGCCGATTGCTTCGGTTTCACTCAAGAAGAAGTGGACGCAGCTCTGGAAGAATACGGGCTGTCCGACCGGGCAGATGCGGTAAAGGCCTGGTATGACGGCTTTACCTTCGGGAACATGGCACATATTTATAATCCATGGTCTATCACGAATTTCCTGGATGACAAAAAGCTGCAAATTTATTGGGCCAATGTCAGCAGCAACTCCCTAATCGGTCAATTGATCCGGCAGAGCAGCAATGACATAAAGATGGACTGCGAAAAACTCTTAGCAGGAGAAAATATAGACAAAACCATTGATGAGGAGATCGTTTTCAGCCAGATCGGGAAAAAGAAGAACGCCATTTGGAGTTTCCTCTTGGCCAGCGGTTATCTCAAGGTGGTAAATCCGGTCAAATTTGACGCAGACAGAAATGCAAGCCCTGTGTATCGGCTGGCCCTGACCAACCGGGAAATTCTGATGACATTTTGGGATTTAATCACCGATTGGTTCAGCCAATCGGATGCAGACGGCGATGAGTTCTTTCACGCACTAATCAAGGGCGATCTGCCGGAAATGAATCGAATCATCAACGATATGACCAGAGAAATGTTTAGCTTTTTTGACACGGGTGGAAGCGCAAATTCTGCGCCGGAAAATCGCCCGGAACGATTTTATCACGCCTTTGTTCTGGGGCTGATCGCATATTCCAGGAATCAATATCACATCACGTCCAATCGGGAAAGCGGACAAGGACGTTATGATGTGGTGATGGAACCCAAGGATATGGAGCAGGGCGATGCCATTCTCATAGAGTTTAAAGTGTTGGATAAGAAAAAAGAGAAGTCGCTGGAAGAAACCGTTCAAAGAGCGCTAAAACAAATAGAAGAGAAAGAGTATTCACGGGGTTTGTTAGATCGCGGCTTTCCTCCCGACCAAATCCGAAAATACGGCTTTGCTTTTGACGGGAAGAAGGTCCTTATCGGTTGCTGAACGGCTGATAAGGGAAAAAGTGACGATAGCAGTGTATGCGAGGCATTATTGATGAACCCTTGATGAAAGAAGTGCGGCAGTATGGAAGATAAAAAGATGCTCCCAATCGGGATTGAAGATTTTGAGGAAATCAGAACACAGAATTACTACTATGTGGATAAGACCGGAATGATTCGGGACTTGCTAAAAAACAAAAGCAAAGTGACCCTCTTCACACGCCCGAGGCGCTTTGGCAAATCGCTGAACATGAGTATGCTGGAACACTTTTTCTCGATAGACGGCGACAAATCAATTTTTGACGGATTAGCGATTTCAAAAGAAAAAACGCTCTGCGCAAAATACATGAACCAATACCCTGTAATCTATTTAACGCTGAAGGGAATCGATGCGCTAGGATATGGAACAGCTTTTCGGCAAACTGCGCGCCTCATCAGAAGTGCCGCACTCAAGGTGGAATATTTGGCAGACAGCGAAAAATTGTCTGCTGCAAACAAAGCGAATTACCAGGCGCTTTTAAATCTGGACATGTCCGAAGAAACACTGGGCAACAGCCTGAAAACTCTTTCGGAACTGCTGGAGAAGCACCACGGCAGGAAGGTCATCCTGCTCGAATACGAAGTACCCTTGGCAAGGGCGCATGCCAACAACTACTACAACAACATGATCTCTCTAATGCGCTCGTTGCTCAGCGCGGCGCTCAAGTCAAACACCAGTTTGGAATTGGCGGTGTTAACCGGATGTCTGCGCATCTCTAAGGAAAGCATCTTCACAGGACTGAACAACCTGAAAGTATTTTCGATTACCAATGCGGCATATGATGATTTCTTCGGTTTTACAAATCAAGAAGTACAGAAACTCCTTAACTATTACGAAATTAACCACATCTATGCTGCGGCGCAGGAATGGTATGACGAATATCACTTTGGCAATGCAGATATTTACTGCCCCTGGGATGTGATCAATTATTGTTTCGACATCCAGAATAATCCAAAGATATCCCCGCAAAACTACTGGATCAATACCAGCGGAAACGATGTAATCAAGCGCTTCGTCGCAATGGCGGACGACAGGACAAGGGACGAGATTGAGGATTTGGTGGCCGGAGGGACGATAGAAAAAGAAATTCGCGAAGATCTCACCTATTCCGAGATATACGACAGCATCGACAACTTATGGAGCGTGCTTTATACTACCGGTTATCTGACCCAGCAGGGCAGGACGGATGGCGGAGTTTTGAAGCTGAAGATTTCCAATAGGGAAGTTCGGGACGTATTCGTGAAACAAATCAGGGAATACTTCAAAGAAAGCATTAAGGCGGATACCGGCATGCTGGAACGATTTTGCGCCGCACTTTTACATGGCGATGCCGATGAAGTGAAGAGATGCCTTGCCAAGTATCTGCGAAGAACCGTCAGCGTTTGCGATACCATGTCCCAAGATGAACAGAAGGAAAACTTTTACCAAGGTATGTTGGTCGGAATCCTCTCCGCGCAGGAAAGCTGGAGTGTACAATCAAACCGCGAGAGCGGAGACGGATATGCGGACATCCTCATTCGGGCAGATGACGGAGATTTGGAAATAGGGATTGTGATAGAAATCAAATACGGCATTGATTTGGATAAGGCCTGCAAGGATGCCTTAAATCAAATTGAAAAGAGAAGGTATGTAGAGGAACTACAGAATGAGGGAATGGACATTATCCTCAAGTACGGGATTGGATTTTACAAGAAAACATGCAAGGTTGCAATGGGTAAGTGAAAAAATCACAAAAACCAAAGGGCCGGGTTTCCGCTTACCGTTGCGGATTCCCGGCCTTCTTTGCGAAATGAACCGTATTGCATATCCATTATTCAATTAGGGCAATCTATTAATCGCAGTGAAACAAGAAACTCTGTCTGAAGCAAGGAACAACGTCAGGCATACTCCAGTTGTCAAGAGTACCGTGCATCTGTTTTGGCTAAAAGACCAATTGCACCCTGCATTTACCCGTGGAGCGTAATTGTTCCGCTGCCGCCCGTCATATAGAATGTGTCCCCGACAATCATATCCCCCATTCCGCTCACCATGAACACAGCCAGCGCCGCAATCTCCTCCGGCATTGCGAAACGACCCGCCAGAATTAAAGCTTTTGGCCATGGCAAGGCCGATCCCTCCGCTTCCGCCTGTAATAAGCACAATTTTTCCTTTTAACAATTCATTTGTATGGGCAGGTACAGCAATGGAATCCTTCTTGTCTTCTTTGGTGAGTAAAATAAATCGTTTGAAAGGTCTTTTTATTTTGGCGATTATAACAAAGTTTATCCCTTCACTATGCTTTTCTCACGTTCAGAATGATTTTCACCGCCGCAAAAAGGCGTTTACGGAAAATCACCGCCAGCAGCATCAGGACCGCAAGAAGCCCGTATCGCAATATCGAGTGAGAATACGTCAGCAAGAGAGTGAAACCAAGCCCCAAAAAGATTCCCGTAATCAACAGAAGCTTTTTCACACTGTAAATTTTTTCCCCGCCCATACAGGTTTTATTGACCCTTCGCATCATCACGAAATGTCCCAGCGTGTATATCATATAGCAGAACAGTGTGGTGTATGCGGCGGAAACATAACCGAAGATGGGAATAAAAACAGCATTTAATATCACATTAAGCGCTGCCGCTGAAATGCTGGCCATCATAATAAATTTTGTCTTTTCAAAGTAAAATTCATATCTGGCAAACAAGTCATAAGCAAACATAAAGTAAACGCTCATCGCAACAGGGGGTATCGCCATAACCGCTTCGGAATATTCCTTTGGAGCAAAGATAAAGATTACTTCCGGCGCAAAGGCAATCAACATAATATTCACGCCCGCAATAACCGCAAGGGAAATATATCCGATCTGTTCCGTTTGCTTTGCCTTGCCCTCTTTGATTTTCTGATATGTCCACGGAGCAATGGTATTGGACAGGGCAGTATTGAAGAGTGTCATGATCAATGAAACAGAATATGCGAGTCCATATATGCCCGCTTGCGCTTCTCCCACCATTTTGCCGATCATAATGCGATCCGCACTGCTTAAAACGGTTTGCGAGAGATAATGCGGAATCAAAGGCAGATTAAAAAGCAGCGCGTATTTCCAGTATTTTGCGGAAAAAAAGGTTTTTCCCCGTATCATTTGCGAAAAGAACAAACCGCTGTAACCGATTAATTCAACCAAAGCTAGTCCCAAAATGTAGGCCGTCACCTTATCTTCGGCATGCAAGACAAACACAATGCCAATAATCGGTTTTACAAGAGAAACCAGAAGCGTAACAGCGACAAGCCTTTGGTATCGTAGCCTCACTCTCTGCTCCGCCGCCCAGAAATGAAACGCAGAGGTAGCCCAAATCATTACCAGCATGGCGAGCATTTGCACAGTAGTCAGGGAAAATATATGATTCCAAAAATTTCTGATAATCAAATAAATGACTGTCCAAGCTACGGTGAGTGTCAGCGTCAATCCTTGAAGTGATGAGGAAAAAACATTCCGCTCATGGCTGAATTTTACCAGTCCTTGCCCATATACACCATAATATAAATTCATCGATACAAAAATGGTGATAATACCCAGCCACGAATTAAAGACGTTAAAGTTGCCATATTCCGCTGGAGTGAGCAGCCGTGTGAAAATAGGGGTGGTAAGGGAAGATATGCCTTTTTGCAAAAAGGAGCAGATTAAAAACCAGAAAGAAGCCCTCACCTGTATTGGAAGGGACTTAACTTTTTCAGTTAATTTGGACATTATGAATACTCCAAGAGTTTGTTATATTCAGCTTACTTGGCATCTTGTTGATTAAAGTTCATGTTCCGATCATCCAACATATTTAGAAAACGCTCCAATATCCATACAAGCCATTTCTGGTCACCGGTCATATTGTCCGTGCAATGTGGCCAGAATTCCGGACGGGTTGGACCTTTCCAATTTTGCATCCACTCGTTCATCGGGCGTGGCATCGGAGTTTTTGCGGGAATCTCCCACCCGGGATACAGGCGCTTGAACAATTCCCGCACGATATATTTGTTCTCGCCGTTTCTCACTCTGGCATAATCCAGAGGTTCCGCAAAGGTCGTCTCCGCATACGGTGCTTTCAGGTCAATTCCCGCGCATTCGCACGCATTGACATAGCTGCCCACGCTCTCTTCCAAAAAAGTCGTTTTGCAAAATTCATGCGCATCTATCCGTCCATTGTTTTCCACTTTTCTATACGGTTCTAAAATCAAATCCGAATCTTTCAGCGCTGTATATGGAAGAATATGGGAATATCGATTGACAAATTCTCCAAACAGCCAGTCTTGGGACAACAGGCCGTTCAATCCACCATAGGTGGCATCACAGCTTTCTCCGAAAATAAGCATATTTATACCATCGGATTTGGCCTGAAGAGCCCCTTTGTATATTTGAACCTCTATGGAATGAAAAGGCGCCCCTTTGCGTTCCATCAGAACAGGTGCGGTTGTTTCAAAATCCTCCCAGTACACTTCCACTATGCGATGCTCAAGACCGCATTCTTCCGCATATGTTGCCGCTTGCGGCGATTCATCCCGCACTTTTGTGCCGGGTACGATGCATTTAAAGGTGTATGCAATTGACCCCTTTGGCATAAATTTTGCTAAAATGGCGGAATCGATTCCGCCGCTTAATGCAAGAGCAACTTTACTGCCCGAGCAGATTTGTTTTACCCGTGTGCGCAAGTATTCTTCCAAATCCTTGCTTGTATGTACCGGAAAAAGATCTTTCGGCTGATGGTACAGATTAGGTTTTAACCCTTCCGCAAAGCATTTCGTGTCGTCTTCAACGGAGCGGAACATGAGAAACGAGTTCATACAGTACCTTTTATCAACAGTCACCGCTCTTCCTCCCTTCCCGCGCTGAGCGCCTTTGAAATTTTTGTGGATGAAATTCCTTTGGTATAGGGGAAATAAACAATCCGGATTCCTTCTTTGGTAAATTGCCTCTCATATTCCCGCCACTTCTCGGTGCCGTACCAGTCATCTCCGACAAACAAAACCGTTGCCCCCAGTTTCTTACAAGCGGTGAGTTTATCCATGTCGTATTGAGGCACGGCGGCGTCCACATATTTGCAGCTTCGGACGATTTCAATGCGGTCCTCAAAAGGAATCATCGCCTTCTTTCCCTTATAAGAAACAAGCTCATCTACCGTAACGCCTACAATCAGCTTATCGCATAAGCCTTTGGCGTTTTTGAAAAGATTCAGGTGCCCGATATGAAACAAATCATATACACCGGTTGTATAACCAATAATCATTTTGCTTCTACTCCATGTTCCTGGTAATAAGTGTAAGGACGACGTAAATCTACGATGCCACCGCTATGACAGGGTATTTGCTCTGTTTTGGGAGGTAATTGCATATAATCCCTAAAATGCGCTTGCAAATATTGATCCCATCCGGTGGGGCACCGAATGGTTGTACTTTCAAACGGCATATCCACAGTGGACTCAAACCAGCTTTTGCAAAAGATTAATTTGAAGATGTTTCTTGACCAAAGAAAGGCTGTCCGGTCATTCAGGGGATCATCAAAAGAACATTTAAAAACCGTTTTGCACCATGATTTAAGAAAAAATCTATTTGGTAAAAAGACACTTAAAACGTTCGCAACCCCTCTCAAGAATTTCTGACGAGTTCCATGTGTTTCATCTAATGATATTACAGAATAATAATATAAAGCTCTCAGAATGATTGTTTTTTTATAATAATAGGCTCTTTTCCATTTATCACTTGGAATGCCACAAAAGGGCATAATATCTATGAATATTCCTTTGTATAAATCCGAAAATCCAATTTCTGTTTTTTCTATCATAGTAGTCGTAACATCGTGAACTTTGGCAAATAAATGTCGCTTGTTCTGCAAAGTACCAATTGGAATCAATTCAAATGGAAAGGGGAGCTCAACCTTTGCAATTTCCATGAATTTCAAAAAATCAGTATCTGGCATTCCAATATCCAAATCATCATCCCAAGGAATAAAGCCCCGGTGTCGAACAGCACCCAGGCAAGTACCACCAATGGCAAAATAACGAAGATGATGTTTTTCGCAAATATGCTTTACCGCAATAAAAATTTGCAGTATTTTATCCTGTACCGATTTTGTATTTTCTTCTTTGCCCTTTCCCATTTTCATCTATCCTCATCCTATCCTCATCTCATATCAATAAAACTCATAGCATCTGTTTTCTTCCCAACTGTGCAGGCTGTCTATTATATGCAAAGATAATAGATACAGTAAAGAAAAAAATCATGTGCGTGAGATTGATTTCAACTGACGATGCAACAAGCATGGAATACAAAAAAGCAAAAAGGGGCCAAGTTTCTTTAAAAGACAAATTCTTATTTTTTAAAGAAAAATGTAAAATTCCGATATAACCAATTAAGCCTAAAATCCCAGAATCTATTACTATTTTCATTACCCCGTTTTGCGCATTACCGTATCCTACGATTCTTTGTATTTCGCTATTGAAATATCCGTAACCAATCCAAGGCTTTTTGTTAATGGTTTCGATTAAAATGCGGTAAATTGGCAGGCGTCCCGTTAGGGATGCATTTCTCCCCAGAATCCTTATGACTATGTCTTGAATAAAAGATGTCGAAAATAAACTATATGAACCAAAAATTAGGATATTTATTACTGCGCCTGTTATAATGAACGCCTTATCATTCATAACAGCGGTGACAGGAAATATGGGAACCAGCTTGGGAAACAATAGGAGTACTATCATGATGACATTACACACTACTCCTGTCATGCAGTCAACCTTAAAACTGACAAATACTGAGATGAAGGCATAAATGAGAAATGCAAACTGTTTATAGTTAAAGCCATTCCTTTTTCCGTCTATTATAAAAATCGATAACATAGCCATAGTAAAACAATGCATATAAGCCACCGTAAACTTACTTCCAACAAAATATTCCGTTGATGATATTGCTGAATTGTCATGCGATAACAATATCAAGACATCAGTTATTAAACTAAAGGATAAGAATACAGCAAGAACATATTTTACTAAATATTTCAAACTATATCTTTTAGAAAACGCTCTAGACACGAGAAATAAATCGAGTATCTGTAGCATATAAAAAATTGAGGCAACAACAGTATTAACGCCCAATCCTCCCACTATGGTAGAAATGACTGTCACTATTCCATAAAAAAACACGAAGAAATATAAACCTTTTTCGAAGGCAATATTTCGTAAGTGTTTTATAAACAAATATAACAATACTATATATTTGAATGCGAGAAAGAAGTAATGCGGAACAATATTAGGCTCGTAAAAGGTAAGACATAGAAGCGCAATCTCCAAACCTCCAGCTTTTAAATTGAACCGCATCAATACTCATCCTCCAATTAGTAAATTCTATTAGAATGCAATTAAAATCATCATTATAAATTTTGTTCAATCAGGTTTTTCCCGAAATTATTATTTCATCCATTTGTTTGGTGACATAGTTCTTCACAATATTGAATAAATGCATCGTAGCCATCGAATTGCGGCTTTTGAGCACAAAGTACTTCAAGACTTTTGTCATAGTTTCCCATCAGTCTAAGTTGAAACTCAAACCGCTCTAGGCACTTATCATTGCCATCTTCAAAAAGGAAGAAATATTCCCAAAGTAGGCTTTTATCCGGCCATTTTCCAAATCTTTCCTTATACAGTATTGTCATGTCTACCGCCTCATCAAGTTGTCTGCCCCCTTCGCTTCTCCAAATATTCATCCAAGGTCATCAATTTGCGGGCCGGATTCCCGGCATATACCGCATTGCCTTCCAAGTGCCTGGAGACTACACCATTTGCACCGATAATCGTATTGTCCTCGATAGTAGAACCACATAAAATAGTACTGCCCTAACCGATAAAAACATTACTTCCGATTTTTACGGGTTTTTGATTCCCATAAATATCCGTACTTCTTTTTGATCACACTCCAACTGTAATCATAACAAAGAATAGTATCCGGACCGGTAATCCTGACATGGCCGCCAATTTCAAGCAAGAATGCCTCATCTGGGGATATAGGATTATAATTACATCATTACCAATTTTTGCGCCATGATTCTTAAGTGTAGACAAATAACTATCATTATCAGCTCGATAACCAAGTATCATATGCTTGATAAATTGTTTGATTTTCATTGATTTTCTCACAATTTTTATTGCTTTTTAGCTTTTATTAAGCCCAATTTGTAAATCATCATTTTCAGAAGAAATCGCAATCGAACAGTCACCAATCTAAGCGGATAGTACTTTTGAAACAAATCCTTGTCTCGCAAAGACTGAGCATCTTTCCAAAAAGACATTCTTTCTTTCAATATCTCGCTTATATTAATTAAAGAATCAGCCTGTTCATTCAACAGCTTTTGCGCAGATACTTCCTCGATGCGTAGCACCTTTTTGCATGACTGAAACAAAGACAGTCCCTTTTCAGAATTTACAATGACCTTGGTAGCCCCCAGATCATTTTTTATCAAATGACTGCAATCGGAAATATCCAATGCATCATACAAGGTTAAATCTCCAAATCTTTCTCCTTTCCGGTACGGGCATTTGTAGCAGGAATATCTGGAATACACGTTTGAGAAAAAAGCCCTCAGATAAGGATCATAGTGTAGCGGACGCCGATAATGGCTTCCATCCGAAA
>CAZMAM010000015.1:0-33494 GCA_964564305.1 uncultured Eubacteriales bacterium
CTATTGGAAAAAAGACATTTTTTGGTCGGACGGATATTTCGCCTGTAGCATTGGGAGGTGTCATCGACAACTATCCGACGCTATATCGAGTCGCAGGCCTGAAAAAACTTATGTATTGACACGAAATAGCGGGCGACGAAGAGCGTATACCTTCGGGAAGTTCGTCTGCGCTATCGTAATAATCGGTGATATACGCGTTGCTCCAGTCGGAGGGAAGCTCTTCCTTAAAGGTATATTGGTATTCGTGTCCGTCGGGCGCGTATTTGGGCATATAATCGGGGGCGTTTAGATTGGCAGAAATACTTCCGGAAATATTGATGCCATAGCTTTCACCGTCAGATGATTTTGACGCAGTCCCAGTAAACCGATATGTAACCGGCCATGTGACATTATCTTTTGATTCAAGATATATCGTTTGTCCACGTGCATCTTGACAGGATGTTCTTAGTGAGGTTCCCCTATAAGATTCAAGAGTGGTATTATCCATATGGAACGGTCCGGTAATTTCTTTTCCGTCACGGTACGCATGGAGTTTAAGCCATTCGGGGAATTTGTATTCGGTAAGTCCGCTGGGAATAAAAAATATTTTATCATAGCCCATCGCTACGGACAGCGTATTGACAAATTCCCATTTTCCGGTGGCACTGTTATATTCCGATTTCTCGGTTATATAATCTTCTCCATGTGTCAGGGCGCTGTTGGTCTTTTTCTCGCCCAATTCCTCTTTTACGGTGTATTGATACGCCTGAACCAAACCTTTGGAATCCTGATAATACATGGGCAGAGGTTTGCCGCTTGAATCCAGCAGAAATTCGCCTTCTACTTTGCTGCCCGAACTGTCTGTTTTCAGGCGAAC
The DNA here is from genome assembly GCA_964564305.1 of uncultured Eubacteriales bacterium. Taxonomy (GTDB): domain Bacteria; phylum Bacillota; class Clostridia; order Oscillospirales; family Acutalibacteraceae; genus RGIG1959. The sequence continues at coordinate 857 of CAZMAM010000015.1, forward strand.
GCCTGTGCCTTTGGATTGCCACGCGGTATTTTTGAATGTCGGATCAATCACAACGGAATTGACAGTTTTCTCGTTTGTTCCGTCCGCCTCGGCCTGAACCAGCGTCACGGTGAGATCCGGCCGGATTTTATCTTTATTGTTCGCGTCGTTCCACGTTTTGATAAACGCCGCCGTGGTGGATATGGTATTGGTAAAGGTGTTGTTGCTCGAACCCACGTTTACCATTTTCTTGTCGGGATTTTTGGTTTCGTACGCATCGGTTTCCTGCACATAATAGTGATACAGTTTTCCGTTGGTGTCCACTTTCGGCATTCCCGTGAATTTTTCTTCCCTGTCGGGAATCCATTTGCCGTTTTGATAATTGTACACCACCGTCATATTTTGTACCGATGTCGACGAAGAAGCCGAACCGCCGTCCGAATACCGCCGCAATTCGTATTTCACCGTATACGACGTACACGCCAGCGGCGCGTTCGCTTTATCACTCGCTAAAATGATTTTCTTAAACGGAATGTCAATCAGTTCCCGCGCGTTTTCCCAATGGTCGGTAAGCGTCACGGTGTAATTGTTTCCGGGCCCGAACGCGTTCAATACAACACCCCACGGCTTCACTGAGTTCGTATACCCTGCCGGCGGCCTCGTTTCCTCCACAATATAATGCCCGTTGAAATCTAATTTGAGTTCTGGCCAAGTTATCCAGCCATCACTGCTACTTGTCTTTGTGTCAATTGTAGTGGTCGTCTTGGAACCGGCGTCATACTTTTTGAGTGTAAATTCCGCTCCGGAAAGCGCCTTTCCGCTGTCATCAACTTTTTTGATTTTAATGGTGCCTTTTATTGGTTCAATTGGTTCCCAGCGAATTTTGAAGAAACCTACGCCGGCCTGTGTGTATTGCGTGGGAATGGCCACGCCGATGATTGCCGTGTTGCCGGTGATTTCTTTGACGAATATCCGCACGATCTTTCCCGGAGTTGCGCTGTTGTAATGGTATTGATAATTTCCGTCTTTATTTATGCCGACATGCGCGCACATTAAATCCAGAATCATCTGTTCGGTGATTTTTACCGTGCTGTTTTCCTGAGGAGAAATGGTGGTTCTCCAATACAGCAAATCACCCGCAAGGCCGCTGGTCTGATGCAGTTTTGACAAATCCGCATCTATCCACGCGTGTTGTCCCATCAGTTTCAGGAGGTCTTCATCGGAGTTGAACATAACATACGGGTTAACGCCCGAGGCGCTCCCATTAACATCCGAGTAAACATTTGTTGCGCCGAGCAGAAAATCGGTTACCTTGTTAGGCTCGATTTTGAATTTCCACGTTCCAGGAAGAAAGTTGGCATTGGCGGCAACGGTGTTTACGCCGAATATCGATTTAACCGCCGTGGAAACGGTATTAATTGCCCTTTTCACGCCTTTGCCGAAGGAATTGGACATTTCCACTTCCATACAATGTATCGCGGTCGGGGCAAGGTATACGGTCAGCGCGCCGGATTCGGCATCGTAACTCCATGCGTTATCTTCCTGTGTATACGGAACGCCGTTTACGGTGACGCAATCAACGGTATTGCTCTTCACGGAATGCAGCGCGTCCTCATCGTTGGCAAGAATAATCTCGCTGTATACCGAAGAGGCGGGAAGCGTTACTTTGCCGTTTTCCGCCACATTGCCCTTGACTTTGACGGATTCTCCGGAAAAGTCAAACGATACCGCAGAGGAAGCGCTCGGAACGGTGTACAGCAATTGGATTCGGGAAGAATCGATGATATTTTGACCGTCGCGATTCTCTTTGGTGTACTTTTTCGGCACATATATAATGCCGGTTCGTTTATCCATCACAAATCCGTCGAGCATTTCGGCGTTTAAATTGTTCTTTGCGGCATCCCAGTCGGTAAGTACACCGCCGTCGATGTCCGCGCCGACCCATGCGGCATAATACCCCGATCTCGGGTTGATTTCAAACAAAGGCGTCATAAACGAACTGTGCGAAAGCAGCGCGGTGTAATTGTCCGATACGCCGTCTTTGTCCTCGTCCGCCCACAGTTTATCCAAGGTGGCGTCAGGAAGCATACCGCCGTCTACTAATGTAGTGGTAACCGTGAGCAAATCGTTGCCGATTGCCTGTTCTCCCGGGCCGACATACCGGATGTCCGCGTTTTTCAAAATATATTCCTCAATATCCGCGACGTTTGCGCGTTGAGAAACATTGACGGGTTTCATTGCGCTTGATCCGGCGGAACCCTCTTTGCTGAAAACGGGATATACGATGATATTTTCGTTTACCGTGAAGGTGGCGGTATTTTGGGTGACCAGCGCCGTTTCACTGTTATCCTCGCCGAACAGAGCAAGGCTGTCACAAAAATACCCTTCATTCGGAGTTACCTTAACGGTGATTTGGTCACCGGATTTTACGGTGACGGTATTTTCGCTTGTTTCGGCAAATGCCGCGGTTCCGTCTTGTACCGCCTGTAATGTGGCGGTAACGGGTTCTCGTATCTCTTCCGCCATAACCGGGAGAAGAGAGACGGGAATCATGCCGATAAACAGGGCGGCCGCAAGCAAAAGCGAAATAAGCCGGTTCCATTTGCTGGTTGTTTCTTGCATAAAGCTCATCCTTTCAAATAAATTTGTATAAAAAAAGCACCCGATTTTTCGAGTGCTTAAAACAAAGGTAATTAAATTGTGGTAAAATTATCTGTATTGTTAAAGAGGATCAGTTTGGCACAGGGAAAAATGACGGGCCATATTATTTATTCGTATTCGTCTGTGCAAAAGAAATGAAGGCAATTATAGCAACTATCGTCCTTAGTAATGTTACAGCCTACGCCCACCCACTTCACCGGTGTGGGATCTGTACTTTCCTTGGTTCCGGCCATAATAATATTCCAGTGCGACGGGCTGTTGCGGTAACTTTCTACAATTTCTGTTGCAATCATATCGGCTGTCGGTTCAAGCCAAGTGCATTGAATACATTCACCCGCCACAAAATCATATGGTTTTCCCGCTTCAATCAAGGAATTAGCATATTCGGTAGACATGCTGGGATAATAGTATCCATAACCGGGCATGGTTTCAACATAATGCCCATACTGGTACGCAGCACATGCTTCCATCGTATCTTCCCAATTGTGGGAAAAATCCGAATAAAGCTGTTTACTCCGATATTCCGCAACCAAAGAAGCTCTTGCCAACTGAATAATGGGTTCGCCTCCTGCGGCTACTCTGTAGGCGTTAATTTTTTGTACGATCAGTCTGGATATTTCTCTTTCGTCCGGGTAAGTGCCAGGAGTCGGTTTAGGAGGTTCCGGCCATGTGGGTACATATTCGGGTAAAAGAGGCGTATTTTCCGGAGTGACGACACGTTCCGTTGTGGTCGTCGTTTCTTCGGTGGTTGTGGTGGCGCGGGGATCTTCCGGCCCGCTTAAGGGATTATCCGTGCCCGCGCAAATGCGGTAGTAAAGCGCCATCGGCTCATACAGGCAATCGACCCAGTCGTGATTTTGCACCGGCTGCCCGTGCAAACGCCGCCATTCATCGCACGGCGGCTCAAACCGTCCGTGTGAACGCATATTCCACGCAATCGTATCCGGGTCATCGTATAGGCAATTGGTAGGTTCTATTATTCCGGACGCGACCAGATACGCACTGAGGACGTCCACCATATCTCCGTGGCCGCTGTCGTCGAAATCGCCGTATTTATCTACCGCGCCGTGTTCCACATATTCCTCATACGTTGTTTTCTTGCTTCTGTTTAGGAACCAGTCAACACCGTCGTCCTCCGCCGTTACGGGCGCCGTCATTGCCGCTGCGCATCCGATGATAATCGCCAATGCCGAGATAAGGGCGATGAGTTTCTTGCTGGCGCCGTTTATATATGAAAACCGAGTTTTTTTCATTTTCTTCAATCTCCTTTTCATTTACCGTATGCATTGTGTTTCTTTCGTCTTCGATCCTACCGATGAGAACCCATAATCTGTGGCGGTAATGACCGGATTATCCGGCTTTCGCGATGCCGCAAACCGGCTGCGCAGCAGCTTTTCCCCGCGATTTCAGTCTATCGCGTCCGGATCGGTTTGTCAAGGCAAAATCGCGATTTTCCGGATATTTTTTTAGTCTGCGATGCGCCCACGCTTTCGCTTTACACGGTCTGACCGGTTCTGTTTCACGGTTTTTCCCTCCCCATATGCCTTCAATTGGTGGCGTCTTTTTTTGTCTGCAACTTTACAATACCACATCTGGTATTCTTTGTCAAGTATAATCTGCATATTGTATTAAATTTTTTTGGGGCTGTGGAAAGCCAGCGGCCTGTTTTTCGGGGATACAGGCTTTTTGCGTTGTTTTCGCACCTGTACTTCGGCTTTCCATGGTGTAAGGGGCACGGTTGCGCCGGCTTGCTTTAATTCTATGTAGGTTTTTATGGCGTGAACATTGACCCAAAATTGTCTGTGCTTGGAGTTAGGGCAGTGGAATTGATCCGGGTAGTCGGGCAAAAAGACGTGGGAGCCCACCAAATCGAGGAGCATCGGATTGTAGCACTTTTGAGGTATGCTCACCAAAAGAGATTCTTCTTTATGGTATGCCGCGCTTGCGCGCTCCATCCAGCGCACAAAAACCGGATTGTTTGCATATTTTTTTGTAAGCCGGATGCTCTCCGTATCGGCGGCAAATGAATAGATAAGCCGCCAAACAATGCACAAGATTCCGGCGGCAAGCGCGGAAAAGAGCGCTTTCCATGAAAAAGGCAAATAAACAACAACATCGGATAAAATAACAAAGCTGGCCAATACGGCAATAACTACGAGGCCGCTACATTCCAGGAATGCCCGGCAGTACCCTTGAGAATCCATTCCCGATTCGCTTGTGGTGTTGGATTCCTTTCTATTCTTTATGCGTTTCAGCACAAAACAAACGGTTGCGGCAATCACCAAACCGGCTATGACCACTCCCGCCAATACAAACCCAATCCACACAGAGGTTCCGAAGCAGGATGCGCTCTCCCTTCGGGCGGAAACAGCATCGATCTCACCGGTTTTCCCCGCGACCCATTGAGCAACCAACTCGACAAGAGACATCGGTCGAAAAGGCCACGAAATCAGTGTTTCGAAGAGTAGCCAAAGCCCACAGAACGCCAGAATAAGAATCACTTGGGTTTTCAATATTTTATTTTTCCAAGAGAGTTTAAGTAAATTTGGTCTTGCAGCAGAATTCTACATTGAATCTGTCTTATAATACACTTGTTTCGTTTGGCGTGACAAAATTTAAGCCGGTACCTACATGGTTAAGAAATTACTTGAAGTCTCCTTTAACTGCTCCATAATATTATTGCTTTACTGGAAATTGCACAATGTGAATCCGTTCAATGCCCAATCAAAAGAAGAAGCTGTTATCCCTCATTTTTTCGATGATATTCCTGTTTTCGGATACGAAAACCGCTTATGTTGTGTCAGCTCATCTTTGTATCTTTGGATATAATATTTTGCCATCGCCAAATTCTGCTCCGAAAAATTTCCGCATTCCTCCGGTTTTGCGCCTGGGATTTCCCCGGAATACCCGAGAATAAGATCACACATGGCGAGGACCAAACCGTACACGTCAGGGGAGGACAGATCTCCGAACATCAGCAGGTAAAATCCCGTGCGGCACCCCATCGGGCCGAAATAAACCACATCCTCTTTTTGCTCGCTGTTGCGCAGAAAAGTAGCTCCCAAATGTTCAATGGTGTGTACGGCGGGAGTATCCATCACCGGCTCGCGATTGGGCGCGGTAAAGCGCAAATCGAATGTGGTGACCGCGACATCCCCCTTACGGTCTTTGCGCGACACATAAAGCCCGGGAAGCAAGGCTAAGTGATTCACCGTAAAGCTTTCGATACGGTTCATAAACGATACCTCCTCATGCGACGATTGGTTCTCAATTCCTGTGGACTAAGGTTAAATGTATATATCATAAATCTGTCCTGTCCCTCAAAGAAGTGCCATTCTTATCTTTCCCTACGGCAGGCCCGCTGACGCTATAGCCCATAAGAAAATCCGCTGCCGCAGTCTGAGCAAATCAGAAAATAAACTCCCGGCTGCAGAAGCTCCGCTACACATTCATTCTATCACAAAATATCCGTACTGACAATCCATAGAAATGCAGCAATGACCTTAATTCGCAAGACTTTTCCTGATTCATACCGGATATCCCGTGAAATAACTTGCATTCACCATTTTGCGGTCGTATAATAAAAAGCGGATGAAAGATTCCATGAAATGATTTAGGAGGGCATAATGATGTCACATGCAGAAAAGGTAAATGAATTTCTGGAAAAAGCCAAAGTATTCTACTTTCTCACAACGGACGGAGATCAACCTAAAGGCCGTCCGTTCGGATTTCATTTGCTCAAAGATGATAAAATTTATTTTGGATGCGGAACATTTAAAAATGTTTTCCGTCAACTGACCGCAAACCCAAAGGTAGAAGTACTGGCCGTGACCGATGAGGAATTTATGCGCTATGACGGAATGGCAAAAATTGTAAAAGATGAAACTCTTCTGGCAAAGGTAAGAGAAGTAATGCCCGATATCATGGCGATGTACGACAGAAACGGCTGGGAAATGGGTCTGTTTTATCTTGAAAACGGTCACGCCGAAATTCGCGGAATGATGGATTTAAAAGAAGAATTTGATGTTTAAGGAAAATATCCGGTAACCACTTTGCGCTTATTTTGCGCCGGAGGATGCTTCGATGAAAAAATTATGGATATTTGCTTTAATGGCTGCTTTGGCACTTAGCAGTACCGCCTGCGGCCACTCGGGCCTGCCTGTGAATACGGGAACATCGCGGTCGACCGAGACAGAGACAGATCCCGGAAACAACGAAGCCTCCCGCGCCGCAATCACAACCGTTGCGCAGCAAACAGAAACTTCAAAAGAGGGGCAAAAAATGCACATTCAGGTAACCGATGAAACCCATACCGTAATATTTGAGCTGAATAACAGTCCGGCGGCGAAATCCCTTTATGATCAGCTGCCGTTACGAACCGATGTGGAAAATTATTCCGATGACGAGAAGATTTTCTATCCGAAAATATTGAATACCGACCGTGCAATCAACGCGGACGCAAAAAAAGGCACACTGGCTTATTTTTCGCCTTGGGGCGATGTTGTGATGTACTACCGTGATTTCGGTTCATACACCGGATTATACGAACTGGGATATGCCATCTCCGGGGCTGATGTCATCCAATTCCTGAGCGGAACCATCGATATTACCGCCTTGAACTAAGGCCGAGAAAAAACTTCTCAACCGATTTTACGCAGGCACCGGGCACAAAAAAACAGCGGCTTTCGGTTGCCTGCGTACCAACCGGAGAGTCACTGTATATAATGCATGGCGCTTGATAGGATTGTTCCCCGATAACCGTTCAATGAAATAGCCTTTTGACCAACGGGTGCAAACGAACCCGGTACAGAGAAGCCAGCAGCTTCAGCGCATAATCATAGAGCACCAAAGCCGCATTGCCCAATACCAGAAGGACCGCGGCCATCCACCAAACATCAAACAGAGTTTCAAAACCGACTATTATGCCCAAAACCGCGTATCCGCCGATCATCGATACATTGAAAACGGTATACCGCACCACCCATGCCGCCACATGATTGCGCCACAGAACCAACCGCAACTGAATGATGGGATAATATCCAAAAAAAGCAATAAAAAGCACTTTGGCTTCTATATCCGGAGTCAGTATCAAAGCAAGCGCCGACGTTACCGCATAACACGCTAATCCCCTGCCCGTACCCAACTCTATAGCGGCGGGCATCAGCAATATACCGGAAAGCGCCGCCAGAGCATAGGTGGTGACGGGAATGAAAGTCAGCAATAAAGACGCCGCGGAAAGCGCACACAGTACCCCCGCAAACGCAATCTGCTGAGTCTTTTTCATCCCGAAAACCCCTTTAACAGCAACGAATCAAATCTCCGCCCATACTTTCACAACAGCAATCCGCACAAATCAGACTGTTACAGACATCACACGCCGTACATCCGCCGACCGGCTGAGTGGCATTGACTGTGCCGTTTCTCCGTCGGGAAACATTTTGTGCCGCTTTCCGATATTCCATATTCTGCGGATCCATTTGAGCCGCCTGATAAAAATGGCGATCCGCTTCTTCCAACCAACCCTTTTGGTAAAGTACCTGTCCTTTAAGATAGTACCATTCTGCAGTTCGGGACGCCTGTGGAATGCCGTCCAGCAATTCTTCCGCCTGAGCGTACTGCCGCGCGCCGATCATGGAACGGATATCCGCATATTGGGATACTCCGCCACTCTGGCGCATGCGCACAATGGCATCGTACGCTTCGTTAATCTCCTGCATCTTTTCCTGCGCGAGATCGGAAAGCGGATTGTCGCCGTAGTGATCCGGATGGTATTTGCGTGCCAAGGCCCGATATGCCGCCTTTACTTCATCGTCGGTGGCGTTTGGGGATATGCCCAGCACATCATACGGATTTTTCATGTTATACCCTCTTTTCGTCCGGTTCGGTAACTTGCCTGATGACTGCGGGCATTCCCCGAATCAGCGCATTGCGCAATATGCCGTCAAAGTGCCGAATGGGAATTTGCTCATAACATTCCAGACAAACCGCCGCGCTCTCGCGCAATGTCTGTGCCGCATACTTTTTCATATTTCCGGCATCCAACGCCTGAAGCATTTCCTGAGATTGCAAAGCAAAGGGATTATATTTTCCGCTGGCGATATCTTTTTCGTAATCGTCCGCCGCATCTGCCAAATATATAAACCGCCCGAGAAAATACCCGAATCGCCAAACGGTCTCCCCCATTTCTCCGGATAACCCTTCCCGAGCAAGACCGGCAATCAATCGGGCAGAAGGATCTGCCGCGGCATCAACTGAAGAAATCTTTTCAGCTTCCAGCTTTCTCTGCGTTTGCATATATTCCCGTATCGCTTCGGCCTCCTCCGGCCGGCGAGAGCAGGCCTTTTTAAATGAACGGGAAAGAACCAGCTTTGCCGCTCTTGCCATGAATCGTTTTAAAAACCGTTCATCCAAGATAACATCTTCTAATTTGTAAAAACTTATTAGTACAGAAATATCCGCCGCCCGATCGATGGCGGCCACACCGTTTTTGCCACCACAGCGAAGACATTTTTTCATGGGATTGAACGAACAGCGCCCATTGGCAAATCCCGGACAATCGGAAGACAGCGCCAAGGAAAATATCGCCAGAAAAGTAAGATCGTAAGACAAAGTCATCCGTGAGAAAATACCGTATCTCCTGCCCAGCGCACGGCAAAGCGTACAGTATACTCCCCGGTATTGATCAAACTCAAGGCATTTGAGATTCGCTTTGTCTACCCTGATATAACCGAACATAAACCGCTCCCTTTTTTCTGTGGTATATTCTACCTTATTTGCCAAAGGGAATTATAAACGATTTGTAAATTCTCCCCCGATTCTTTTCGCATTCGCGAGCCGGAACCTCAACCTGCCTTGTCATTCCCGCTGCGAAACGCGGTTAAACGAACCAGCCAAAATATCAACGTAATACACCGGCCACAGCGATGATACCGGAATCAAAGAAACAAAAAATGTAATCATAACGGAGTGAATTCACGTGACAGAGAAGAAACATATGGCGCCAACGCATATTATCATTCGCGGAGGACGCGTACATAACCTGAAAAATATCGATCTAAGTATTCCTTTAAACCGGATTGTGGGAATAGCCGGCGTGTCCGGTTCCGGGAAATCATCACTGGCACTGGGCATCTTGTACGCGGAAGGGTCCAGAAGATATTTGGAATCGTTATCCACCTATACCAGACGGCGCATGACCGGTGCTTCCGCAGCGGATGTAGACGAGGTGCTGTATGTTCCCGCCTCCCTTGCGCTTCATCAGCGCCCCGGCGTTCCCGGAATACGTTCTACCTTCGGAACCGGGACAGAACTGCTGAACAGTCTGCGCCTGATGTTTTCCCGTTTGGCGGAGCACCGGTGCCCAAACGGTCATTATGTGCCGCCAACCCTCAATGTGGCGGCAGATAAAGAAATATATTGCCCCGTATGCGGCCAGCCTGTGATACCGCCAAGCGCGGAAGACCTTTCGTTTAACAGTACCGGCGCGTGCCCATGCTGCGACGGAACCGGAACCGTTCGGGTGGTGGATGAAAGCACTCTGGTTCCGGACGATTCGCTCACCATAGACGAAGGTGCGGTTGCCCCGTGGCAAACCCTGATGTGGTCACTGATGAAAGATATTGCCCGGGAAATGGGCGTGCGAACCAACATACCGTTTCGGGATTTGACGGAAAAAGAAAAAGATATTGTGTTCCACGGCCCCGCCGTAAAGAAAAATATTATTTATCAAAATAAAACCAGCGGCGCCATGGGCGACATGGATTTCACCTATTTTAACGCCACTTATACCGTAGAAAACGCGCTTGCCAAAGTGAAAGACGAAAAAGGTATGAAACGGGTGGAAAAATTCCTGCGGCAAAGCGTATGTCCCCAATGTAACGGAACACGCCTTTCCGAAAGAGCCAGATCTCCGAGACTTCGCGGGATTTCCCTGGCAGACGCCTGCCAAATGAATCTCGCCGATTTGGCGAAATGGGTTGAGGGTGTACCCGGTTCTCTCCCGAAAGAAATGCGGCCGATGGCCGAAAGCATCTGTGAATCGTTTTTTCATTCCGCCAAACGGCTGATGGATTTGGGACTCTCTTATTTGACTCTCGACCGGGACGCGTCTTCACTGTCTACAGGTGAACGCCAGCGCATGCAATTGGCGCGGGCGGTCAGAAATCGCACCACAGGCGTATTGTATGTTTTGGATGAACCCACCGTTGGGTTGCATCCGGCCAATATCGAAGGCATTACCGGAGTGATGGATGATTTAATTGCCGACGGCAATTCCGTGATTTTAGTAGATCACGATACGAACATTCTTCGAAAAGCGGATTGGATTATCGAAATGGGCCCGGGCGCAGGTGCCAAAGGAGGCCGTGTAATCGCGCAGGGAACTGTCCCAGAAATAGAAAAAAACACCATATCACAAATCGGTCGGTTTCTCTCACAGACAAATTCCGCCGTTGTCCGGAAAAAATCCAAAGTATCGGAACTGTTTGCTCACGGACGGATACATATGGAGACATCGGAAATTCACACGGTAAAACCGCTTACGGTGGATATTCCGAAAGGCATGCTGACAGCAGTAACCGGCGTTTCGGGATCGGGCAAAACAACTATGGTTCTGGAGAGCCTGATTCCCGGAATCGAAAAATCCCTTAGCGGTGCGCCTCTTCCCAAGCATATCCGCAAAATCGAGGCCGAAAATATTCGCCGCGTGAAACTGATCGATGCAACGCCTATCGGAATCAATGTGCGATCCACCGTTGCCACTTATGCCGATATTCATGATGAATTGCGCAAAGCATACGCCAAAACGCCCGACGCCAAAAAAGCCCATCGCAAGGCCGGTGATTTTTCTTATAATACGGGGAATTTGCGATGCCCGGTATGCGACGGCACCGGATCCATTGTTTTGGATGTGCAGTTTTTGCCCGATGTGGATATTCCCTGCCCCGAATGTCACGGATCAAGATACGGCAAAGAAGCTTATCACATCAAACGGGTGTCGCAGCCAATCGGTACGGCATATTCTCTTCCCGAATTGATGGATATGAGCATAGAAGAAGCCCTTACCGCCTGCGCTGATCTTCCCGCTGTTAAAAAACGACTGGAAATTTTATACCATCTGGGACTCGGGTACCTGACTTTGGGAGAAGAAACACCGAGTCTTTCCGGCGGAGAAGCGCAGCGGTTAAAACTGGCCGGTGAAATAGGCAAAGGCCAGGAGGATTCACTCTTTGTCTTTGACGAACCTACTGTCGGTCTTCACCCGCTGGACGTGCAAACGCTTTTACATATTCTCGATAATCTGACGCAAAGCGGAGCGACGGTCGTTGTGATTGAACACGATTTGGATGTTATCCGAAACGCCGATTATGTCATTGATATGGGGCCGGGCGGCGGAAATCTTGGCGGAGAAATTGTGATTTGTGGAACGCCGGAAGAAATCGCGACATGCTCAAAAAGCGTGACCGGCCGGTATCTGTAACTCGGAATTTTCCAAATATGTTTTGAATCGGTTAAATACTGTAACTGTTTGCCGCTCGTTCGCTTTGCTGGTCCAAAATATCCTGAAGCGAGATGGAATCCAGATATTGATTAATCACCCGATACAGTCCCTGCCAAACGGGAAGAGTGGGACAATCTGCGGCTCTGACGCAATCCACGGGCGACTGTTCCGCACAAAAAACAGGCGCCAGACTGCCCTCTGTCAGGCGTAAAATATCTCCCACCGTAACCTGATCCGGTTCCTGTGCCAACTGATATCCGCCTTGATAACCCCGGGTGGTTCTGAGAATATCGGATTTATGCAGCACCGGAACAATTTGCTCCAGGTATTTCTTGGAAATGCCCTGTCGCTTGGCGATGTCTTTGAGCGCAATATATCCTTCGCTGCGATGCTCCGCCAAATCCAGCAACAGGCGCAACGCATATCGTCCTTTGGTGGAAATTTTCATCGTCTTCTATCCTCCGTTTCATTCCGTTTTCCCGATATTCCGATAATACCATATATTTGCTGGGCTTTCAATCGTTATCCGGAATTTTTATCCAAAAAGCTGCGGCCTTGGCGCACACCGGTTACGGTACCGTTTTTTTCCCCCCCCCCCAAAAAAAAATTTTTGTCAGGTGAAGGCACACGCGGTGTTGCATTAATTGCTTTTTGTGCACTGCCGCCTTAAGAAAAAAGAAAGCGAACCGACAAAACCCCGGTTGGCTTTCTTTTTATTCGGCTAATGACTTTTGCTGTTCTTGAAGTCTCAATGAGCGGACGCCCATTCGGTAGCGCGCTCTTTCGACATCGCCGTAATTTTTTCGGTTGCATAGGGAGAAGCGTCGCCTCCGCGCCCGAAGAGAAAATAATGTCCTTCAGGAGCTTGATACAAAATTTCTTCGTATCCTTCGGGATCACCGTACTGTCCAACAACATTACGGGCGATTACGGTCGCTGTCTCAGTATCATACACCTTTTTGCGAATAACTTTTTGCATTGGCGGATATCCTCCTTTCGTCAGGCGCTGAAAACGTCTGCGCCCTCATTTACCGGGGATTCGCCCCGTCAATATATTTTACCGTATTCACGGCAAAAAGGCAATATATATTTTGACGAAATAAGGTATGTAATGATAAATATGATTGTAATGATTCAATATATTTTATCATTTTCGGCTTAGCGGGAAAACAGCCGAGTATCTAAGCCCGTTTTATATAACGCTGCAGATAAAATCACACCGCCGCAAACACAAGGAAAGAATTGCCCTAAAGCCACTTGTCCGGCCATGGTGAGAAATACGGTGAGAGATAAACTTCCCGTCATCGATACGGATAATTCCGCCCCGATAATGAGCGCATTGAAAATTACGGGAGGAAACGTAGAAAGAACCGGTATACCGCCAAATTTTATTTTACGCAGAGCATATGTGGCAAGAGCGGAAAGGAGGGTTGCTGCACTGCCAATCGGTATATCCCAAACTCCGGCCACATTCAGCCCGCTCGCCAATCCCACCGTGTTGGCAATGGCGCATCCGACGGTTAATCCCGGTATGGCAACCGGCGTAAACACCGGCAAAACGGTCAGTGCCTCCGAAAGACGGCATTGCCACGGACCGAAAGCCGGTAATATCATGGTCAACATAGCATACAGTGCCGCTATCATACCGATTTCACAAATACGGCGTAAAGAAAGCTTCCTCCTCATGACTATTCCCCCGTAGTTTTGATTGGGCGCAAAACCGTGTTTACGGATGTACACCCGGTCAGGATGGTTTCGAACTGACCGTACCTTGAAGTACAAAGAAAATATACTCCGTTTCGGAAAAATTGTCAAGAAAAATTACGAACAAACGTTTGACAATTAAGAACATATGTTCTATAATAAGGGACGGAGGGATAATCGGTGAACAGTGAAACGGTTTACACTTTTGACGGTACATTTGAGGGCGCATTAACGGCAATATTTGAAGCATACGCGACAAAACCCATGCCGTGGGCAATCTTGCCCACCGGTTGCCAAGCGATAAACGGAACAACATATACCGCCATACAAACCGATGCCGATAAAGCACGCCGGGTTGTAAACGGTATCTGCCGATATATGGGTAAAAGAACATATGATATCCTTTGGTACGCCTTTTTATACGGCGATGAACAATGTGGAGACCGTATTTACCGCTATGTTCGTTTGGGGATGACGGTTGGAGAAAAAATTCGGAAAATGATCGCCGACGAACGCGTTGCGGCGGTGCACCTTTGTGCGCGCAAAGTATGGGAAGAAGCCGATACTCTGAGCCGACAGGTTCGATTTACCGAACTGAAAGGCGGTATATATTATACCGCCATTCATCCGGAACATACGGTTCTGCCCATCTTAACGCCGCGCGTGGCCAATCAATTGAGAGAACGTCCGTTCTTTATCAAAGACTGCACACACGATATGTACGCAATCTGGAACAAGAAAAACTGGAATATTCTGTAAAATACAGCCGCACGGGCGGATAAACGGCTTGATGGATACCGGGTATTCGATGTTTGCTGCCTGACGTTTATACGCTCAATGCCGGTGTGTGATTTTACCGGGCATTTTCTCACATTTCCCTTTCACATATCAAAAAGTTTACCGTCAAACCCATCGAGGCTCTTATTCCCCTTTATCTCGGCGCAGCACTTCGTTCATACTTCCGGATCGATATCCAAGCAAATCCATCGTGACATAGGTAAATCCGAAATCCTTCAATTGACCATCAACGGTTGTGCGCTCAGCCAGAAGCTTTTCAAATTCCTGCGGCAAGACCTCGATACGGGCGAGTTTTCCGTGTACTCTGACCCGCACTTGCGTAAAGCCCAAATCCAGCAATAATTGTTCCGCTTTATCAACCATTTTCAGTTTTTCTTCGTCAATGGTTTCTCCGTAAACGAAACGCGAAGCAAGACAAGCGAAGGACGGTTTATTCCATGTGGAAAGGCCAAGTTGCCGGGATAACGTGCGAATTTCCCGCTTGGTCAGCTCTGCCTCTCGCAAGGGACTGCGTATGCCGAGTTCCGCCACCGCTTTCAACCCCGGTCGGTAATCTCCCGTATCATCAAGATTGGATCCCTCTGCCACCGTTGTAATGCCGTTTTGGCGGGCAATCTCCATAATTTGCGTAAACAGTTCCCGCTTACACAGATAACAGCGATTGGTTGGATTTTGGCGAAATCCCTCGATATTCAGTTCGTCGGACGGAAAAATCACCTGTGCAATGCTGTGCTCCCGGCAAAAAGCCTCCGATTCCGTCAGTTCACGGTGAGGAAACGATAATGAGGACGCCGTTACAGCCAAAACATTTTTTCCTAAAATTCTACTTGCCGTGTACAGCAAAAACGAAGAATCCGTTCCGCCCGAAAAGGCCACTGCCAATCCACCCGGCACACGCAAGGATTCCTGTAAGCGTTCATATTTTTCCTGAAGTTCCGTCATAAATCATGTACCCCTTAGTGCGAAGATATTTTTCCCTTATATCACTTTGCCTATGTGTTTCGTTAATATCATCTGTATCATCCGCTAACTGCGGCATTACGATGTTTTCTCGATTTGTTTTTCCCCCCCCCCCAATGACATCGTGTGACCCCCAATTCCCCGAAGCATTCCGAAAATATTGCGCATATGCCCCTTCGACTTGGTATCATCTGGGCAAACGCCAACGGAGTTATTTCGTTTTGATACGTGATGATCTCAATATTGAGCGTATTGTGCTTCACAACTGCGCATGGCTAAAATTGTCCGCCGAATCAGATCATCCAATTCCCAGCCCAGCATTTGCGCGCCACGGGTAATGACCTCCCGGGAACACCCGGCGGCAAAATTGGCAGATTTGAATTTTTTCTTCACCGATGAAGGTTCCAGATCGGATACGCTTTTTGACGGGCGTATAACGGCTGTTGCGCCGATGAGTCCGGTTAATTCATCTGTGGCATACAAAACCTTTTCCATTTCATGTTCCGGGGCAATATCCACCGTTAACGCGTACCCGTGACTTGCGACCGCATGAATCAACCGTTCATCCGCGCCAAACTCACGTAGTATCTCCTGCTCTTTAATGCAATGCCGATCCGGATATTTTTCAAAATCCAGATCATGCAATAAGCCGACAATGCCCCAAAAATCCTCTTCTTGCGCGTACCCGAGTTCCCGGGAAAAATACCGCATTACCCCTTCCATGGTTACAGCGTGCCGCAAATGAAACGGCTCTTGATTCCATTGACAAAAAAGCGTCCATGCTTCATCACGGGTTATTGATCGGCCCATAAACAAACCTCCCATAAAATCTATCGATTTAATAAGATTTAACATATTGAAGTATACCGGTTTTTTCCATCGATGTCAAGCCATCCGTTGTGCAAAGCCCCATCGCAGTACCGAACAAATGGAAAGACACCGCACAAAGACAGGCTACCGCGCAATGCCTACACCCATCTACTGGAAACCTTTTCGTAAATCAGCCAAAAATCCTCGCGAATACACAAAGGTTTCGCTTCGGTTATTGTTTCATCCGACGAAAAACCTTCATCTGCTACACGCTCGAAAAACATTATGCGGTATTGCCGTAACTCCTCAAAACGGAAAACTGCGACAGGCGTTCGGTTGACAAAGCCGCGAAAAACGGTATAATAAAGAGGTACCATCCCATGCTGAGGAGTGAAAAAAATGGGACTGACATTAGCGCAAAAATGTATTCAATCTCACCTGATAAGCGGCGAAATGAAAGTCGGAAGTGAAATCGGTCTGCGCATTGACCAGACGTTGACACAGGACGCGACCGGAACCATGGCCTACCTGGAATTTGAAGCGATTGGCGTACCCCGCGTAAAAACGGAGCGCTCCGTTGCTTATATCGATCACAACACCCTGCAGACCGGTTTTGAAAACGCGGACGATCACCGGTATATTCAATCGGTTTGTAAAAAATACGGCATTTATTTTTCCCGACCCGGCAACGGCATTTGCCATCAGGTTCATCTGGAGCGATTCGGAATTCCGGGGAAAACCCTCATCGGATCCGACAGTCATACGCCGACAGGCGGAGGAATCGGTATGCTGGCATTCGGAGCGGGTGGTTTGGATGTTGCCGTTGCCATGGGCGGCGGCGCATACTATATCACTATGCCGAAAATTGTGCGCATTAATCTTTCCGGAAAATTATCTCCGTGGGTCGCCGCAAAAGATGTGATTTTGGAGGTTCTGCGCCGCTTGACGGTCAAGGGAGGCGTCGGCAAAATCATTGAATATGGCGGAGAGGGCGTAAAAACGCTCAGTGTTCCGGAGCGTGCAACCATCACCAACATGGGAGCCGAACTGGGCGCCTCTACATCCATGTTCCCGTCCGACGAGATAACCCGTTCGTTTATGCGCGCTCAGCAGCGCGAAGCGGACTGGATTCCTTTGCAGCCTGATGATGACGCGGTATACGAGGAAACGATCGATATCGATCTTTCCGTTTTGGTTCCCATGGCGGCGTGTCCCCATTCCCCGGATGCCGTAAAAACCGTTGCAGACATCGGGTCGATCAAAGTGGATCAGTGCTGCATCGGATCCTGTACCAACAGTTCCCTTTCGGATATGCTGAAAGTGGCTTCCATTTTAAAGGGAAAAACGGTTCATCCCGATGTCAGTTTATCGGTGGCGCCCGGTTCCAAACAGGTTTATCAGATGCTGGCGCAAAACGGAGCGCTCGCCGATCTGATCTCGGCCGGAGCGCGCATACTGGAATGTGCCTGCGGCCCGTGCATCGGCATGGGGCAATCTCCCAACAGTGGCGGCGTTTCTTTGCGAACCTTTAACCGAAATTTCGAAGGCCGATCCGGAACCGCTGACGGACAAATCTATTTGGTCAGCCCGGAAACGGCGGCGGTATCCGCGCTCACCGGGGTACTGACCGATCCGCGCACCTTGGGAGAACCGCCGGTCACGGCAATACCGGATCGCTTCCTTGTAAATGACAATATGATCGTGCCGCCCGCCGACGAAAAAGACATGGATACCGTGCACATCCTTCGCGGACCAAATATCAAGCCGTTTCCGCCGACTGTCCCTATCGCCGATACCATTGAAGCGGATGTTCTGCTGAAGGTGGGAGACAATATCACCACCGATCACATTATGCCCGCCGGGGCCAAAATTCTCCCTCTGCGATCCAATATTCCCGCCATATCGGAATATTGTTTTACCCGATGTGATCCCGATTTTCCCGAACGGTGCCATCAGGCGGGAAAAGGGTTTATTATCGGGGGCGTCAATTACGGGCAGGGCAGTTCCCGAGAACACGCCGCTTTGGCCCCTTTGTATCTCGGAATCAAAGCTGTAATTGCCAAATCGTTTGCCCGAATCCATGCGGCAAATTTAATCAACGCCGGTATTCTGCCTCTGACGTTCGAAAACGAGGCAGATTACGAGAAAATTTCTCAGGGAGATACGTTGTGCCTGCCGGATATCCGAACAAATCTGCAAACCGGTGCCCCGATTGTCTTACGCAATTTAACCACCCGTGAGCATATTCCGCTGCGCGGTGAATTTTCCAATCGGCAAAAGGAGATGCTTTTGGCGGGCGGTCTGCTCGATTATACTCGGGAACAGAACAAAGAGTAAAAGCCGGTACGGTTACTCAAAAGCCGGTATTGAACTTGCTTTGAATGACCATTACTCTAAAATATGTGCTCAACCCCTGAACAAATGCGACGCAAAAAGGAATTTTTTGCAAATGCGGCGCCAGCGGGCACTGTCTGCCAATGCGGTTCAAGACCGAAC
This sequence comes from uncultured Eubacteriales bacterium, assembly GCA_964564305.1. GTDB lineage: Bacteria > Bacillota > Clostridia > Oscillospirales > Acutalibacteraceae > RGIG1959. The sequence continues at coordinate 19,764 of CAZMAM010000015.1, forward strand.
CAGACCCAGACAATGATTTGCAATTCTCCCCGTATTCCGTCAAATGGAATACGGGGAGAATTTATATAAGGCAATTTATAATATTTTAACGGCATCACCCGAGCAGCTGAGAAAGCCTTTCGGCCGCGCAAGCGGTGCGGGATCGATCGCCGAAAGCGGTAAGGCGGAAAAAGCCATCGCCGTTTTGCCCGAAACCGGAACCGGGAGTCCCTACCACATGTGCCTTTTCCAGCAGATAATCGAAAAATTCCCAAGAAGTCATACCGCCCGGACATTTGAGCCATATATACGGGGAGTCGGTTCCACCGGTATACCAGATATGCAAGCGATCAAGGGCGTTGGCAATAATTTGGGCATTTTCGCGATAATACGCGATATTTTCCCGCGTTTGACGCATACCCTGCGGTGTAAACACCGCCGCGGCGCCTCTTTGAATCACATACGCCACACCGTTATATTTTGTTGATTGACGGCGAAGCCACATTGCATTCACATTCGTGCTTTCAAATTTCAATTCTTTGGGAATAACCGTATACCCGCACCGCGTACCGGTAAAACCGGCCGTTTTGGATAACGAACAAAACTCAATGGCACAGGTTTTGGCGCCTTCGATTTCAAAAATGCTGCGCGGGAAATCTCCCGTGACAAACGCTTCATACGCCGCGTCAAACAATATCACCGCGTTATTCCCGTTGGCATAATCCACCCATGCCCGAAGCTGTTCGGCGTTATACACCGCCCCCGTCGGATTGTTGGGAGAGCAAAGATAAATGATATCCGCATGTACGGCGGGATCCGGAAGCGGGAGAAAAGAGTTTTCTTCCGTTGCATTCAGAAAAAGTACGTTACGGCCTTCCATCACGTTGGTATCGACATAGACCGGATAGACCGGATCCGGTATCCATACGGTATTTTCGGAAGAAAAGAGATCCAATATATTACCGACATCGCTCTTTGCGCCGTCGCTGACAAAAACTTCTTCCGGCAAAACGGAAATCGACCGATCCGTATAATAGCGGCTAATGGCTTCCCGCAAGAAATCGTACCCCGCATACGGGCCGTATCCGTGGAAGGTTTCCTTTTTCCCCATTTCGTCCACAGCCGCGTGCAAGGCCTGAATAACCGCTTCGGCAAGCGGAAGCGTGACATCTCCGATGCCCAGTTTGATGATATCCGCCTGCGGATGACTACGATGATAATCCGCTACCCGTTTATCGATTTCGGCAAAAAGATAACTGTCCTTCAGATTTTTATAATGGGTGTTGACACGCATAACGGCTCACTCCTTAAATTTCCACAACACCTTCAAAGGCCACTTCCGCATTACCTGTCATAAATACGGCGTCATCGGTATATCGCACCACAAGATTACCACCTTTGAGCTTCACGGTCACATTGCTTCCTTTGCGGCAGTAACCGTTTTCCACGGCGGCCACCACCGCCGCGCATGCTCCCGTACCGCATGCCCAAGTTTCCCCGCTGCCGCGTTCCCACACTCTCATTTTTAATGTATGCTCATCAATCACCCGAATAAACTCGGTGTTAATCCGCTCCGGGAATAACTCATGATTTTCAAACAACGGCCCAACCGTTTCCAAATCCACGTCTTCCGGATTGGCGCAAAAAACAACCGCATGCGGATTGCCTATGGAAACACAAGTAATCCGGTATGTGTCTTCGCCGACAGTAATCGGTTGATCGATGACGCTGTCCCCGTCAAACAAAACCGGAATTTCCTTGGGATTCAAACAGGCTTTTCCCATATCGACGGTTACTTCTTTGACTTTTCCGTCATATTTGTGCAAAGTAAGAGTTTTCACGCCGCTGAGTGTATCAATCGTGAGCGTTTCCTTTTTGACGATACCCTTGTCGTAAAGATACTTGCCCACACAACGTATGGCATTGCCGCACATTTTCCCCTCGCTACCGTCCAGATTGAACATGCGCATACGGGCATCCGCAATATCCGACGGGCAAATGAGCACCACACCGTCTCCACCGATACCGAAGTGGCGATCGGAAAGCTGCAAACTTAAGCCCTCTGGATTGTCGATATCCTGCTCCATACAGTTGAAGTAAATATAATCGTTTCCGCATCCGTGCATTTTGGTGAAGTGAAGCTTCATCTTATCACTCCTCATGCGATTGATATCCACCAGCTCGGTATTATTGGCATTCCACCGCCCGCGAAGACTTTCCGCAATGGCATTGGCCGTATCGATGGAAGTAAGACAGGGAATGCTCCGCTCAACCGCTTTCCGGCGAATCTTTACGCAATCCAATGTGGGAATACGGCCTTTAGCGGAAGTTGAAACGATATAATCTACCGCTCCGCTTTCCAAGAGCGTAATCGGGTTGTTATCCGATTCATGAATTTTGGGAATCATGCTGACCGTTAATCCCTCCGCCTCCAAAACGACGGCGGTGCCTTTGGTGGCATACAGTTTAAACCCAAGATCGGCAAATTTCTTGGCGACATCTCCGATTTCCTGTTTATCGGTGTCACGCACCGTAAAAAATACGCCGCCTTTTTTGCGCAACCGGTACCCTGCGGCAATCAAACCTTTGAAGAGCGCCTCATCCAGCGTATTGGCGATGCCCAATACCTCACCGGTGGATTTCATTTCCGGCCCTAAATGCGTATCGACATTGGTCAGTTTTTCAAAGGAAAATACCGGAACTTTTACGGCAACATAGGCCGAGCTCGGATATAATCCCGTTCCGTAACCCAAATCAGAGAGCTTTTCGCCCAGCATGGTGCGCGTGGCCAAATCCACCATCGGAACGCCCGTTACTTTGCTGATATACGGAATGGTGCGGGAGGAACGGGGATTGACCTCAATGACATACAAATCATTGTGATAAATTAAATATTGAATATTGACAAGACCTCTGGTATTCAAAGAAACGGCAAGACGTCTGGAGCAATCGATAATCGTTTCGATCATATGATCTTCTATTCCCCACGCGGGATAAACCGCGATGGAATCCCCGGAATGAATGCCGGATCGCTCAATATGCTGCATAATACCGGGAATCAGAATATCTTCTCCGTCGCAGATCGCATCCACTTCCAATTCCATACCCATCAGGTATTTGTCTATCAGAATCGGATTTTCAATTTCCTGTGATAAAATAATCGCCATATATTCCCGAATATCCGCCTCATTAAAGGCGATTATCATATTTTGCCCGCCAAGCACATAAGACGGGCGCATCAGCACGGGATAACCCAGTCGCTGAGCCGCATCCAGCGCTTCATCCGTGGTCATCACGGTATATCCCTTTGGACGCCGAATTTGCAGCTGCTCCAGTAATTCGTCAAAGCGTTCCCGGTCTTCCGCCCGATCGATACTGTCCGCCGAAGTGCCGAGAATATTTACCCCGTTTCGGGAAAGAAAATTGGTTAGCTTAATCGCCGTCTGGCCGCCGAACGCCACCACAACCCCATACGGATTTTCGGTGTGAATGATGCTCATGACGTCTTCGCTGGTCAGGGGCTCAAAATACAAGCGATCCGCCGTGTCAAAATCCGTGGAAACGGTCTCGGGATTATTATTGACAATGACCACTTCATATCCCGCCCGCTTCAGCGCCCAAACGCAGTGTACCGAAGCATAATCGAATTCAATTCCCTGACCGATGCGAATCGGACCGGACCCGAAAACAATGACGGTTTTCTTTTCGGTTCCGTTTTCCCGAATAAATTCTTCCGCCTCATTTTCTTCATCAAAAGAAGAATAAAAATACGGCGTCTGCGCGGCAAATTCAGCGGCGCAAGTATCGACCATTTTGTAAGAAGCATACCGGGGATGGGCAATTTCGCAACCGGAAATATCCCGAATCACCTTGTCGGGATATCCGAATTTTTTGGCGCGCAGATACAACTCATCGGAAAGATTTCCCTGCGCCAATTCATCTTCCAGCCGGACTAAGTTGCGCAATTTACAGAGAAACCATTCGTCAATCATGGTAATCTCATGAATATCTTCCACTGAGACGCCCCGTTTCAGGGCCTCAAATATCACAAACAGGCGTTCGTCATCGCAAACTGTTAAATTGCTGCGAATTTCCGCGTCGGAAAGGGATTTTAATTTCGGTGAATTCAGGCTGCTGTGCGAAATTTCCGCCCCGCGAACCGCTTTCATCAGCGCTTCCTCAAAAATCTGACCGATCGCCATAACTTCTCCGGTAGCTTTCATCTGGGTACCTAAAGTGCGCTTGGCATAGACAAACTTATCGAAAGGCCATTTGGGAAATTTGACCACCACATAATCTAAGGCAGGTTCAAAACAGGCATATGTGGTATGGGTAACCGCGTTTCGAATCTCCGAAAGCGTATACCCGATAGCAATTTTTGCCGCAACCTTGGCAATGGGATAACCGGTCGCCTTAGAAGCAAGGGCAGAGGAACGGGAAACGCGGGGATTTACCTCGATGACCGCGTATTCAAAGCTTTCGGGATGCAGCGCAAACTGCACGTTGCACCCTCCCTCCACCTTTAAGGCAGAAATAATATCTAAAGCGGCGGATCGCAGCATTTGATATTCCTTGTCCGCCAAGGTAACGGCGGGTGCAATCACGATACTGTCGCCGGTATGCACACCGACCGGATCGAAATTTTCCATGCTGCAAACGGTAATCACATTACCGATGCTGTCCCGCATCACTTCAAATTCAATTTCTTTCCAACCGGAAATTCCCTTTTCAATCAGAACCTGCGTAATCGGGGACAAGCGCAAACCGTTGGTGGCAATTTCGTGCAGCTGTTCTTTATCCTCCGCAATTCCGCCGCCGCTGCCCCCCAATGTAAACGCCGGACGAACAATAACGGGATAACCGATCTCATCGGCAAAAACCAACGCATCTTCCACAGTATTGACCACCTTGGAGGGAATAACCGGCTGCCCGATAGAAAGCATCGTATCTTTAAACATCTGCCGGTCTTCCGCCTTATCGATGGTTTGCGGATCGGCGCCCAGCAGCCGCACGCCATGGCTTTGCAGAAAACCTTCTTTGGCAAGCTGCATGGAAAGCGTCAGCCCGGTCTGCCCGCCCAAAGTGGAAAGCAAACTGTCCGGCTTTTCCCGTTCGATAATCCGTTTGACGGTATCCAAAGTGAGCGGTTCAATATAGATTTTATCGGCAATGGCCTTATCGGTCATAATGGTCGCCGGATTAGAGTTGACCAGAACCACCTCTAATCCTTCTTCTTTCAGGGCCCGGCAAGCCTGAGTACCGGCATAATCAAATTCGGCGGCCTGCCCGATGACAATAGGGCCGGATCCGATCACCATCACGCGGCGAACAGCAGGATTCAACGGCATAAAGCGTTCCCTCCCGTCATCATCGAAATAAAGCGATCAAAGAGAAAAGCCGTATCTCTCGGCCCTGCGCACGCCTCCGGATGAAACTGCACCGAAAAGCAGCAATCGTCGGGGTAATTCACACCCTCGCAAGTTCCGTCGTTGGCATTGATGAAGCTGACGCGAACATTGGGGGGCAATGAATCCCCCACCACCGTGTATCCGTGATTCTGACTGGTAATATATACCCGCCCGGTATCCGTATCGGTGGCCGGTTGATTGGCGCCCCTGTGACCATATTTCAGTTTTTCCGTGCGGCCGCCGTGCGCCAGCGCCAATAACTGATGCCCAAGGCAAATACCGAATGTAGGGATTTTTTTGGGCAAAAGCCGTCGGAGTTCACGAATAATCTCACGGTTATCCGCGGGATTACCGGGCCCGTTCGAAAGCATCAGGCCGTCGGGATTCAGTTCTATGATACGCTTGGCGGTGGTATCGTAAGGAACTGTCGTTACCTCGCACCCGCGCCGAACCAATTCCCTCGCAATATTGCGTTTTGCGCCGAAATCCCACAAAACCACCCGGGCCACCGGTTTTCCCTCCGGGCGGAGGGTGTATTCCTCATGACCACCCACAGACGATACGGCATCGGTCACTTTGTACGCCCGAATTTCTTCCAATATCGCCGGTAAATCGGAAATATTTACCGTAATCTTGGCGTTCATCACACCGACCTCACGCACCATACGGGTGAGCTGCCGGGTATCAATGCCGTATAAGCCGACAATTCCCTGTTCTCGCAAAAAGGTGTCAAGATCCCCTTCGCTGCGGAAGTTGGAGGGATCCGGACACCAATCGCGGACAATATATCCTTTTAAAACGGGAGAGCGGCTTTCAAAGTCATCGGGAATAATACCGTAATTACCGATAAGCGGGAATGTCTGTACCACAATCTGGCCGTAATAACTGGGATCAGTCAGCGTTTCCAAATAGCCGGTCATCGCGGTTGTAAAGACAATCTCCCCCACCGCGTCTTTGGCATCGCCAAAGGGATGCCCCGTGAATATCTTTCCGTTTTCCAGCACAAGATAGGCTGTTTGCGGCTGACTCATATCCGCAACCTCCCCTATGTTTCATACGCTTTCAACAGGGCCTTTGCCACATCCACCCGCGGCAGACGACGATCCATCGCCTGCTTTTCAATATACCGGTGCGCCTGCGGCTCACTCAGCCCCAAATATTGTATCAATGTGCACTTGGCTCTGTCGATTAAACGAAGCTCCTCAATTTTCATTTGCAAAGAAGCGTTTTCGCTTTGCAAAACCGTAAGGCGCCTCCGAAGCGCCAGTGAAAACTGAATCGCCTGCGTAAAAAGCGGAAGCGAAAAAGGCTTTTCCAAAGTAAAGACGCCCAAAGACAGCGCTTTATCTTTCCATACGGGATCTCCGTCCGCTTTCAGGAGCAAAAGGACGGCGCAAGTCGTGTTCTGCGCAATATCCTCCGCCAGTTCCAGCCCGCTTTCTCCGCCCACCGGAGCGTTAATCATCACCAAATCGGTTTTGTTTGCCTGAATTTTCCCGCGCGCAACGGCGCAATTTTCCGCTATATGAAGAATATATTGCTCTTTGCTCAGCAAAGCAAAAAGAGCGTCACAAGCTTTTCCGGGTGAGGAGACCAGCAAAATTTCCCGCATTTTGCACCCCTCCGTACATAGAGAAACCGTTCATATTCGATATTGCCATAAGGGCGGTATTCCTTGACACTGTTCCCATATAACGCCTGTTTTTCATCCCCATTTTGCAAAAATCCCCGCGAATATCGGCCGATATTCGCCGAGGTTTTTGTTTAAGCAGCAAAAAACAGATTGGCTTTTCGCGAAAAATCAGCGCGGGACGATTACCTCCACCGCAATTTTCACCGACTATTTTATTATACACATTTTTCCCCGCGAGGTCAACGGTTAATTCGCCACATACATCTGTTTATACGGATTTTTCGTGTCCGGAGTCAGAACAAAGAAGGGGTGGGCCATAACGGTTTCAAAATTTACGCCAAACGCTTCACAAAAATATCGCACCTGAACACCGATTTCGGAAAGATCCGCCTCATTTGCCTGCCGGCACAAAATCTGCTTCGGCAGATGCTGAGGCACTTCCCGACAGCGCACCGCGATTTTTCCGCCGTGCATTCCCGTACCGCAAAAATTGGAATGAAAGCTCTCCCCGTCTCCGTCCAAACCCAGCACAATAATCAGGCCTCCCGCCTGATATTCACCCAAAAAGCTTCCCGCATGCCCGCCGACAACCAAAACGGGAATTTTGTCCCGGTAGGCTTTCATATGGATACCGGCCCGATACCCGGTATTGCCCCGAACCAGAATCCGCCCGCCCCGCATAGCGTATCCCGTAGCATCGCCGGCATCCCCGTGGATGATAATACTGCCTTCGTTCATGGTATCTCCGGTCGCGTCCTGCGCGTTTCCGTAAACCACCACGTTTGCCCCGTTTAAATATGCGCCCAGCGCATTTCCCGGGGTACCGTGAATAATCACGGTTTTGTCCGATAACCCATCCGCAATATATCGCTGCCCGATGCAATGCTCAATCGTCACTGTGCTCTCCGGAGAGGAACGAACCTGTTCGTTGAGATCCCGAAAATGCTGCAATCCCGCATCGATTGTCATGGAACATTCCTCCTTAATGAGGCATACTTAAATCCTGCTCACGGATTGCCCGGGAAAACGCCATTAACTGCGGCCTTTCACAAATGCGCTCAAAATCAATCGAATCCAGCGGAGTTCGGTTGCGTATCATCGCGGTATATATCCCCGCGCGGGCCACATCCCCGACCAAAATATATCCCTTAAGCAAATTATCTTTATAAAATAAAGCCTTGTACCCGTCCTCGCTTTTACGGACATACGTTTTCCCGGTATAACTCCCCGCCGTAATAATATGATATCCGAAAAACCCGATGGCATTCATGGGAATGGCCCTATCGTACGGGTGACTGTCGTCCCCCGACATATGTCTTCCGGCACATTCGCCTTGCATATACGCATTGGGCAAAAGCGCCAGAATTCGGCTTTCCCCGGCAGATATGTCGTAACTTTCCGTGCAATCCCCTGCAGCGTAAATGTCCGGTAAATCCGTTCTGCAGAATTTGTCAGTGAGAATTCCCCTTCCGACCATCCCGCCGGCGGCCTTCACAAGTTCCACGTTGGGACGCACTCCGACCGCCACCACCACAATATCAAAGGGAATCTTCTCCCCATTTTGCAAAATGGCGGTATCTTGTGTAAAGCGCGCAACGCTGTTGTGCAGATAAAAGCGAACCCCTTTGGCTTCTATGTGAGACTGCACCAAGGACGAACCGGTTTCATCCAAAATACTCGGCAGGATTCTGTCGGCCAAATCCACTACCGTTACCCGCTGCACTTTATCTGCGATTCCTTCCACACATTTTAATCCAATCAGCCCGGCGCCGACCACCAGCACTCGTGCCTTCAGGGAAAGAGCCGTATCCAAAGCCCTGGCGTCATCCAATGTCATAAAATGAAATTTTTTCTGGACATTTTCCAGCCCGTCCATAGGAGGAATAAACGGCCTTGAACCGGTTGCGACCAGCAGCTTATCGTACGTTAAGATTTCACCGTCTTCCAGCCTGACCGAATGCGCCATAGGATCGACAGCAACGGCCTTTCGCCCCAGCAAAGCGGTAACGTGATTTTTTTCGTAAAAATCATCCGGACGGTATTTCATGCGCTGTTCATCGGTTTTTCCGTACAAAAGATAAGAAATTAACGGACGGGAATAAGTATGGTGCGGTTCGTCCGATACGACGGTGACGGCGCTCGACCGATCACGCGCGCGGAATCCTTCAATACAGCCGACAGCAGCGGCGGAATTGCCGATGATCACAATTTTCACGGTTCATTCTCCTCTGTCTTCAAACACAATCGCCCGATTGGGACAGCCCTGCACACAAGCCGGCTCCCCACGCGCATTATCCGTACACAATTCACATTTTTGCATAACGCTGTGATCACTCGCCGGCATAATGGCTCCGTAAGGGCAGGACAGAACACAGGTAAAACACCCGACACATTTTTGCCGATCAATGTGAATAATGCCGTCTCGAACGGTGAGGGCGCCAGAGATACAACTTTTCACGCAAAGCGGTTCCCGACAATGACGGCAGGAAACCGCAAAACTGATGCCGTTTGCTTCCTCGATTTGAATACGGGGATTAATCTTAACCCCTTTCAGCGCCTTCACCATACTGTCTATTCCGGAATTGGCGAAAGCGCAATAGTATTCGCAGAGATGACAGCCAAGGCACCATTTTTCATTGACATATACCCGTTTCATCGGTTGCTCCTCCCCGCTACTCGCCGGCGTGACGGATACCCAATATATCCAATTCCTTTTGATTGAGACCGACACCGCGCAACATCAGACGGTTTCCACGAAGCGCCTCAATGGAATTGATGCCCATGCCGCCCATCATTTCCTTAATTTCGTGCGTCCACGCGGTAATTAAATTCACAAGCCGCTGACTGCCGACATCCGGATTCAGCCGGCGCACCAGTTCCGGGCGCTGAGTGGCAATGCCCCAGTTGCATTTTCCCTGATTACAGGTGCGGCACAGATGACATCCGAGAGCCAAAAGCGCCCCGGTTGCGATATACACGGCATCCGCGCCCAGCGCGATAGCTTTGACCACGTCCGCGCTGGATCGGATACTTCCGCCCGCAATCAAGGAAACATTGCCCCGGATGCCCTCATCCCGAAGGCGCTGATCCACGCTGGCAAGCGCCAATTCAATAGGAATGCCGATATTATCGCGAATACGGGTAGGAGCGGCGCCCGTTCCTCCGCGAAAGCCGTCGATGGCAATAATGTCCGCTCCGCTTCGGGCGATTCCGCTGGCGATGGCCGCCACGTTGTGAACGGCAGCAATTTTGACAATAACCGGTTTTTTGTAATCGGTCGCTTCTTTTAAGGAAAAAACCAACTGCCGCAAATCTTCAATGGAATAAATATCGTGATGGGGAGCGGGAGAGATGGCATCGGATCCCTCGGGAATCATACGGGTACGGGAAACGTCGTCCACGATTTTTTCGCCGGGCAAATGCCCTCCGATACCCGGTTTCGCCCCTTGGCCCATTTTAATTTCGATGGCGGCGCCCGCCTCTAAGTAATCTTTATGAACGCCGAATCTTCCGCTCGCCACCTGAACGATGGTGTTCGGGCCGTACCGGTAAAAATCCTCGTGTAAACCGCCCTCACCGGTATTGTAATAAATACCGAGTTCCTGTGCGGCACGCGCAAGGCTTTCGTGCGCGTTATAACTGATCGATCCGTACGACATGGCTGAAAACATGATTGGTGTGGATAATTCCAGCTGGGGCGGCAAATTATTGGTAAGATGGCCCCGGTTATCCCGCTCGATGCGATCCGGCTTTTTCCCCAAAAATGTTCGGGTTTCCATCGGTTCCCGCAACGGATCGATAGACGGATTGGTCACCTGAGAAGCGTTAATGAGGATCTTATCCCAGTATACCGGGTACGGTTTCGGATTACCCATAGCTGAAAGCAGCACTCCGCCGCTTTCCGCCTGACGGTAAATTTCCGTAATGTTATCCGCCGTCCAATTGGCGCTTTCCTTATAAATATGTTCGGTTTTGACAATTTTGAGCGCCCTTGTCGGGCAAATCGACACACAGCGATGACAGTTGACGCATTTGCTTTCATCGGAAACCATCATACCGAGATCCGGGTCAAAGGCATGCACTTCATTGGCGCACTGCCGTTCGCATACGCGACAGGCAATACAGCGATCCGGATTGCGAATCACTTCATATTCCGGATAGATGTAATTTATCGGCATGTCTGCTCACCTTCTCCGTTTAGCGTAAGAATCACCGGCTCGCCGCCCCTCGGCGACCAGACTCTATCCAGTGTAGGCTGAATCACGCGTATGGCGGATTCTTCACTGGAGATATAGACCGTATCGTCTTTTTCCGCCACAACCATGGAGCGCAATTTCAGACGGTCGTTCAATGCCATTAACCCGCCTTCAAAACCCACGAGGATAGAAAATGGCCCGGTGACCAGCAAACTGCCGAAAGCGCTGCGCAAATAGGTGAGTCTGGATTTATCCTCCGGGCTCCGGTGATCAATGGTAGACCAGAAAGGAGCGGCAATCACATTGGCGGTTTCTTCCCATGTAAGGCCCTGACGGCGCACCAGATAATCAACAATATACGTGATAACTTCGGTATCAGTCAGAAGCGTGCATTTGTAGCCGAACATCTCGATATACCGGCGATTGGCGTCGAATGAACTGATTTCCCCGTTATGAACAATGGAATAATCCAACATGGCAAAAGGATGCGCACCGCCCCACCATCCCGGCGTATTGGTGGGATAACGGCCGTGCGCCGTCCAGCAATAACCCTCATATTCCTCTAAGCGGTAGAACCTTCCCACATCTTCCGGAAAGCCAACCGCTTTGAAAACCCCCATATTTTTCCCGCTGGAGAAAACATAGGCACCATCCACCTTGGTGTTGATGCGCATCACCAAACGGGCAACATATTCCTTTTCATCCAGATGATTATTCTCTAACTTACGTTTTCGGGGCATAAGAAAATACCGCCAAATCATTGGCGCATCGGTAATTTGCGGAATTTTGCAAACCGGAATCTCCCCCAAAGCACCTACTTCAAAATGAGAATTGAGAATCCGTTCACATTCTTCCTTGGCTTTCTGACTGTCGTAGAAAATATGAAAAGCGTATAAATTTTTATATTCCGGATAAATGCCGTATGCGGCAAACCCTCCGCCAAGGCCGTTGGAACGGTCATGCATCACCGAAATGGAACGGATGATATCCGCCCCGGTCTGCCGTTTGCCGCTGCGTGAAAAAATGCCTGAGATGGCGCATCCGGACGGAATGCGCATCTGCCCTTCTTTCAGCATAGACAGCCCCCCATATTATTCATTCCGCCTATTGAAGCTATCGGTTATTATACCGCTCGTCCTCCCGCTTGTCAAGCAAAATGAAAGATTCTTTTCCGTGAATTTCGCAATTTTCCCGAAATATCGGGAAAATCTATGGCTTGTCGCTTAATTTTGCAACAATCATTTTACTTTCCTGCAAAATTTGATGGGGTCTAGCCGCTGTTCGGGCTTTGCACAACCGTATATTTTACCGGGTGGGAAATGGAACTTGAAGCAAAAGAGATAGGCAAAAGCCCGCCGGAAAAGAGAGCATTCCTTTCCGGCGGGCTGGTGGTTATATTGAAATTATTGGATTTCAACGATTGTCATAACATCTTTGCCAAAAATTTCTGTCTTACACTTTTCCTTTGTTATGCCTTCTTGTCTCCGCTCGCGATAAGATAGACACAAATAACATCTTCGATATCGGTTATCCCATCGTGATTGATGTCGACGGGGATGGCTACCGTTCCTCCCGATACAGCTGTGTACAGTTTCTCGGCATCCCACATATGAATTTCTCCATCACCGTTGAGATCGCCGGGAAAAGAAGGTATCACTGTAATCTCAAAAGTGGTTTCTGCTTTACCGTACCGCACCGTGACGGTTTGTTTTCCCGAACCAAAGGCAATCACGGGATCGCAGAAGAAACCTTCGGTAATCCGCTGACCGTTTAACGAAAGAACCATTCCGGTGGTATCCAGCTGCTCATCTTCGTGATAAGTTGTCTTATTCGGAAGAGAAACGATTTGCAAATCCGCCACATCGCCAATCAGCGCATATAAACTAAAATGGTCGGTCTCAAACACGAGATAATTTCCTTCCACGTGCGCCTCAATCATGGTCCATGTTCCGTCGGTCTCCTGCCGGAACACATGACAGGTATCGCCGGTCATTCCTTCCGGTATTGGCAGATAGACGGTGACTTTTCCGTTTGGCTGCACAAGCGTATCGTCTTTCACGAAGGCAATAGAATATAACTCATATTTTTCCAGCGGATTATCCGAATTGAGAACATCCTCAATATCTTCGCTTCCTGTGACACGAAACACCCGCAAGGTAGCTTGGGGATCCACATATCCTTGGGTATCCACCATAACGTCGCTGACATCAGTATAACCGTCATCGCCGGAGGATATCCTCGCATACGTATTATTCCCTGAATGGAGCATTTGCAACGCCATATAAATTAAATCTGTATAGTTTGGTTAAAACTGAACATCCCTTTCATGGCCATGCCCGCTGGCCCGCTGAGCGCAGTAAAGATGTCTTCTCCCACACCTTCGGCGCTTGCAAAGCAGGATTTCAATGTTACGGAATCCATAATAGTACAAAAGATTTTGGAAAATTCGGAAAACACATTTTGGTTGATTGTAAAATGAAGTTGAGCATTGGATAAGAAATCCATAGAGTTGCAT
>CAZMAM010000016.1:0-31653 GCA_964564305.1 uncultured Eubacteriales bacterium
TCAGCGGGAGCGCGTGCCATTTGCCGCCGATAAAGCATTCCAGCTTAAAGGCAAAGGCGCGGGACTTCTCCGGATCGAGTGTGTAATTCTCCCCATTGATTACTTCGGCGGAAACGAGCAGATCGGTGGTTTTGACTTTGTTATAGTATTGCAAAACCCGGGAAACGGTTTCGGAGGCATCTACGCCATCTTTCGAAACATCGTAATCCATGGAGAAAGAAACGGAGGTATTCGCCGAACCGTCAGCTTGCAGAAATTGGTATTGATAATATCCGTCCGAAGCTTGAAATTCTTTAATATTAGCATTTGAGGCTTTCCCGCCGGCCTGCAAAAGTACGCTTGAATTATCTGTTGGTCTTACCACTCCCTTGTTTTGTTTATACAGACGAAAATATGTCTCGTATCGGTACCTCGACTGCCAGTTACTCAGTTCCTGACCCCCTGCCTCACCGAAGGTTAGCGTATCCCCGATTTTGAAATCATCGAGAAAATCGGCGATTTGTTTATCTTTGAGTACAAAGGCATTTGCGGTATTATCCTCAAGTAAATCCGCTAAGCCGGAATTGGCGCTTGCTTTGCCAACTGCTGAGATTTCGGTAGCAGATGCCTTAAGCGAATCGGTGCGTGAAAACGGGATGTTGCCATAAGCGGTATCCGTCAAAAGATTTTCTGAACTACTTTCATCATACGGCGCCACATGAAACGCGAATGTATCACGGTCGTCTTCCTCTTCGGATTGCGCGGTTTGCATACCAGTCACCAAACCGGGATTGAGGTTTTCGGTGACAATATCTTTTTGCACTTGTACGTTGGCTGTCGCAGGAATGGTGGTAAAATCGATAGAAAGATTAGATTCGCCCATGCCGCGCTCCAGATAATAGACCGTCATTGTGTGCACCATGGAAGGATCGGTATTGTTGATGTTGGCGGTGATAACCTTTTGTGTTGGTGATGGTAACGAAGTGGAATCTTCGGAAGGATTATAAGAATCCAAAAGCTCTGAAATCACTTTCACTTGGGGCAGAATGGTCTCCCCGGTGCCTTCAATACGCATGGCGCAATCCATTAATCCTATATCATCATCACTTTTCACACCACTGGCGTAAATATGGTACTTGCCATCTATAAATTTTGTCGCATAATTTCCACTGATATTATCGTGAATAGACGTATGGACTGGATTCCCCTGAATGCTTTGCGATGGCAGTCTATAATAACCGCCACTGATATTAGAATAAGTGCAAGGTTCCGAAAGAATTTTCCCCGCTGTAGAGCTGTTATCGAAAAAGACAAATTGCGTATCGCTGCTAAAATTCTTGCCGTTGGCATCTTTGATTACCGCTGGGTCAACCACAAATTCATAAAGGCGCGCAGACTGAGCATATCTCAATACATCACTCATCGCATACGCGACATCCTCAGACGTACCGGTAACGGTATTCTCTTCAGCTCCGAAATTAATTTCTCCTTTCGATTGTTTGTGTGCGCCGCCGAGATCCAGCATCAACTGACCGTCGACAAACACCCACACATCGTCGTCGCCGGAAAAGGTGAATTTTGCGGGTTCCTCCTGTCCGTTCTCGGTACTGAACTTGCCGCCTTCTGGCAGCTTAAACTTTATTTCCATCTTGGTGCCAAAGCCAAAATTATGACCTAACCCTTTTTGGCGATTAAACGGAAAATATCCGGTCTCCGATCCCCATTGCTTATATTCACCTGTGCCTGAAGCATCCTGAAACTCCATATTGGGGACAGCGTATGTCGCATCATCATAGTAGTACTCTACTTGTGAAAATATATCGGGATAATTGGAGCCACCACTTCCACTAAAATTAACAATATCCCCGGAATTTGCATTATTTCCTTTGGCCGAATTGAATTGATAATGGGTAATTTTGGTTGTTTCGTCTTTTTCTATCCGAAACGGGAATTGTGACTGCACCACATAACCCCGGCGATTGGAAGAATATAAATAAGAAGTTTCGTCTATTTTTTCAAATTCCCCATTTAAATTAATAGACTTTGAACTACTGTATGTAGGAAAGTACTTCTTGCTAACCCCATCATCATGGATTAAAGCAAAATATAAATTTGACCAATTTCCTGTATTGGCATCCCATTCACTTATTTTGTTATTAATCACTATGTAGTAATAATTATCATCCGCTCCGCTAACATTATATGTTTTGTTATCATATCCTTGAAAATTCGGTGTGAGATTTACATCGTCCTGAGAATACCATGCCGTGGGATTGTTGGTATACAGCACCTTTCCGAAGGAATGCGATAAATGCAGATAAGTCACCTTAGTTACATCACTAATGGAATTATTGCTAATATATATTCCCGTATACTCATTGGGTATGGCCAGAAAAAGAAGCCCTGTTCCATTTATTACTTTGTATTCGGTTTTTATTTCCTTTGATTGTCCGGCTTTATCGGAAATGCTGCCCATCAACCACTTCGCGTCAAAATACGGGGCATACGTTTTTCCGGCATTGCCTACCAGCAATTCCTGAAAATATTCGTTGGCAGATTCCGAATAGAAATTTTTCCCCAGTTCCGGATAGACCAAACCCATAACAGACTGGCTCATGTTACTCAAGCCGTTCGCATTATTCGCCGCAAAGAATTTTTCCCATGTAGTATCTTCTCTATTCAAATCAGAATAATAAGTATGCAGCAAAGCGGAAGGATTTGTCAGTGGGTTGGTATCGTCTGGAACTTCTGTATGATCCCAAAAATTCCCAAAATAGAGCGGATAACGCCAATCATCATCGGTTAACGCCAAGCGATGAATACGACTATTGAATAAAGAAAACATATCCGCAGCATAGGTATTATACGTTTCGACATCTACTTCGGAATAATTTCCAGTTTTTCCCCAACTAGTGTTACCCCTTAAAATTTCTACATCAGAAAGATAATCATAATAGGTGGCGTCTACCCAAAGGACATTTTTAGTAGTTGAATTATTATTATGTGCCATTACCAATTTATCGTATTCCGGCTGGGTATCGCTTTTCTTGCGCCATCTGTCGGAGTTGCTGCTTGACATATAATAAACGGTATCGGGCATAGTGACGGTTGAAGTAGAATCCGTGCCATTATAAGTGCCATCATCATACGCGGGGGTAAAGTTTTGTCCTTTGATCTGTTCATAATTTTCTTCCGTAATTTCAGAAAACACGGCATCGTTTGTTCCCTTGAGGGGGAACGTTGTCGGCGCGGAAGCGTCCAAAGTGGGATCTTCCAAGTAAGGATAAAAGATATAAGTGGCACCGGGAATCAAGCCCGAACAGGGGTTAACTTTACCTGCCATATTTTGACCATCCTGCGTGACAAACCACCCTTTTCCCATTTCGGGATCTTCTTTTAGGGAAACCGGAATAATCACAGGTTCGCTTTTATCCTCAATAGCATAAATGTTTCCGTTTCCTGCCCAGTCCGCATTATAAACCCAAATTTTCCGCTGCAGGGAAAAATCAGAATGACTGGTCAGATTTGTAGGAGTATTAGGAAAGAAATATTTGGACGGAGCAAACTGCTCCTCATCCGAAAGCACAAAATAATTTTGATATTTACCCGCCGGATTGGTAAACTGCGCCAACTCGACTTCGTACTGAGTTATCCCAGATATGTTATTCGGATTACCCGCCAACTGGTTGGCGCTGATTTCGTAAATTCTCGGATGGCTAGGGATGGCGCCCTCATACAGCACATACCCGCCGTGCTCAAGAATCTCCAGTGGGACGGTGGTAAGCCTTTTGGAAGTGACCGTATCTTCTCCTTCTAAAATATACTCTTCACAGGAAAAACGAAAAGAGGTGACGTGGGCTTCGTTAAACTGATCCCTGTCGATATCGATATAGTAATAATCGCCCGCCTTTTCCGACGCGTACTTTTTCAGCGGCGTTCCGGTGACGGCGATAGAATCTGTGCCGTTTCCTCCCGCCGGAACGGACACCGCAGCGCCGGCCGCGTTTAGCGCGGTGAGGGCGGGCGCGATGTAATGAGCCTTCTCTTTACGTTCAAACGATTCCACCGAATCCGCCAGAAAAATCACGCGGATGGCGGATTCGGCGCGGGCAGACTGATTTTGCGACGGATTCGTAACGGTCTTATCGCGTACAATCAAACGAACGGCCGAATTTAAACCTGTTCCTTCATCACCAAACGGAATTTTCAGGATATTAGATGCGTCTTGTCCACTATAATATTGGGCAGGTGTAAGTGTGGTGTGCCATTGTACATTATTTTGGTTATTCACAAATTGCGCCATATAATTTGTTGAAGTCACTGAGGAACCGGTGGGCGCTAAAGTTGCCAAATTCACATAATAATCCCGGTCATCGTAGAATTTATCATTGCCCTCAGACGCCGCCGCGACATTAAAGAGGCCGCCGAGCGGAGCGAGCAGCGAAAAAACAAGCAAAAGCGAAAGCAAAAGCGCCGCCGCCTTTTGCCCGGTAGAGAGAGAAACCGCCTGTTTCATACATACATTCCGCCTTTCCCTGTTATCAAAATGCGCTATAGCCAAAATTCTAAAGCAACACCGCGCAAAGACCAAGCTTGCGCAAAAAACGCGTGCAAAACGCAAAAAAGTAAAAGAAAAAAACATTGGTGAAAAATAGAATACGCCAAGTGAATTATACAATATTACCCCCCCCCATGCAAGAACATTTTGTGCAAAAGGAAGAAAAACAGCATTTTAACCGAAAATAAAATAAATATTTTGGAATATAACCCTATAATCTATTCACATTTGCCGAGAACCGGAGCAAAAAGAAATCCCCCGGCGCAAACCGGGGGAAATATAACTATCTTAAATACATGTACCTAAGGGCAATATAATGCGCAAAACTCAACCATTTTGCTTTGATAAGCGATTAATTCGCAGGCGCTCCGTTCGGTTCGGAAAACCATTTTTGCACAGTGGGTATGCTGACGTCCACCATATCGGCGATGTCGTTTAACGCCATACCCTTTTTGCGAAGGCGGTACGCGGTATCCCGCGCCTTTTTCATTTCACCTTCCGCGCGGCCTTTTTCCATGCCTCTGGCCATACCCTTTTTCATGCCTTCCGCGCGGCCTTCCCGTCTGCCTTCCGCACGGCCTTTTTCCATGCCTCTGGCCATGCCCTCTTCGATTTTATCTCTATCGTAGGCCGCCTTGATTTGGTCTTCGTCATATAAGCTAATCATAATGTCTTTAACCTCCTGCTCGTGTTTGGATAGGTACTCTCTCAATATATTTCTGTCTTTGCATATCCGTATGGTCTCGGTGACCGCTTTCAGCGTCTTGCCGTATAAACGCGTTTGCTCATCAAATACTTTCGTGAACGTGATATATTGGTAAACGATGTCGCCTTCCTGGCCTTCCGTCAGCACATGAATCTTCAAATCCAAATCGCTTTCTTTGCCTTGCGGATTGCTGAAAAACTCTTCCGAAAGCGAATAAACGTCTTTTTCCAGCTTCTTCTTTCCGGTATAGATGACATAGACCTCCGGCCTTGGTATGGCAAGCTTTTTGCTCCCGTAGAGATTGAGCTCTTTTTCCCCGATGTAATCGTGATAGGTCTGTGCCAGATACAGCAAAGCGCGAATGAGAATACTCATCGACCATGTGGACTGCGCTTCCGCGAGAACCACAAGCTGATCGCCCACCGTGAAACCGAGATCGTTGTAGATGGCGTTCACCATGACATTCTCGAGCGTGACGATGTGAATCATATCCTCCGTAAACTGCTCCTTGGTCTCCGGGTGCAGGGCATAGTAGAGTTTCAGCACATACTCGCGATCCTGAAAAAGATGCGTAAACACATTATCCTTCGCTGTTCGCTTAAAAGACGGATCCGTATTCATGGGAATCACTCCTTTATCTATGCGATTTATGCGCCATTTGTGCGGCGCTTATTTACCAATTTCATTTTACGGCTTTTCAAAGGGTTTGTCAAGCAGCGACGGGGGAATTTATGAGAGAAAGGTCCATCGCTCCTTTAGATAATCCCATCATGGGAATAACCGGAGCAAAAAGAAATCCCCCGGCGCAAACCGGGGGGGAAAAATCTATGCACGCGCATAAAAAAGATGATGAAAATACAACGCTTCCTTGGAACCGTAAGCGGTTCACGCAAATTTGCGCAGCCGAAAAGGCACGCCCAATGACCGCGCGAGGGTTTCGCAGCGGGCAATTTGATCGGGTGAAATGACATCCACCGCCGTGACCGTCACATGAGGCACCTGATCCTTACACTCGCGGACAAATTGCAGCATTGCCTCAAACGCCGGTTCCCCAAAGGATGGGCGGGTCACGGCGACATATTCCGCCGCCGTGGAGGCGTTTAGGCTGACGGAAACGGAATCGATGAGGCCATGCAAAAGCGGCGGCACCGGTTTGCTCAAGGACAGCGAAGCAAGGCCGTTGGTGTTCAGGCGAACGGGAATATCGCTTTGGGCGCGGATGCATCGGCACACCTTCAGCAACAAATCCAACCGTTCGGTCGGCTCGCCGTAACCGCAAAAGACCACTTCGGAATATGCCGACAAATCACGGGCGAAAAAGGCCGCCAATACTTCCTCTTCGGAAGGGTCGCGTTCCAGCCAAAGGGATTCGGCGTCCCCCAAACCGGAATGGCCTTTGCGAATACAAAAAGTGCAGGAACAGGTGCAGCGATTGGTGAGGTTAACATACAAACCGCTTCCAATCTCGTAGAGAATGGTCATGAAAACTAACTTCCTTTCCGGTGCAAAAGACGCTGCTTGACTTTGGCGGCGTCCAGCACCAAACCCAAAATCACAAAGAGCGCAAATCCGCCGCCCGACTGGAACAACCCCGCAGTAGGAATATTCAACAACGGAGTAATCCAATTGCCGTAGAGAATGACTTCGGCAAAATAATACCCGATAATATTCACCGCGGCGGCGCCGAGCCCGCCCAATATATTGCGGCGGTTGACGATTTTTTCTGTTGCGGAAGTCAGGCAAAGCGTCATGACCGCCTTAATGACAACGGTAAACGGCGCCCACATCGGCGCGCCCGTGAGTAAATCCGCCAAGCCCCCGCCAATGGCGGCGGCGGCTGCGGCGTACGGCGTGGGCAAAAAGGCGGCCGCAAGACAGACAAACGCATCTCCCAAATGCACATAACCGGAAGAACCTATCGGGATATGAAACAGATAGGCGGTAGTCAATGTGATAAACGCAGCAAATAAAGCCGACGAAGTGAGGTATACGATGCGTTTGTTCATTTATATTACTCCTAACTCAAAAAATTCGCAAGCTGAGAATGAACGAAATGGGACACTATTTTTGCCGAAACACCACAGGCGGTTAACCGATAAGATCGGAAAGACACCGCTCAAAAAGCACGCCGTCTTTGGGATCGGCGCCAAGGGACAAAGTGAGCGCCACCGCATGGCTGACAAACGCGCCCGCTTTTTGCGCGGCGGAACGCGCATCCATGCCGCGCATCAACCCTCCGCACAGGGCGGACGAGAATAAATCGCCGGTTCCGGGATAAATGCCGGGCGCACGCGTATGCTCACAGAAAACGGCCGAATCTTCCCCCGATTCATAAACCGCGTTTGCCACCGTCTCCGCCCCGGTGCGCAGGCCGGTGAGCACCACCGTACTCGGGCCGAAACGGGCGATTTTGCGGCAAAGGGAAAGGGCAGCTTCTGTTCCCGGCGATTCTCCGGTATAAGGGGTATCGGTGAGCAGACACGCTTCGGTGATATTCGGGGTCACGATATCCGCACGGCAAACCAACCGGCGCATGGCCGCGCACATTTCTTCGGTATACGTCACATACATCTTTCCGTTATCCGCCATCACCGGATCGACCAGCAGCAACCGGTGAGGAAACGCCTCGCAAAAAGATTCCACCAGCGAAATCTGGGAGAGCGAACCCAAAAACCCGGTGTATATTCCCTCAAAAGAAAAGCTTTCCTGTTCCCAAGCCCGGCTGTACGCCGCCATATAGGGCGTGAAATCGAGAAAACTGTAATGGCGGTATCCCGTTTGCGCCGACAAAACCGCCGTGGGCAACGGGCACGCCTGAGACCCCATTACCGAAAGCACCGGTATCGCAACGGTGAGAGACGCGCGACCCATGCCGGACAAATCGTTGATACATACCACGCGAGGAACCGGATTGTTCATAACCAACGAAAACTCCCTTTCATCAGCCCTAATGCGCCGCCAAAGCCGTTTTGCGGTAATGCCCTTATTTCCTACAGGAATAGTCAGCTTTTTTACTCAAAACAAGATACCATAAAGCGGCCGAAAATGCAAGAATAATTTTCACAGGAAGGTTACGAATTATTCAATTATTCGGGGAAAAAAGTGATATAATACATAGGCAACACCGCACAAAGACCGGCCGACGCTTGCTGCACGGCAATTTTTATGCGGATTGCCTTAATGCCGCGCCAAACAGCCAAACGGCGCGGCACCGCCCTTGAAAACCTGAAATAACCGATAAGAGGGGGAAACACGATTGGAAAATACCTGTGTGCTGGTCTGCGTGACCGATCAACTCAGCTGTGTGCGGCTAATCAAGAAGGGGCGCGAGCTTGCCGATGAACAGCAGGCAAAGCTGAAAGTCATTTCGGTACTTCCGCCGCAGGAGGTCAGCGCTCATACGGCGCAAACGCTTCAGGCGCTTTACAACATCGCCTGTTTACACCAAGCGGGAATGGAAATTTTATTTGACTCCGCGCCCGCTATCGCCGTGAGCGTATACGCAAGCCAAGTCAACGCCTGCGCGCTGGTGGCCGGCGCGCCCGATAACCAAAGCGGAGAATTCATTGAAATGCTGCACGCGCTCTGCCCGCAGATTCCGCTGACAGTGATGGAAAAACAGGGGCATTGCTTTGTGCTGATGCCAAAGAAACCGAACGCCAAAAAAGAAAAATCTCAGGCATCACCGCACAAAGACCGGTGAAACGCAAGCCGAATTTTAAACGCGCGCGCTTGCATTCGCGCGGTATTCGTGATATAGTGGAGAGCAACCAAAGCGATGGCCTTGCACCAAGGCTGCCGGTTACGGCAGGAGATGCATTCACGCCGACAGATTTATTTTGGATGTTACTTTTAGAAAGAAGGATGCCGAATGTCCTTTTTGAAACGCTTATTGGGCGTATGCCTTGCGGGCACCGTTCTCGCCGCGGGATTGGCCGGGTGCGGCCCGCAAAAAAAGATTTTGGACGGGGCCAAGCTGGTCACATTCGGGGACAGCCTGACGGCGCTGGGCTCCTGGCCGGTTTCCGTTGCCAAAGACAACAATATGCACCTCTTTAACGGCGGAAACGGCGGCAAAACTTCCGAACAGGCGCTGGATTTATTCGATCAGTATGTCGCCAACCGCGATCCGGATTTTGTGACCGTGAGTTTCGGGATGAACGATCTCATTATGGAGGCGCCGAATGTCCCGCGGGTTTCCCCGGACGCTTATAAAGAAAACCTGCGCACCATCTGCGAAAAAATCATTGCGCTGGACGCCACGCCGATATTGCTGACCGTAAGTTATCTGGATGTGGATAAATTCTGGACGGCTCAGGCGCAAAAGCAATCCGATTACAGCAAAGTGGGCACGCCCCTGGAATGGCTCGATCAATATAATGCCAAGGTTCGGGAACTGGCGAAAGAAACCGGGTACGATATGATCGATATCCGCGCCGCGTGCGACAATTACACCCCGCAGGAATTTCTTTCGGACGGCATTCACCTTTCGGATGTCGGCAACCGCGTGTACACACAGGTTATCGACGCGTATTTTGCCGAGCATTTTGCCCGGGACAAAAAAGCGCCCGTCATCGAAAGCCTGGTAGATTACGAATCTTCCCCGGCGGAACCCGCGGTGAAAGATCTCATCTCTTATTCGCCCGCCGACTGGTATCTGCCCGAGCCGGACACGATTGAAATGTCGGTGGACTCGGACGGCGCCATTCATATGGCCAACACCAACAACCGCTGGCCGGACGCCCACTACCTGATGGGAAAATCGTATAAAGTTCCGCTGGAAGGCAGCGAACTCGTCTACGATTTTTCCACCGGAAAAAATGTCAAAACCTCGATTATCCTCTTTTTCGGAGAAGCCACGCCGAACGCGTACACCGAAGGGCAGTACCTGGTCATCAATTCCGCTTTGAATGTGCCCACGGAGGACGGCTCCGGCGATATTCTTAACAATCAGGACGTCAAAGGTTCCATTCCGCTGAAAAATCTCGGAATCCCCAAAGAATCCATCGACGAAAAGGGCAATGTCTTATTTTCCGGCGTAAAACTCTATGTGGCGGGCGCCGTAGGAGATGAAAATGTCTACCGCAAACTCGCCGTGAGCACCACCGGCGCGCCGGAAGAATAACCGGAGGTATAATTGGGAATATAGGGTGGCCGGCAGCTTTCGTCATTTTGCTAAAAACCGCTCTTTGTTTACCCTGCCGCAATCTTTGGCGGTACGGCCTGTATCCTGCTCGAAACGGGGAGAGGGAGGGTGTCTCCCCCTTCCCGTTTTTACGGGTCGGCGCCGCGCCCAAAGCCGGAAAAGCATTTTCCGCTTGGCGCGAATGCGGCGGCAGGCAAAGCGATAACCTGTTTTGCGGCACATTTGGGGGATGGTTTGGGCTGCGGCGCCCGGTTACCTTGACATTTCGGCCCTTCTTCGCTATAATCTATGCCGGAAAACGGATGGGAGGAATTTCATCTGAAAGCGCAAAATGTCGTGAATGAAAACAGCCATGCTTTTTGGGCGGACTTTAAGCGGTATCTGCCGCTGATTGCCAACCTGACGGTGCGGGATTTAAAAGTCAAATACCGAAGGTCTTTTCTGGGCATCGCGTGGAGCATTCTGAACCCGCTGCTGACCATGCTGGTGCTCACACAAGTATTCGGACTTTTGCTGAAAGTCCGGGTGGAGAATTTCCCGGTTTACTACATTGTCGGCGCCACTTTGTGGAATTTCTTTCTGGATGCCACCACCGGTTCCATGTATTCCGTCATCAACGCCGCCGCTTTAATTAAAAAAGTATACATTCCCAAATATGTTTTTCCGCTGGAAAAATGCCTGTTTTCTTTGGTGAATTTCGCTTTTTCCATGATCGCCGTTGTGCTGGTGATGCTGTTTCAGCTGTTCCCCATCTCTCCCGCCGCGCTGCTGATGCCGGTTCCCGTGCTCTACTGTTTTGTATTTTCGGTGGGCATCAGCCTGACACTCTCCGCATTGGCGGTGTATTTTCGGGATATTCTGCACCTGTACAGCGTGCTGACCACCGTGTGGATGTACCTCACGCCGATTATTTACCCCATTTCGCTGATTCGCGACAGCTCCAACGTGCTGTATACCGTTATTCAGTGCAACCCGATGACGCATTTTACGGAATACTTCCGCTCGGTGATGATGTACGGCACCACCGGATACACTTCGCTTCCCGGGCTTTCCGAAAATTTGATTTGCCTCGCTTTTGCCGCGGGCTCGCTGCTGCTCGGCGCGTTGGTTTTTCACAAAACTCAGGATAAATTCATTTTGCATATCTAAAACGCCTCAAAAAAAGCCGGGCTTGCGCGCCATGCCTGCCCGGACGGCTTGCGCCTTTTTTTGTAATTCAGGCGAAAATTCTCGCGAATACCCAAAGATTTCCCTGCGGTTTTTGTTGCCTCTGACGTAAAATCCGCTCATTCATCTGCACGACAATCTTTGCCTTAATTTTCAGAAAACCCAGAAAATATTCTATTCACCTGTCAGGGAGGCGGGACATTTGCCGGAAGACAAACCCATTTCGCTTCGGAATATATCCATGCACTTTAATATGAACAAAGAACGGCTGGATTCGCTGAAGGAGTATTTTATCCGTTTAATGCAGCGCAAGCTGATGTTTGAGGATTTCACCGCATTGGAAGACATCAGTTTTGATGTGGAGTGCGGCGATGTGTTCGGTATTGTGGGGCTGAACGGTTCCGGCAAAAGCACGCTGCTGAAAATTATTTCCGGCATATTAAAGCCCACCACCGGAACGGTTTCCACCCGGGGGACGATTGCCCCGCTCATTGAACTGGGCGCCGGGTTCGACATGGATCTCACAGCAAGAGAAAACATCTTCTTAAACGGTTCGGTATTGGGGTTTTCCAAAAAATTTATGCAGGAGCGGTTTGACGACATCGTGGAATTCAGCGAAATGCAGGATTTTCTGGATACGCCGATGAAAAATTACTCTTCCGGTATGGTGGCGCGCATCGGGTTTGCCATTGCCACCATGACCACTCCGGATATCCTGATTGTGGATGAGATTTTAGCGGTCGGGGATTACAAATTTCAGGAAAAATGCGAAAAGCGCATTCACGATATTATGGACGGCAATACCACCGTTTTGATTGTCAGCCATTCTCTGGAGCAAATCGAGCGGCTGACCAAACACTGCCTGTGGCTGGAAAAAGGTCATCTCAAAATGATCGGCGATACCCAAGAAGTCTGCGACGCGTACAAGAGAGGTTAACCGCATGAAGAGCAAATACGACAAGCCGGATCAGACAGTGGAAATTTCCGAAGAGGAATTATCGCGGCTGAGAGAAATCGAGCGGGCATACCGGGAACTGTGCGATGCCGGCAGCAGCGACGACCGGTTCCGCGTGATGCAGGAACATCAAGACCGTATCGCGGACAATCTACAGCGGACACTTGAGGAAACCACCGAAGAGCGGGACACCTACATCACGGCATTTTTGGCCATGCGGCACTCGTTTTCGTGGCGAATCACCGCGCCTATTCGGGCGGTGAGCGATTTTCTGCAAAAGCACGTGCTGAAATACCGGTGCTTTTCCGTTATGGCCAAAGGACTTTCCTCGCTGTTTCACGTCGGGTTACGCGCCACATGGCAGAAAATGTCCATTCGGCGCCGAACCCGAAAATTGCTGCACAACCGCGCCAAAAAGACCCAGCTCACCAAAAAGCGTGCGGCTTACGAGAGCGAATTTCATTTTGCGCGGGACATCAAAATAAGCATTGTATGCCCGCTGTACAACACACCGCAAAATTTTCTGAACGAAATGATTAAATCCGTGCGGGCGCAAACATACGCAGGCTGGGAACTCTGCCTTGCGGACGGCAGCGACGGCGATCACGCCTATGTGGGCGAGACGGTGATGAAATACGCCGAGACCGACCCGCGCATCCGGTATCACAAACTTGAGCAAAACGGCGGCATTTCCGAAAACACCAACGCCGCCATCGATCTGGCCACGGGGGAATATCTGGGGCTGCTGGATCACGACGATTTACTGCACCCTTCCGCTTTATTCGATGTGATGACGGTAATAAACGAACAGTACGCCGATTTTATTTATACGGACGAAAGCACGTTTAATAAAGTTCCGAAAGACGCGTATCTGCCCCATTATAAACCGGATTATGCCATCGATAACCTGCGCGCCAACAATTATATTTGCCATTTTTCCGTTTTCAGCCGGGAACTGATGGACAAATCGGGGCGGTTTTGCAGCGATTACGACGGCAGCCAAGATTACGACATGATTCTGCGGCTGACCGAAAACGCCCGAAAGATTGTGCATATTCCGCGCATTCTGTATTTTTGGCGCGCGCACGAACATTCCACGGCACAGGATATCGGGGCCAAGCCCTATGTCATCGATGCCGCGCACCGCGCCATTGAGGCGCACCTGAACCGCTGTCACATCGACGCCCGGGTGATAAACGCCGCGGTGCCCTCAACGTATCATATTATTTATCATGTGCGCGGAACGCCGAAGATTTCCATATTGATTCCCAATATGGATCACATCGATCTTTTGGATATGTGCCTGCAATCCATTTACCGCAAATCCACATACCCCAATTTCGAGATTGTGATTGTGGAAAACAACAGCCACGAAGACAAAACCTTCCGATATTACAACCGAATTCAAAAAGAATACGACAATCTTCGCGTGGTCTACTGGACAAAAGAATTCAATTTTTCCGCCATCAACAATTTCGGAGCCGCTTATTGCACCGGGGAATATCTGCTGCTGCTCAACAACGATATTGAAATTATCACCCCCGACTGGATGGAACAGATGCTGATGTACGCCGCCAGAGGAGATGTCGGCGCGGTAGGCGCCATGCTCTATTACCCGGACAACACCATTCAGCACGCGGGCGTCATTATCGGGCTGGGGGGCGTGGCCGGGCACGCGCACAAAAACCTGCCCCGAGGTTCCTTCGGGTATATGGGGCGCGCAGCATACGCGCAGAATTTCAGCGCGGTAACCGCCGCCTGCCTGTTGATGCCGCGCCATGTATTTGACGAAATCGGCGGGCTGGACGAAGGGTATCAGGTGGCGTTTAACGATGTGGATATGTGCCTGCGCATTCGCGAAAAAGGGTATTTAATCGTCTTTACGCCTTACGCGGAGGCGTATCACCACGAATCCAAAAGCCGGGGATTGGAAGACACGCCCGCCAAAATCCGCCGGTTCCAATCGGAAATCACCCGGTTTCAATCCCGTTGGGAAGATTTTCTGAAACGGGGCGACCCGTATTATAACGTCAACCTCACTTTAGAAGGGGAAGGATTTACCGAACGGTAGGCGTACCCTTCGGCAAACGGCCCAGGCGGTAGAAAGGGTATTACGATGATTCGCATCTTACTGGTGGAGGACGACGCGCAAATCGTCGCGAATTTAACGGAATTTCTCACCAAAGAAAATTTTTCCGTTCGCTCGGCTCGCGGGCAGAGTGAAGCGATGCGGGCGCTGGAACAGGAAACGGCCGATCTTATTTTGCTGGATGTTTCGCTCGCACAGGGAAACGGCTTTTCCGTTTGCCGGGAAATTAAGGCGGAATACGATTTGCCGGTTATCTTTCTGACCGCTTCCTCGGACGAGTACAGCACCGTCACCGGGTTTGAGGCGGGTGCGGACGATTACATCGCCAAGCCCTTTCGCCCCAGAGAACTGGTTTCCCGCATCAACAATGTCCTGAGGCGGGCGGGAAAAAACACGGTAATCCGTTTGGGCGATGTGACGGTGGACACCGTAAAGGGAACTGCCAAAAAAGACGGCAAAGATCTGTATCTTTCCGCTTTGGAATACCGGCTGCTGCTGACGCTGCTCAATAACCGGGGTGCCGTGCTCACCCGAACCAAGCTCTTGGAATCCATTTGGGACGTCGCGGGGGAATTTGTCAACGACAACACGCTGACGGTATACATCAAGCGGCTGAGAGAAAAAATCGAGGACGACCCGCAGCATCCCGCGCTCATCAAAACGGTGCGGGGATTCGGTTATAAGGCGGAAGAATAATGAGCTTTTTGCGCAACCGGGAAGTGCGGCAAACATTGCTGCTTTTGCTGGCGCTCACCGCCGCGGAATGCGGCGCCGCTTTTTTGTGGAATCGGAAGTTCGGCGTCTTTACGCTTTGTTTCGCCTTGCTGTTTTTGGCGGTATGGCTGATTTCCACTTTTCGCCGGTACCGGCGAATCGAAGAGCTGGCTATGGATATCGATCGCCTTTTGCACGGAGAAGAACCCGATATTCCTCCAGACCGGTACAACGAGGGCGAACTGGGCATATTGCAAAGCGAGATACACAAAATGACCGCGCGGCTGAAAAATCAGCGTTCGCTTTTGGAACAGGATAAAGTATATCTTTCGGATTTAATCGCGGATATTTCTCATCAGATACGCACGCCGCTGACTTCCATCAATCTTCTGGTTTCGCTGCTTTCGGAGGAAAATCTGACAGACGGGCGGCGCACGGAACTTTTGCGGGAACTAACCGCGCTTTTGTCCCGAATCGACTGGCTGATCACCGCTTTGCTGAAACTTTCCCGCTTGGACGCCGGATCCGTGACCCTGAAAAGACAGAGCGCCCCACTGAACGCACTGATTGAACGCGCATGCGCCCCACTTGCCGTGAGCATGGAATTGCGCGGACAGCAACTGACCGTGAACGCCTCCGGTCGGTTTACCGGCGATTTGGACTGGACGGCAGAGGCGCTGGGAAATATCCTTAAAAACTGTATGGAACATACCCCGCAGGGCGGGACAATTGAAATCGCCGCAACGGAAACCGCGCTGTATGCCGAAATCGTTATTTCGGATACCGGCCCCGGGTTTGACCGGGAGGATCTTCCGCATATTTTTGAACGGTTTTACAAGGGCAAACAGGCCTCCGAAACCGGATTCGGCATCGGACTTGCGCTGACCAAAGCGATTGTGACCGCCCAAAACGGAACCGTAAAAGCCGAAAACCGATTGCCGCACGGCGCCCGGTTCACCGTTCGGTTTTATAAAAGCACCGTGTAAAAGCACTTTCAGCCGCTCCGAAAAAGGGGCGGCTTTTATAACGGATTTTGGAAACTACGAGCTTTTTGTGACGATTTTGTTATCTTTCCGTCACGGCGGCGTCACCGAGACAGAGTAAAATACAAACGCAATAAACGTTTAGGGTACACCGCCAAAGGGCAATCGCCTTTGCCGCCCGTCTCCCGGAAGCGTTTTCGCCCTATTTCCCGAAAATTCCCGCAGAAACACAAGGATTTCACCGCGGGATTCGGTTCATTTGGCGGAAAACCCGCGGCACTTTTCGGGGCGCAATCTTCACGCGGTGCGGCCTTAGAAAGGAAGTTTGTTCGATGAATATTCTCAGAACAGAAAATCTGTGCAAAATTTACGGCTCCGGAGAAAACCGGGTGGTTGCGCTCGATCATGTCTCATTTTCGGTAGACAAAGGAGAATTTGTCGCCATCATCGGGCCTTCCGGTTCCGGGAAATCCACCCTATTGCACATTTTGGGCGGGGTGGACAAACCGACCGAAGGAAAGGTGTATCTGGACGGGTGCGATGTTTATGCGCAGAACGATGAAAATTTGGCGATTTTCCGGCGCCGTCAGGTGGGATTAATTTACCAGTTTTACAATTTAATCCCGGTACTGACCGTCACCGAAAACATCACTCTGCCCGTGCTGATGGACGGCAGAAAAGTCAACCAACAGCGCCTGCAGGAGCTGCTTCGGGTTCTTGGACTGACCGGTCGGGAAAATCACCTGCCCAATCAGCTTTCCGGCGGACAGCAGCAGCGGGTTTCCATCGGGCGCGCCCTGATGAACGCGCCCGCCGTGGTTTTGGCGGATGAACCGACGGGAAATCTGGATTCCAAAAACAGCCAGGAAATTGTGGAACTGCTGAAATATTCCAACCGCCAGTACGGACAGACCCTGATCGTCATCACCCACGACGAAGGCATCGCGTTACAGGCGGATCGCATCCTCTCCATTGAGGACGGACGCATCGTGCGGGACGAGGCGGTGAGGAGATGAATATCTTTCACAAAGTCACGCTGCAAACCCTGAAGAAGAACCGAACCCGCACGGTGGTCACGATTATCGGCGTGATTCTCTCCGCCGCGATGATCACCGCGGTGACCACTTTTGCCAGCAGTTTTCGCAATTACGCCATTCGGTCGGAAGAATACAGCGAAGGCACTTGGCACGCCCGGGTTCAGAACAGTTCCTACTCCGTTTACGAACAGGTGCGGAGCGATGAACGCGTTGACGAGGCTTATTTTCTGCAGCAGCTGGGGTACGCCAAGGTTCAAGAGTGCCAAAACGAGTTTAAGCCGTATCTTTACGTGCTGGGCGCGCAGGAATCCTCGTTTGATTTTCTGCCCGTTCACCTGACATCGGGCAGGCTGCCCGCCAATTCCGGAGAAATTCTGCTTCCGGAGCACTTATACACCAACGGCGGAGTCAAAATGCATCTCGGAGACCGGATGATTCTCGCTATGGGCAATCGCGTACTTCAGGACGATGTGCTGACGCAGGAAAATCCGTGCTATGTGAACCGGGACGGTGAGGATGTCTTTAACGGGGAAACGCTGGAAATCCGGGAAGATCGCCAATACACGGTGGTCGGCTTTTATAAACGGTTCCCGATGATTCTTGAGGAATTTTCCGCGCCGGGATACACCGCGCTGACGGTGGCGGACGCAATACCCGACGAAACCCCGTGCGACGTGTACTTTTTGCTCGACCACCCGGAGGATATCACCACTTTTCAGGACGATACGGAACTGTACGCCCAAAAGCACAACGACTTGCTGATGTACTACGGCGTATTCCGGTTTAATACGTTTCACACCACGCTGTACGGGCTTGCGGCGATTGTTATCGGACTGATCATATTCGGTTCCGTCGCGCTGATATACAACGCGTTTTCCATTTCGGTTGCGCAGCGAACCCAGCAGTTCGGCCTGCTCTCTTCCATCGGCGCCACCAAAAAACAACTGCGCCGCATGGTTCGGTTTGAAGCGCTGACCATCAGCGCCATCGGGATTCCCGCAGGCATTGCCGCCGGCGTGGGCGGCATCGGAGTGACGCTGCTCTTTATCGGGGATAAATTTCAATCCTTCAATAATGCGGAAGGCGTGAAATTGACCCTGAGCGTCTCTTTGCCCTCGGTGATTATCGCCGCGGCCGTGGCGCTAATCACGGTGCTCATTTCCGCGTGGATTCCTTCCAAACGCGCCACCAAAATTTCCGCCGTGGAGGCCATCCGGCAAAACGCCGATGTCGCCCCCACCAAAAAGCCAATCAAAACATCCCGGCTGACCTACCTGCTGTTCGGTCTTCCGGGTATGCTCGCGGGAAAATATTACAAGCGCAGTAAGAAAAAATACCGGGCTACCGTATTGAGCCTCTTTATGAGCATTGTCCTGTTTGTTTCCGCTTCTGCCTTTACCGATTATCTGACGGGGGCGGCAGATACCGGTTTGGATACACAGGAATACGAGCTGGAATGGATTCCCGCCGATTACGATATGAAAACGCTTCAGCCCGATGCGCTGCTCAACCAATTCAACGCAACCGATCATGTCACCGGCGCCGCATACCTCCGGCAAACCAATACCTTTATTCAGCTTTCCGCCGATGCGCTGAGCGATGAAGGCAAAGCTCACCCGGAAATCTATCGCACAAAAACGGAGGACGGCTCCATCGTATCCCTGAACGTAGAACTTACCTTTGTGGACGACGGCAACTTCCGATCACTGCTGCGGCAAAATCACCTGAGCGAAGCGAGTTTCACAGATGCGCAGCACCCGCTGGGGCTTGCGACGAATACCGTTACCCGGATGAACCGGAATACCGAAAGATTGGAAACGGTTTCATTCTTCGGGCCATCCGCATTTTCCGCGACCATAACGGAAAATATTCAGGAAATTGACGAATATGTTCTGTATGACGTGCATCAGACAGACAACGGGCTGGTATATATTTACAAGAAACGGGGAACCGAATTCGAGGACGGAGATTTTCTGGAATTGAGCGAAGCGGAAGCCGTGCAAAAAATTCCCATTCAAATCGGCTCCGTTATCCGTGAACGCCCCGCGTTTATCCCCAAAAGCGAATATCCCGTACTCATTTTCCCAATCAGCGCCGCCAATACGATTTTCAACGGTTTTTCGGATATTCTCTCCGACGACCTGTACCGCTTTACCGTTCAGAGTGACAATCACGAGGCATGTTATACCGCGCTGCGGCAAATCCTGACCGAAAACGACTTAACCCCCGGAAATCTCTACGACATCGCCGCACAGGAAGAAAGCGACCGCAACCTGATTACGATTGTCCGCGTGTTTTCGTACGGATTCATTGTGCTGATTTCCCTGATTGCCGCCGCTAACGTGTTTAACACCATTTCTACCAATATCGCGCTGCGACGCAGAGAATTCGCCATGCTCCGATCTGTCGGTATGACCAGAAAGTGTTTGAACCGTATGATGGGGTATGAATGCCTGCTTTACGGTTTTAAATCGCTGCTGCTCGGCGTTCCGGTCGCCTGTATTATCACTCTGCTGATTTACTCTGCGATAGACGTTTCATTCGAAACCGCCTTCCGGCTGCCGTGGGGAGCCATCGGCATCGCCGCCGTCAGCGTCTTTGCCGTGGTTATCATCAGCATGCTGTACGGCATGCACAAAGTGAAAAAAGACAACCCGATCGACGCCCTGCGAAACGAGAATCTGTAAGAAAATCCCCGGCAGCGCTTTCTGCCGGGGACATTTTTTCCGGGAACCGTTTTTTTGTGCGAAAACCGTTCAGTTAGGTAAGTAAAAAACCATGCAGTCTATCAATACCGTGGCAAAACAGACTGCTCCTCCGGTTCCCAGCGCAATGCCGTTGTACCAAGCTCGGTTCATCTGATTTTGTATTTTCGAAGAGCCCAGCAACATCAGCGCAGGGAACAACAGGGGCAATAAATAACGCTGTTGACAACCGCCTATCGTCGCATTCCCTACCGGAGTAAAACTAATATACATGGAAGTCTCAATCAGGAAAACCACAGCGAGCAACAGGATTGCCGTTGCGGCTCGCAACCCCCATTTGCGGTGTAAACTTTTATCGTATTCGTTTTTATCGGTAAATGCAATCACAAATAATAAGATATAAAACACTTCGGAAAACGGACAGTCACCATGGAAATATATCAGGGACAAACTGTGCAAACCGTTGGACGGTTTGAGGTAATTTAAGGTATTTAACAGCAATATTTTCATATACGCAAAAGGCTGCGTTAAGATAAACTTCAGCTGATCGGGCGCGCTGACGCCTGAACCGCCTCGAAAATCGCTTTTACTGTCCATATCGTCAAAAAACGGCAGCATAAAGGAAGCAACCAGCACCGCTATTCCCAGCAAAATAAGCAAAGCGAAAATCCAACGATTTTTCCGGTTTGTCCATTTTTGCTTTGGCAAAAACAACAAAATCGCAAGCAACGGGAAATAGATGGCCTTAGGAGTACACGCCAGCGTTAAAGAACCCACCATAACGAGCATATTTTTCCATGTAAGCGGTTTATCCGGTTCCTGCCATTCGGCAAAGAAATAACTCAAACCCAAAGCGGAAAATGCGGTTAAAAACGGATCATAGCTGTAAGACGAGGCCATCAATAAATTGGTGGGAGCCAGTAACAGTAAAGATAATAGAATTTTCCCGGATCGCAACCGGCGAACGGCAAAAAATCCGGCGACAGCATACATCAACAGATTTCCCAACCGGCCAAAAGCGATTATCCAATGATAAGGCAAACCGAGAGCCCGGGCGAGGAAAATAAAAGCCCCGCTCGGCACCGCCGAAAGTTTTTGTAGCGAGACGGGAGCGTGCGTAACGGACGCCACGCCCTCTTCATACTCCCCTTGCATATCCCGATACCACGCTTCGGTATCCTGCCGATTCACCTGTGAATACTCCTGCATCTGCGCCTGTTTCGCATCAATTTGCGTATAACGTATTTCGTCCACATAGGACATATTTAAAGCGCTGCGAAAATGATACCCCTCATCCCAGCTGGTACCTATGGCGGCAGGAGTATACACAATCATAACGGATCCGGCGGTGAGCATGATGAGCAAAAACATCCACTGCGGTTTTTGGGAGAGAACCTGCCGGGAAAGCGCCAGTATGGCAAGGACCAACCCGAATATCACCGCAAATATCATAAACGGTTTGTTGTATTCCAGTTTTAAAACCGCAAACAGAAGCCCAAAAAGTATCCACATCACGAAGCCGCAAAGCAATAATATCCCGACGCGCAGCACGGTACGCTTCGGATTGGAAATACAATATCGGACACCATTTTTTATGCTCGAACAAACCCGAACAAAAACTCTTGTATAGAGCAAGAGAAAGAGCAAAGCCGATAAACAAACGGCAACGATAATGATTCGCCACGGATGCATCGATTCGGCTACCGCCCAGACACGCAAAAACGGCTCGTCGCTGACCTGTATAGACTGCAGCAGAGATTCTATGTCGATATCTACCCGCAACTGCCGGTAACTATCCTCCTCGGGCAGTTGAAAATCGACCACAGACATCCCTTCGGAAGTGTTAAAAACGGCTGAATAGAATTCCGAAAAACCGTGTTCCTCCGACGAGTAAAAAATCTGAATCTTTGTTTTTTCCGGTAAACCCTCTGCGAACACCAAGCGAACGGCGGAAGCATTTTCTTCTATCGGCATTATCACCTTTGGGTCGCCTCCTGTCGGAATCAAGCGACCGTTTTGATACAGGCAATGATCGAAGAGCGCACTCTCGGAAGGAAAAATAGCTTTCGGAGTATTTTGAAATTCACGAATATACTGGGGGGGCTGGGTCTTCAGCTGGACAAATTCCAAGAGAAAAGCGAGCAAAACGGATACCGCTATCGATATCAGCGCGTAAATCCATGTCCGCTTTTTTTGACCATTTTTTTGCATAAACACCTCTCCGAAAACGAAAATTCGTCCTCAGTATACTATACTTAAAGCGTTATGTCAAATGTTGTTCATACCCCCGTGGAGCCGAACCCACCGGTTCCGCGAAGCGTTTCGTCCAGTGTATCGCAATCGGTAA
The DNA here is from genome assembly GCA_964564305.1 of uncultured Eubacteriales bacterium. Classification (GTDB taxonomy): domain Bacteria; phylum Bacillota; class Clostridia; order Oscillospirales; family Acutalibacteraceae; genus RGIG1959. The sequence continues at coordinate 22,387 of CAZMAM010000016.1, forward strand.
ACCGCCCCGATACATACGGGACAATCACCAACTGTGCAATGCGGTCGCCGTCCTCGATAATCTGGGCAATACTCCCGTGATTGTGCAGCGCGACCGTTAATTCACCACGGTAATCGCTGTCGATCACGCCCACTTTATTGGCCGGCGCCAGCCCGCGCTTGGACGCTAACCCGCTTCGCGCAAACACCAAGCCCACCATCCCCTCGGGAATGGCCATGGCCAGACCGGTGGGCACCATCACCGTTTGATGCGGCGGGATTTTCGTCACCGACCCGGTGCAGGCGTATAAATCGGCGCCCGCCGCCTGCGCCGAGCCGTATGACGGCAATTTTGCCTGCTCCCGCAATTTCTTCACCCGGATGCATTGTGTCATCGCCCTGTTTCCTTTCTTCTGTTACTTTTCTCTTTCTACTTTTCTTTTCTCTCTGTTCTCCGCCCCGCTAAGCGGTTTTTGGTGCGGTTGCCCGCCGCCCGCCGCTTACCGTGCCCTATTCGTAAATATTTCCGCTGCCCATCGCGCGCTCCCATTTTCCGGCCAGCCAAACCGGCTGCCCGCCTTGCACGGATTTCGGCACATCAAGTATGCGCTGATTGGACGAACCGCGAAACAGCAGCGCGGGGCTTTTGAGCGATTCCTCAAAACGCCCGTCCACCAATACATCCAAACGGGAAAGCAATGCCCGGGCCTGCCCCGTCGGTTCGCTCATCAGCTGCTCAAAGGTAAATCCGGAATAGCACCAGACCGTCTTTTGAGGGAACCGCCGCCGCACTTCATCAAGCAATTGTGCCAGCGCTACCCGATTTTCCGGCTCAAACGGTTCGCCGCCCAGCAAAGAAAGACCTGCGATTTGCGAGCGCTCCAAAGAGCGCAGCAATTCCTCCTGTATTTCCGGCGTGTACGGCTCGCCGTAGGCAAAATCCCACGCCTCCCGGTTAAAACAGTTCGGGCAGTGAAAGCGGCAGCCGCTCACAAAAAGCGACACCCGAACCCCGGGGCCGTTGGCGATATCGTTATATTTGACGGCGGCGACATTCATGCTCCCCTACACTCCCAACCATACAACAAGGCGCAAGGCGAGAAAGCCCTGCGCCTGTTAACAATATTGCCTTACAAATGAAGTACCCGCTCTTTGATTTCCTGCGTGCGGCCCTGATTCCAGAACTGCGTTCCGATGTACCCGCAGGTGCGCCGCGCCACATTCATACGGTTCTGATCGGTATTGCCGCAATTGGGGCATTTCCAAATGAGCTTGCCGTCGTCTTCCACAATCTCAATTTCGCCGTCGTAGCCGCAGCACTGGCAATAATCGCTCTTTGTGTTCAATTCCGCATACATGATGTTGTCGTAAATAAACGACATTACGGAAAGCACCGCATCCAGATTATTCTGCATATTGGGCACTTCCACGTACGAAATCGCTCCGCCCGGGGAAAGCGCCTGGAACTTCGCTTCCAACGCCAGTTTATCGAAAGCATCGATTTCTTCGGTGACATGAACATGATAGCTGTTGGTGATGTAGTTTTTGTCCGTGACGCCTTTGATGATGCCGAACCGGTTTTGCAGGCATTTGGCAAATTTATATGTGGTGCTCTCCAAAGGCGTGCCGTACAGGGAATAATCGATATCTTCCTCCGCTTTCCATTTGGCGGTATACTCGTTGAGCTTGCGCATAATCCGCAGCCCAAGTTCCTCGCCTTCCGGTTCGGTCAGCTTCTTGCCGATTAGGCTGTACACACATTCCCACAGACCGGCATACCCCAAGGAAAGGGTGGAATACCCGCCGTGCAGGTATTCGTCGATTTTCTCTCCCTTTTTGAGGCGCAGCAGCGCACCGTGCTGCCACAAAATCGGCGCCGCGTCGGAATAAGTTCCTGTTAAGCGTTCGTGGCGGCATTGCAGCGCGCGATGGCAAAGATCCATGCGCTCATCGAAAATCTCCCAGAAACGGTCGAGATCGCCGTTGGCGGAAAGGCCGATATCCACCAGATTGACCGTCACCACACCCTGATTAAAGCGGCCGTAATACTTGGGCTTGCCCTCTTTGTCGAGGTACGGCGTGAGGAAACTGCGGCATCCCATGCAGGTATAACAATGCCCTTCGCCGTTTTTGTCGATTTTGTTTTGCAGCATGATTTTTTCGGAAATGTAATCGGGAACCATGCGCTTGGCGGTACATTTCGCGGCAAGCTTTGTGAGGTAATAATACGGGCTGTCCTCATGAATGTTGTCTTCTTCCAGAACATAAACCAGCTTCGGGAAGGCCGGCGTGACCCACACGCCTTTTTCGTTCTTGACGCCCTGATACCGCTGTTTGAGGGTTTCCTCGATAATCAACGCCAAATCCGCCTTCTCCTGCGGATTTTTGGCCTCTCCCAAGTACATAAACACCGTGACAAACGGCGCCTGACCGTTCGTGGTCATAAGGGTGACCACCTGATACTGAATCATCTGAACCCCGTTGCGCACTTCTTCGCGGAGCCGCTTTTCGGTGACGCGGTCGATTTGTTCCGGCGTGATTTGCTCATCGATTTCCCGCATCTCTTCTTCTACCTGCTTGCGAATCTTTTTGCGGCTGATATCCACAAACGGCGCCAAATGCGTAAGGCTGATGCTCTGCCCGCCGTATTGGCAGGACGCCACCTGAGCGATAATCTGCGTGGCGATGTTGCATGCGGTGGAAAAACTGTGCGGCTTTTCGATCAGGGTGCCGCTGATCACCGTGCCGTTTTGCAGCATATCTTCCAGATTAACCAAATCGCAATTGTGCATATGCTGGGCAAAGTAATCCGCATCGTGGAAATGAATAAGACCCTGTTCGTGCGCTTCCACAATATCCGGAGGAAGCAACAGCCGGCGGGTGATATCTTTGCTCACTTCCCCCGCCATATAATCGCGCTGAACGCTGTTGACGGTAGGATTTTTATTGGAATTTTCCTGCTTGACTTCCTCGTTGTTGCATTCCAGCAGGCTGAGAATCTGTTCGTCTGTGGTGTTGGATTTGCGGATGAGCGCGCGCTGATAGCGATAAGTAATATACCGGCGCGCCACATCGAACGCCCGCTGATTCATGATTTGATCCTCCACCAAATCCTGAATTTCTTCCACCGTCAGGGAACGGTTCATATTCATGGCCGCCATTTCCACATCTTCCGCAATGCGGCGAATTTGGATATCGCTCATTCGGGAACTGGGAACCACGCTTTCGTTGGCTTTGAATACCGCCATTTCAATCTTGCGGCGATCAAAAGGAACTTCAGCCCCGCTGCGCTTGATGATTTTCATTGAACTCCCTCACTTTTTACCCTTCGCTTTGCCCGCTTTTGGCCGGATGTTCGGCTGACGCGGGCTGCGCGACGGGCGGTTTACGGTTTGCTTTGAATTGGATTACGTATGCTATTATAGCGATATCCTGTGGTCTTGTCAAGTGGGTAACACAATATATTGTTAAAAAGGCCAGTTACAATTTTGCAATGTCTTGTGAAAAACCTGCCGTATACCCAAAAAAGCGCTGCGGCGCGCATACGCGCGGGAGGATTCACGGCCGGCGCCGCAAATCCTCCCGACAGAGTGCGCAAAAAAGCGCGCATAAGGACGTTCGCAAATATAAATTTGCTGTGTTATCTGCTGTGATTCTTTACTTTTTTGTCATACACCGTGAGAACCGCAGCCACCAGCAGAAGAACCGCGAGAACCATGGCAGCCGCCATCAGTACGTGATCGCCGGTTACCGGAGATTCGGTTGCGCCCGACCCGTTCCCGGAAGGAGCGGTGGAGGGAGACGGAACCTGAGACGAACCGGAATCGGGAGGCGTTGTCGGAGACTCGGCACCGGTAGGCGATGTGGAAGGCTCGGTATCGGACGGTGTAGACGGTTCGGTATCACCCGGTGTAGATGGATCGGTCGGCGTAGACGGATCCGGTACGGTCGGAGTGGAAGGATTCGGATCGGTCGGTGTGGACGGCAAAGGCTCATCGCTGTAGGCAATGGCATAAGTGGAGAACAAATTCGTCTTTACCGTAATCGTGTCGGGATTCGCATCGGTATCCTCAAGCACATCCGCCTGATCGCCATGCAGACGAACGACGCGGTAAATACGCCCCTCAGCCCGCAAATCTTCCGGAACGGTGATAACCAGAGAAATTTCGTTTTGAATAGAACCGATTGCCTGAGGCTGTTCGCTGCCGACTATCTTTTGGAGCGATACATCCAGATACTGCCCCACCGTAAAGCCGGGGCACTTCTCCTCGATGCAGTTGCTCACCGCTGTTTTGTCCGCTTCGGGAATGGTTTCATCGATACGCTCAACGGTCAGCTCTACACGGACGGAATCACCCTGCTCGAGTTCTTCGGGCGTTAAAACTTCATTGCGCAAACTCTCTTGATCGGCTTCGGGAAGCGCCACATCCGGCGCGCCCTCGCCGGGCGTCACCACCACCGGCGGTTCCTCGTCCGGGACTTTACTCACGTGAACCACCACGTATGTTTGAACCTCGGTGTTGTTCTTGAGCTCTGCCGTGAGATACGCGTAACCCTCTGCGACCGCCGTAATGAAGCCGTTTTCGTCCACCGTCGCCACAGATTCATTGTAGGACGTCCAGATAATCGGTTCCTCACGCGTCGGCTGAGGAGACAGTTCGGTGAGCGCGGCGGCGACGTCTCCCTCTTTCATTTCAAGATTGTGACCGTCCAAAATCACGCCTTCGGAAGTGCCCTCGCCCAGCGTTTCAGAAAGAGCCAGCGTATCCGGAGCAACCGGTTCGCTGATGACCGCGAAATCCAAAGAATACGTACCGTCTTGGCTGGTGGCGCGGATATAACTGACCCCGGCGCCGTTCGGTGTGTAGTACACGCCGTTTGCACCCTCAAGCTCTTCGTTTTCGGTAAATTCCTGAAGCTCTCCGCTGCCGGAAATCACTGCCCATTTAAACGGGCCGTAGAGACCGTCCGGTTTGGTATATGTCTGCCCGCTCACTTCGCCGCCCGGCGCGCCGGGAGATTCCACGCCGTCCGCGCGGATAGCCAGCGTACTGTCTGATCCGTACGGCGTTTGATAAACGACAATTTTTCCGGTTTGCGGATCGTAAGAATATTGCTGATACCATTCGGAATTTTGCATTTCCGATTCATCGTTCGTATCGTAATGGGTAAAGACCCGGATGCTTTCGGGCAGTGTGTAACCCGGTTCCGCAACCAATTTTCCTTCCCATGTTCCGCCGCCTACCGGAGCAAAATCCGGGCCGTCCAGTTTGAGGCCCTTGGCCGCTACCTCGGGATAAGTAACATAATCTACCAAGCCTTCCTGTGTCCAAAGCACAACCGGGAGGACTTCGTGCATTCCTTCCTGACGGTACTTGGCAATCAGTGTCGCCGTTTCGCCCTCGGTGACATACACGGTTTGCTCGCCCTCATAGGAAGTATCCGAAATCAAGTCGTCTTCTTCCATAGAAGTGTACAAATCATCCCAGCTGAAACTCATAGACCGGCTTACGCCGTTTAGCGTGACCGTGAGCGTGCCGGAACCGGCCGGAACCGGTGTATCCGCGGGAGCAGCAGAATAATTGAGGTAAATCTGCCCTGTTAAGGCGTCTGACGTATACTTTTCTACCTGAACCAAGCCCTCATAATTTTGGGCCGTTTCGTCGTCTTCGGAAACCACCCATGTGTTTTCCGTCAGTTCCACATCCGCCGGATAGAGATCTTCAACCGTCACCACCAGTGCTCCGTCCGGTTTCAGTGTGTCAAACTTCTCTAAAGAAAGATGGAAATCGAGGACCTGTGTGGGCGCGTTCTCCACCGCCACAATGCAGACGGCAGTTTCAACGCCGTTGGTGACCGTAATCAGCGCCTGCCCCGGGCCGACGGCTTCGACATAACCGAATTCATCTACCGTCGCCACCGCCGAATCGCTGGATGTATACGTGAGCGGCGCATCGCTGCCGGTATTATTGATGACTTCTAAATCGAACCCGTCTTTGGTTCCGTCGGCATGAATCTTCAGCAAACCGTTGCTGGGGGTAATTTTCAGGCCCGCCGACGTATCCACATGGGAAGCATATCCGCGGTCATTTCCGCCGTAATCGCCGCCGAAGATAAAGACATTGCCTGTCCACTCGAAATTATACGTTGAGCTTTCGCCCTCATAGGAATCCACATGCGTATACTCCGTGACGTCCGCGACAAATTTGTATTCATGGACAGCAGGATCGTATATCAGCTCGGTGAGGAACGGAGACGTTCTGTCCATGCTGTACTCTACTTCGTCCGGCACCTCGGGGGAAACGTCGTGATTGTAGCTGCGCGCCACCTGCGGGAACACTTCCACGGACGCGAGCGATCCGCCGTCTGTGAACGTTCCCTCAATATATCTTCTGCCGTCTTTTTCATAACAGGTCACGGCGCTGTTGGCCAATTTCGGCGCTTCGGTATCGACCTGAACCGGGAAAGAAATCACATCGCCGGTTTTGTCCATGCTGTGACCGTTAAAAGTCGGTTCCGTCTTCGGATTTTGAGGATCAATCTGCTCAAAATCCGTAAAGACAACGCCGTCTTCCAACCCCGTAATGTAATCGCCGTCGCCGTAGGCGGTAATCGTCATAATGCACTCGGTGCCGCTGGGAAGCACATCGCCGTTCAAATCGGTGCCGCCCCAAGATTCCATCATATACATGGTTGAAGTGGGCACCGGAACCTGATATTCCTGATCAAGGAGTGTACGGGTCAGGTACGGTTCGTACTCGTGATAGTAGAGCTCGCCCGTCTTCGCGTTCCGGACCTCCAAGACAATCACTTTGGCGTCCCGAAGCTGATAAAGGTTAAAATCGTTGATGGCCTCAATCACGCCGGTGCCCGGAGATACCGTAACATTTTCCTCTTCATATTTAAACTGACCTTGAACGGCATCCGGGTCAAACAAATTTTGGCCCAGATTATAGAATTCTCCGCTGCCGTTGCCCAATTGCCGATAATAACCGAGAAGCGAGGTACCCCAAGTAACGTCGTTGTTCCAGACTTCTTCCTCATTTTCGACCGTTTCGTCGACCGCATCCAGCCAAGTTTTGCTGTCGAAAATCGGCGCCGCCGTCCAGTCGCCCATGAACCCCAAGAACGGCAAACCGATTTGCGGAACCTGCGCTGCGTCATCGGTCAGGGTAATAAAGCCCTCAATAAACGTGCCGTTCGGGAACGTTTCGAGAAGCGCCGCAATTTGCTCCTCGGAAAGGGTAATTGCCCCGCTCACCGTCTGCGTGCTGTGAGCGGCAACCGTCACGGTTTCGAGTTTGCTCTCGGAAATCAGGACGTCGCTATCTAAAACAGTGGGCCGTCCGTCTTCCAATGTGCCTGTCGCCGGGCGCTGAAGAGAAAGCGTCACCTGATAAGTCACCGGCGTGTCGCCCAAGTTATGAACGGTAAAGGCATAGGGGAACCGGCCGTCTTTGGAAACGTTATCGCCCAACTCCAGCTTACCAATCATCTGGTCTTCGACCGTGATATAAGCGGGCGTCGTCACCGCCGCTCCGACATTCACCAGCCCCGCGCCCTGAAGCCGCGGCGAATAATAAGTACCGTCGGCCTGCTTCTGCGGAACAGCCGTGCTGACCAGCAATTGCTGCGTCAGTTCATCCTGAAGGTTTTCGGTGATAAAGCCCTTATGTTTCACATATTGTTTCACCAGAGCGGTAATGCCCGTCATGTGAGGAGCCGACATGGAAGTGCCGCTCATCATGCCGTAAGAACCGACATAATCGTCGTAAGTGCCTTCGCCGCGTTCGTACGAGGTATCAAATACGGAAGACCAGATGTTTCCGCCGGGCGCGGTAATTTCCGGCTTCAGTTCCAGACCGGTTCCGCTGCCCCACGATGAGAATTCACTCATTTGCTTGCCCTGGCTCCACTCGGTGATGCGGTCTGTCTCTTCCACTTCCGTTAAATAGACATGATGGCCGCTTTCGATGGCCCGGACGATAGCATGACCGGCCTGGCCGGAGAGAAAAGCCGAAGTCAGGGTCGCGTCCCCGACATCCATATTGAGCAGTTCCGTCGCGGTTTCGTCGTTGTCGTAGATGATAACCGCCAGCACACCGCCCGGAGCTGTCGCACCGGTTGAATAATCGGTGGTATAAGTCCAGCTGTAAGACATGGCATTTTGCACTTTTTGCTCAAAGCTGAGATCGCCGCGCTTCACCAGCGCAATGCCTGTTTTGCCTCCCGGCTCGCCGTAGCCGTAATATTGCATAAACCCGGCATTGGCATAATCTTCCTCGGTTCCCGTTCCGTCCACTTTAATGAATTCCACGCCGTTTTGCAAAACGCTCGCCGGGAACCTCTCGCGCAGCGCACGACTGACCGGTTCGCTGTACGGAACCGCAACCGGATCCCCTGCCGCTTCACCTGATTCGGTCTTTTCGGTATAACTCAGGAAAGCGCCGGCTTCCACAGTGTTGTTGATAGATGCCACCGCGATATTGGAAGCGTAGATGGCCGGGGCGCTCATCATGGAAATATCGGGATCGGAGGCCAAGTTGTAGCCGCCGCGAAGATTATCCAAACTGGAATAATAACTGTTTCCGGCGGAAGTCATCATAATTACGCCGGATTCACGGATGGTTTCGCACACATCCTGCTGTGCCGTATCGTCGAACGCAAAGCCGTTATCCGAACCTAAGCTCATATTGACGACATCCGCGCCCAACAGCATTGCATCTTCCAGCGCGTTCAAAATGTAGAGTTCGGAACCGACGGCTCCCTCATCGTCGAACACTTTCATAATCAGCAGTTGCGCATTCGGAGCCACGCCGGAGAAAGTCACTTCTCCCTCTGCGGTTTTGGCGTAACCCGCTACGGTTCCCGCCACATGAGTGCCGTGGTCGTTGCCGTCCTTGCCCGGGTAGACGTTCATATCGCCGCCCACCAGCTGACCGGTCTCCGATTCAACACCGGATGCGTAATCGAAAGCAAAGGGAACTTTCAGGTTTTTATAAATACCGTCCGGCGTTGCCGTCGGCATCACTTCGTTGGCGTTCAGCGTTGAACCCAAGGTGCTAATCAAATTCAGCATTTGTTCCTTGGAATAACGCACAAAACTGCCGGCCTTATCGGCATCTTTGAACGAATTCTCGCGGAAAGCCTCATGGGTATGGCGAATTTTGGTCACATTGTCGCCGAGCTCATTCGTGGTCGGATTCCACACGGTTGGATCCCAGTAGGTAGAATATTCCAAATCCAGACCGGTATCCAACACGGCCGCCACCATGCCCTCGCCGGTATA
>CAZMAM010000017.1:0-30230 GCA_964564305.1 uncultured Eubacteriales bacterium
TGATTCAATCGTCAGTGTTCGAGTAGCGTGTTCAACTTATTATTGCAATTTTCGTCAAAAATTCAATGTTCTGATCTTCACACCATTTTTTTACCTGAAATACCGTTTCATATGTATCCGGAAACTCCATCCGGGTATCGCCGAATAATACTTTAAACCGGTCATGAGGTAAAGCGCGCTGCACCAGATCGAGAACAACAATACTGTCTTTTCCTCCGCTGAAAGCCACATAAAAAACATCAATTTTCTCTTGGTATGCGCGATAAGTGTTGTAGATATTCTGAACGGTTTCCTGTACCAGCGTTTCCATCAGCGCGTGATTCTTCCGGCACATTTCCGCTACATCCACAAACTGCAGCGGCGCGCCGTTCGGCTCCGGTTCCTCCAGCAGGATAATTTCCGGTTTGGTATACAGCGATCCGCCCTTCGTGCGGGCAACCGTTCTGCCTTTGTACAGATAATTATTGGCTTCCGCCCACATAAGCGGAGCGCTGTCCTCTTTCGGGTAATGCCAATACCGGTCAAATCCCAGAATATCCAATTCTTTGTAATACACGGGGCGCGGTTCCTTGCTGAATTTGGAAATCTCGGACGTCAGCAGCAAGCCGCCGGTTTGCGCATCCCAGTCGTATCGGTACACGCCTTATGCTCACTTCCTTATGTCTGTGGCTTTTTCGCGGAGAAGTTTGGCCTGTTTGACCACATCATCGAAATTTTGGTACCGCCGCCGCGCCAAAACGCCCCGGGAAACCAAAAGCTCCATCGCTTCCCGGTCGTTGGTCCACCGGTCGGATCGGGCAAGAATATCCGTAATCACCTGTTCATAGGTTTGAAACGGCGAATTTCTGCGCGCCATCACACCGTAAACGCCGCCGCCCGATTCGCCCGCCGAAAGCAGCCGGAACCGTTCGCTGTACTGTCTGAGATAACTTTCCAATACAAATACATTCCACGGAACCTCAATGGACGGAAACTGCAAATACAGCCCGATTTCCTGTAAGACCATGTAATCGCCGCGACAAAGCGTCTCTAAAACCGCGTCCGTCTGCTCCACGGGAAAGTGAATACTGTCGGCACGCCTGAGTTCATACTCCGATACCCGAACCGTGACCGAGAGCACGGCCTTCCAATTAATCGGCTGGGAAATTTCTTCCGAAAAGGCTCTCAGCTGATCCAATGTCACGGATTCATGTTTTCGGCAAAAATCCCGATAGGCGTCCGACGCGGAAACGGAATATTCCTTGGACGAAATCAGCGCACCGTTAAATTCAAACCGGTCTCCGAGGAGATATCCGAGGCAGTTTCGAACGGCCCAATCTTTCATATCTCCGAAATCAATGACGGCAGACGGGCAGTTTTGATCGACCAGGTTTCGAAACTCCTTCGTGCTCAGACGGCCTTCCACATCGATTTTTGCCTGCAGGGCCCGGCTGAGCGACTCCAGTTCTTTTTCACCGATAGGCAGGTTTGGGGCATAAAAATAAGTATGGGTATCCACAAGGACAATGGAGGGGATGCTTTGCAGTTCATGCTTGATTTTTTCCGGCGGCAAATACCAAAGATCCGAGCATATCCGCTCAAAACGCACCGGCTCGTGCCGCGATTGCATTTCATTCAACACATTGCGCGATACATTGGCCTCTCTCGTATCCGAAAAGAGGTATCCGTGGCGAAACAAAATACCGGCCGGCTTTCTCTCCGTCAGCATGGCGCGCAGCGCTTCCTCGTTATAAATGCCCGCCTGCTCCCCCAGTTTCTCCCCAAAGCGCTTCATCAGCGCGGAAAGATACACACAGGTTCCGCCATCTTGGAAAACACGGGAAACGGCCTCGTAGATTTCATCCGCCAAACCGCTTTGACCGCTATCCTGCCGCGGAACAATACGGTCGTTGCGCACAACCCCGATTTGTCTGAGCTGATTGAGTAAATTTTCCTTTGTGGCCTCAATCGGGCCGAATTTTTCTTCATACTTCGCTATGAATTTCTTTATATGAATAATATTCTGGCGCAGCCCATTGGGAAAATTCTCCCGGAGCACGGCGATATACTTTTGCGCGGTTTTCGGCGAGACGGCAGGCGCGGCGTTTTCTTCCTCCGCCGCCGCGTACTTCGGTTTCGCAACGCCGGGGCGATGCCCGGCGGGGGACGTATACTCTGTTTTGGGGGCCCTTTGCCGATAGGCAATTTCTACCTGTCCCGGATCCGTATGGCAGAGCATCAGCAGGCGCCGCAAACGCCCCATGAGTTCGGAAGCGCTTAAATTGGTTTCCACATAAAGGTCGTCGCCGATTTTTCTGGGCGTCACCATGCGCCCCTGATTTTCCTCGCCGGCGATTTCTATTCTTCTGCCTTCGCAAATAGATTGGCCCTTTAATCCGTTCATGATTTGCGGATAATCCCGCAAAAGAAGCCGGCAGCACCGAACATACAAATCATTCCAACTGCTCACAGCCAGCTGTTGCCCCCGGTAAGAAAACCAAACCGGCTTCGTATACGCAAACGACTGTATGCCGGCCAAACTGACCGTCACGGTTTCACCCGGTTGCGGTACCGGCGCCCGATCTTTCAAAACCGAATCCCGCTTTTCCGGGGTTTTTCTTACGGGTTCCCTCTTTACAGGTTCTCTCCTTACGGGGCGCTCCTCATAGGACGGCCGGTATTTGAAGAAAATTTGCAGATTTTCAAAATCCATATTACAGAGATTGACGACCCGGCAAAGCCGCCCCATTAAGGCGGTAGCATTATAATTCGTTTCCACGTAAATGTCCTGTGCGATTTGCTTCGGAGCAATCATGGAAAGCGACGCCGCCCGGTCACCGGCCGTTGAAGTACCCTTTAAACTTTCCAACACCTCGGGGTAATCCTCATAAAGGATTTTCAGGCAATCCACATATAATTCCCGCCAACTGCCGACCGCTTTTCGATCGCCGAAATACGCAAAAGCAACCGGAACCGTATCGGTATAATCCCGCGCTTCGGATAAATCCACGGTTATCACCGGATCTGCCGGTTCCCGCAAAGGCCGCTGTTCGGAATACGGCCCCGGCGGACGGCCTGTTTCCTCTTTTGCTTCGTGCAAAACCGGCGGGGAAACAGCCGGCGCCCCGCCGGAATCTGTAAATGGCATATCGGTACCCGCAGAAATATCCGGATTTTGGCTCTGAGAAGTCTGTGAGAGGGAATCCTCATCGGTATTGCTTTGGATGACCGAAGCCGAGTATGGCGGCTCCGGCTTGGCGGTATCCGCCTGTGCCGTATGCAAAGAGCGTTTGCTCTCTTTTGGCGAAGACGTCGGCTGCGGAAGTTTATCGCCGTTTTCCCGAATAAACCGGATATAATATTGGATGGCGGAGGACATCTTTTTTAGGCTGTGCCTGTGGGTTATGCGGAAAAACCGATTGCCCTCAACCGTGTGAAGCACATTGGCCAGCACCTGCCTGTCCGTGGTTTCAAACAACGGGGATTTTAGAATCTTTCTGCTGAGGCAGTAGGAATTAATCTCTTCGTAAATAAAATAAAGTTCAGAAAGATAAACCGGGTGAACCTGCTGCGACAGCCACTGAAAAAACAGCTCCTGTAAATCCGTTGCCGCACTGTCGCTCATCGCTGACCTTCCCTCCTCCCAAATAAAAAACGCGAAAACCATAACCGGCCCGGTGAAAACGGCCGCGTGAAAAACCGCCCGCCAAATCTCCCGCAGCTTTGAAAAACGGATTTCGTTGCCCAAAAAGCAGCGCCGACCACCGCTCAATTTTTCTTTACTACTATACCCCCCCCCTCAGCCAAATTGTCAAGTAAAAATCGAACATCGTTTGGCGTTTCTTGTTTTTTTCGCGCCAAACCGCCTTATGCGCCGAATTTTTTAACTTACCGCCAAAAAACAAAAAAGCCGGACTCAAAAGACCCGACTGAACTTTTGCGGCGAAAATCCGCTCTTATCATCCCGCTCACGGAAGTTTTTCGCGAAAGCGGCTGCGTGTTTCCCGCGGGAAACCCCGGTATAAGGCAAAACCGCACAAAGGCATTTTCGCCGAAAGACGCACCAAGGGGAAGGGAGCGCGCTCCCTTCCCCTTGGCCGGTAATTTTCATTTTTTAGCGAATCAAATTTTCTGTTCGCTGATACCGCGCGGCTTTACCCGGTCACATCTATGCCGCTTGCCAGGAGATAGACCGTCAGCGCATCCTGCAAATCCAGACCGTCCTTGCGGAAATCCGCCACATCCTGTTCAAACGTGTACAAATCGCAACGCCCGTTGATAAACTTCCACAGACGCAGGGAATCCGCCACGTCCACCGATCCGTCCGCGTCCAAATCCCCCGCAACGCCGGACGGGTAATACCCGCCCGCGGGAATCACGGTATCTTCCAAGGTGATTTCTTCCGAACCTTCGGCGTCTCTGAAGAGCTTCCCGCAGGATTCGCAGACCCAGTACTCAATATGGCCTTCTTCGGTTACGGTGGGGCGCTTGCCTTCTACTTTGGTCAGCGTATGGCCCAGCGCGTCTACCGGTTCGCTCTTTTCGGCTCCGCACACATGGCACTTGCTGACCAGCAATCCCGCCTCGGTGCAGGTGGCGAGAACGGATTTTTCCGAATCCGGCATAAAGCTGTGCTCCGCCAGTTCACCGGTATCCACCTCGGTATGGGTCAGCCCGCACACCGTGCACTGATAGACTTTTTCGCCGTGCTTCGAGCAGGTGGTCTCGGTGGAAGAAATCGGTTCCTTCCCGAAAGTGTGCTCGGTTTTGGGTAAAGTAATTTCCTCGGTATCGGAAATACTGAGATTTTCCGCCGTAAAGGTCGCGGTAAATGTGCCCGTTCCCTCTTCCTGGCAGGTGGCCGGTTTGGTAATCACCTGTTCGCTGACCTCGGCCACAAAGGATTCCTTGTGCTGACATTCGGAACAGGTCAGTTCCACAGAGGCCTGCACCGGTTCTTCCTCTAAAGACCAATGCCATTGGGCGGAATCTTTATCCCAGGAATGCCCCTTGGCGGGAACGGGCTGCGGCTGCTCTAAGATATCCCCGCAATCCGAACACTTCACGCCGCCGGTTCTGCCCGCTTCGGTACAGGTGGCGGGAATTTCCTCCATCGGATACGGATTATGATGACCCTCGTCACAGCCTACCTTGCCGCAACGTTTACATTCGCCGGTTTCTGTATCAAACTCATGACCCAAAGCCGGAATTTTTTCTTCCGCTTTTTGCACATAACCGCAAACAGAGCAGATTTCCCCGGAGGTGTGGCCGTCTTCGGTACAGGTGGGATCCAGTTTCCCGGTTTCGACGATTTTGTGGCCATCGGCGCATTCAAAGAGATCGCAGTTCTTGCAAATGTGGGTATCTTTGTCGAAATCATGACCTAACGGTTCACCCTCAACAACCACTTTGGTTTCGTCACAGTTTTTGCACTTGTACAGTTTTTCCTGAGACTTTGTACAGGTGGCGGGGCGGATTTCATGCGGTTCCGCGGAAAATTCGTGTTCCACCGCGCCGGAAGGGGAAATTTGTTCGTCTTTTACCTGGCATCCGGGCCGCTCGCATACCGCGACTCTCTTTTGCCCTTGGCAGGTAGGTTCGCCCTCGTCCGTGTAATTTTTGAAGAAATGCCCCAGCGCCGGAACGGTTTCGCCGTTGGAAAGGATCACATCGCAATCCGCGCATTTCACGAAATCCCGAGTGCCGGGTTCGGTGCAGGTGGCGGCCTTTCCGGCGGTGTAATAACCCTCTTTGTTCTTATCTACATGATGCCCCTTGGCGGGAATTTCTTTTCCTTCGGTAAGGGTCTGGCCGCAATCTGCGCAAACGGTTCCGGGCTCATACCCTTTTTCGGTGCAGGTCGCCTCTTTGGCGGGCGCGTCGTCGGGGTTATCCTGCACATGGGTGTGTGTGCACACGGCCGCGACCACGGTTTGACCGTATTCTTCTTCCTGAGTCTGCTTAATCTCACGGGGCGCAAAGGTCACGCTGAGCACGCCGTTCTTTTCCGGCGCCGTAACGGTAAAGGTTCCGTCGCTTCCCACGGAAATCTCATTGCCGTCCAGCGAAACGGTGTTCACCACATATCCATCTTTGGGATGAACGGTAAAGGTCTTGGTTTCGCCCTCGGCGAAAGTCACGTTTCCGGCTTCTCCCACCGCCTCGATGTTGTCACCGTAAGAAACGGTGCCGTTCGCATCGGAAACCACCACAACGGCGGTCTCGCTCGCGGCAGCGGCGGCGGTGCCTTCCGGCTTCACCGCGACGATTTCAAACGGGGAGAAGGAATCGCACATGATAATCATGCCGTATGGCGTGGGAATGATGGTGATTTCTTCCACGCTGATAATGTGGGAGCCCCACTTGTGCAGGCGCTTTTCGGCCGCAGTCTCTTTTTGATATTCCTCGCAAGGCTCGTTTTCCGCGCAGCGGGTGAAGTGATACGCTTTGAGCTCGATTTCTCCGCTGCCCAAATCCTCATAGGTAATGCCGGCGGGGTACCCAACCTGCACCCGGATCTTCTGCCCCTTATTGGGTTCCAGTTTTACGGCGGGGCACAAACGGTTGAAGTTGATTTCAAACACGGAGGAGGAAAGGATTTCGCCGTCGACCTCGTGGCTGTCCTCCAAATATCCGTCAATTTTTTCATATTCTTCGCGATTTCCGGCGCCTTTGCTCTTATTTTCCACAACCAGCATCAGCCTGCCGTTGACATCGCTTTTGTTCATTTCCTTGTCCAGTTCGGCAAGGGTTTCGGGATCGGTTCCGCCCGCCTCGGCCATGGCGTGCAAATCAAGATTTTCCGGCGCGTCCAGCAAAGTCGGCTGGCCCCAGACGTTCCAATCGATTCCCTGACCGCGGTAACAGGAGGGGCAAAGCCCCGGAACCATCGCGATAACGGAAAAGCTGTTGGCGTATTTGGACGAACGGGAACCGACAACGCCCTCAATGGAGAAACTGTACATGGTCACGTCGTCGATCCATTGATCGGAAGCGCGGAAATTGAACTCCACGCCGATAATCGGGCAGCCGTTTTCAACCGAGCATTCTTCATGCCCCGCATCGTGATAATCGGTGTTGGGGCATTTCACGCCCTGACCGGAAAGATCCTGGGGATCGGATTTGTATATCCAGCGAAAATCGGTATATTCGCTCGTATCCACAATGCCGTCGCGGTTGACGTCAAAGGGCAGTTCTCCCACCACCTGAGTGGCCATAACCTGCCCGGGATTGTGCAGGTCTTCCTGATTGGTGTAATACCGCACCTGAACGTCCTGAGTCTTTGCGGTTTCGTAATCGTTGACAAAGTTATCGGCTTTCGCGATTCCGGCGTTTTTGTCGGAGGGGAGAATATGATAGAGGTCATCGTCGTACAGCACACGGAAACGGTATTCGTACCCCGCTGTGGCGTTGCCGTTGGGGGCCGGATCCTGCTGCGTGACATAAGGAGGCGCCTCGTAAGTGGAGTTAATATTGTACAGCATACCGGAAGTGGCGACAATCTCGGCCTCTGTCCCGTGGTAGAAGCCCGCTTCCCAGTTTCTGGAAAGATAACTGGTAGAGGCGTCCGGGGTCCATTCGTCCACATGATCCGGCGCACGGGTGGTTACCGCAATCTCGCTGTATTCGCAGGTCGCGCTGGAAAAACGAAGCCCGTCCTCAAAATCGCCGAAATACGGATTATCGCCGCCGGTGACCAAAATGGTGGCATAGGCGTAATACCAATCTTCCATCACGCTGGCGGTGCCGTCGGGATGAAAATCGTATTGCTTAATCATAAAGTAAAAGCCCTGCTCACGCGCCTTTTTATCGTTCATGCCGTTAAAAGTGACGGTGTACACGCCGGCAGGAACGCCGTCTTCCTGCGATTCGCCCGCGGAATATTTCACCTTTAAGCCGTCGCTGCCTTCGTAAACGGTAGCGCCCGCATACGAGGATGTTTCCAAAACGGGATATGTAAATTCAAAATTGCCGGTGGAAACATACCCGGAGGGGTTCCAGTATTGATTGGCCACCGACTGCCCCACCAGAAGATACGTGTTGGTTTCGCGGGAATCCAGACCTTCGTTATACGTTAAATCGCGGGATCCGTCATAATTGGCGATGAGCGGATCGTCCATGGTGGCGTCCACCATGTACCAGTGATCCGTATCCCCTTCGGGAATATTCACCGCGTTCCACATATGATCTTCCGGCGTACCCTTGGTGTGCACCCCGTGAATCAGAACACATTCCACTCCAAGTTTGGTCAGCGCCACCTGAAGGGTGCGGGCATAGGATTCGCACACGCCCTCGTGAGTCACCACGCCGTAAAGCGTGCGGATGTATTTGGCGTTGGCGTGCTCCACGCCGTTGATTTCGCGGCACTCGATCTCATAGCGGTAATGAATGCTCTTCGTGACCTGATCGTGCACCGAAGTCACCAAATAAGAGATTCTATCCTGATCGGAATATTCCGCATCCGCCTGCGCCTCCGCCGTTTTTAAATCGGCCAGCGCTTTATCGGTGATATCCTGAATGGCCTTTTCGGTTTCGGTGATTTTGGTCTTCAGATCGTCAATCGGCTGGCCGGCCAGCAGGTATGTTTCGCCTCTGCCCGGGCCGATGAGGACATGGTACCCGGAAGTGTCCTTCGTGACGGAGAAAGTCAGATATCCGGAATCGAGATACCACAGCTCGGAATGATCCAGATCCAGCGCGTCTTTCGCGGCGCAAAAATCGTTAAAGATATCTTTATTGCCCTGCTGCGCATAAGCCGTCACATCCTGTTCGGAAATAACGGTGTTGCCGTCGGCGTCGGTTAAGTTCATCAAATCGATAACCGCTTTGCCTTCATAATAGGTTTCGGCATTTTTGGTGAACTCCGACAGGAGTTTGGTGTAAATCGCCTGCGCCCTCGCGTTGAGCTGGCGGTAAAAATAATCGGATTCCTTCGCTTGGGGCTGATAACTCTCCGCCGCAAAAGAGAAGGACATCGGCAGCAGCGAAAGCAGCATCGCCGCCGAAAGCAGAACACCGAGAAGTCGTTTGGTTCGTTTCATTTGTTGTATGGCTCCTTTCGTGTTGGTAAAATCATTGCAAGGTACGCCGCTTTTCCATGGGAAAAGTGTCTATAAAATAAGGGTGGGCTTTCGATTGGGAAAACTCGCCTCAGCGTTTGAAGAGCCTATCCGCTTTGCCCGTACCGCCTGAAAACGCGGCCGCTTCTTCCCCCTTTCCCGGCAAAGTTTACTTACATACTCCTCCTGCAAAGTTTTTATGGTCATTTTATACCATACCGTGCGGAGAATGTCAACGGTTTTTTGGAAAAAATATGCTTTTTTTGTGGACTTTTTTACGCAAGAGGTGTATACTGGAGAAAAAAGGGGTGAAGGGATGGCACTCAATCGGTTAAAAGCCAATATCGGCGGCACGCAATACACACTGGTTTCGGATGAACCGCTTTCCTATTTACGGGATCTGGCGGCGCAGGTGGACGAAGCCATGAACCGCCTGACCGAAAACGACCCGCGCATGAGCACCACCATGGCGGCGGTGCTTTCCGCCGTGCAAAGCACCGATCTGGCCAATAAAGAATCCGCTGCGGCGAACGATCTGCGCAGACAAATGAAACACGCAATCGACGATTTGGAGCACGCGAACGAGCAGCTTGCGCGTGAAAAAGCGGAAAACGCCAGATTACAGAAGGAAATTCTCTCCCTTCGCGGCAGGCGTTCGTGAACCGTCCGGAAGTTTTGGCGCCCGCCGGATCTCCCGAGGCGCTGAAAGCCGCCGTTTTTTGCGGAGCGGACGCGGTTTATTTCGGATTCGGGCGGTTTCACGCCCGTCAGGGGGCCGGAGAAATCCCTTTGGAAGAAGCGGCGGCGTTTTGCCGCGCGCGAGGGGTCAAAACATACATCACGCTGAACACGCTAATCCGGCAGGATGAATGGGAAGAGGCGGTGCAAAACGCCCGGCGGGCCGTTTTGGCCGGAGCGGACGCCCTTATCGTCCAGGACAGAGGACTTGCGCGAATGCTTTCACGGGAATGTCCGGATATTCCCCTGCACGCTTCCACACAGCTTTCCTGCCACACCGACCGCGGTGTGCGGGAACTGGGCGAAAACGGGTTTTCTCGGGTCATTTTGGCGCGGGAAATGGAGAAAGACGCCATTGCCCGTTGCTGCCGCACCGGAATACAGACGGAAGTCTTTGTACACGGCGCAATGTGCATGAGCGTTTCCGGTCAGTGCCTGCTTTCCGCCGCTTTGGGCAAGCGCAGCGGCAACCGCGGCAAATGCGCGCAGCCGTGCCGCTTGCCTTTTTCCGTTTCCGGCCGCCCGAAAGAATCGGATCACGACCTGAGCCTGAAAGATCTTTCTTTGGTCGCGCATATTCGGGAACTGGCGCAATTCGGCGTGGATTCACTGAAAATCGAGGGCCGGTTGAAGCGGCCGGAATATGTCGCCGCCGCCGTAACCGCAATGAAAGCCGCGCTCCGGGGAGAAACAGACAGCGGCCTGCTTTCCGACCTGCGGGATATTTTTTCCCGCGGGGGATTTACGGACGCCTATTATACGGGTAAAACGGGAGCGGATATGTTCGGAAGCCGAACCAAAGAAGACGCCGCGTCCTCCGCTGCCGCGGCGGGCCGGCTGAAAAAGCTGTACGCGAAGGAATGCGGGCGAATCCGGCTGGATCTTTCTCTTTATGCCCGCGCAGGGCAGGATGTTACGCTGACCGCCGACGACGAAGACGGCCATTCGCTCATAGTTACGGGCGGAAGGGCCGGGTTTTCCAAATCTCCCAGCGAACCCGAACGAATCCGGGCGTTGCTGGGCCGGCTGGGTTCCACGCCTTTTGTGCCGGGCCGCCTCTCCGCAGATATACATGACGTCTTTTTACCCAGCGCCGAAGTGAACGCCATGCGCCGGGAGGCGGTGCGGCGTATGCTGGCGCTGAGAGAACGGATTCCGCCGCGAACTTTCGGCCCGGCGGCGCCTTCCCTGCCCGCGTTACCGCCGCCCGAAAAACCCGTTTTGGCGGCGCGTCTGGCGCACGAAGAGCAGTGGAGCGAAGAACTGGCCCGAAAATGCGCCTTAGTGGAGCTTCCGCTTTCGGCCGGTGACGCCGCGTGGCGCAAGGCCCTTGCGGTGAGCGCGGTCGCGGGAGAAATTCCGCGCGGCCTGTTCGGGCGGGACGAGGCAATTTTGAAATCACTCTTCCGCATCAAACAGCTCGGCGTTTTGGCGGCGGTGTGCCACACGGCCGACGCCGTGGCGCTGTGCCGGGAAGCGGGGTTAACTCCTCTTGGCGGGTTCGGGTTATACGCCGCCAATATCTTCGCCCTGGACGCCTACGCTCAGGAAGGTCTTGCGGCGGCCACGCTTTCTCCGGAACTTTCCCTGCGCCAAATGGCGTTTGCCGAAGACGCCCCGTTGCCGTGCGGAGCGTTTGTTTACGGCAGGCTGCCGCTCATGCTGATCGCCGCCTGCCCGCACCGGGCAAGAAGCGGCTGCGATCACTGCCCGTCCCGGCGCGGCGGGTACGGCAAAGCGCGGCAGATGACCGACCGCACGGGCACACGGTTTCCGCTCGCGTGTACGGGGCGGTGCCCCGATATGCTCAACAGCGTACCGTTGTACTTGGCGGACGTGATGAAAAACGCCCCCGCACTTTCGTTTTGGACGCTGTATTTCACCGACGAATCCCCGCAAAAAGCGGTGCAAATCGCGAACGCGTATATTAAGGGAACGCCGCCTGAAGGCGGCTTTACCCGGGGATTCGCGTTTCGCGGGGTAGATTAGCCGAATGCTTGACAATACGCGGCGGATAGGATAAGATAAGGCAAGGCAATACCGCGATTATGTCGCTGTAGCTCAGCAGGATAGAGCGGCCGCCTCCTAAGCGGCAGGCCGGAGGTTCGAATCCTCTCAGCGACGCCAGAAAACAAACCGCGAATCCGCAATTTTGCGGGCTTGCGGCTTTTTTCTTTTGGCTCCCGCCCGGCAAAAACAGAAGATTGCGCAACGGATTGCGTTTTAACCGAAAATGCGGTATGATAAAGAGTGCCAAGTGATTATCGTATAAAGCGGCGAACAAGCAGGCCCGTTTGATCGTCTTGGGCGAAAATATCGCAACAACAACGCAACAACAAACAAAAATAAGGAGAATCATACCATGAAGCGGATACTCATTTTTTGCGCGGGAGGAACCGTCGGCAGCGGCAGTCAAAGCGGGGCGCTGTCTCCGCAAAGCGATGTGTCCGCCCATCTCGCGCGGCGTTTGCGGGAAACGTTCGCGTCCCTTGCGACGTTTCATCTGCAGCAGGCGTTTTCCGTACTCAGCGAAAACGCAACCCCCGCTTTTTGGTCGGAACTGACCGAAGCGGTCGCCGCCATTCCGTTTGCGGAATACGACGGCATTATCCTGACTCACGGTACGGATACGCTCAGTTATACCTCCGCGCTGCTGGGCATGCTGTTTGACGACTGCCCCATTCCGTTGATCCTCACCGGATCCAACCTGCCCCCCGACGATCCGCAAAGCGCCGCGTTTGAAACGCTGTGCGCCTGTGTACGGCTGATTCTCGGCGAAAACGCCCGCGGTGTGCTCACCGTCTACCGCGACAACAACGGAACCTTTCCGGTTTACGACCCCCTGCGCCTGCAGGAGGCGGATCCGGCCACCGACCGTTTTCGCCCCTTTGGGGAATATCCGGCGGGGATTGTCACCCCGCAGGGATTTGAAGGCAAACTCCCCGAACCGGGAGTCGAACATCTTCCGCGCGGAGCGATTCGTTTTCGGAGGGAAGTGCTCGCGCTCAAAACCTACCCGGGGCTCGCTTTCGGGCGGATAGATCCCGCCCCGTACGCAGCGGCACTGGTGTACCTGTATCACAGCGGAACCGCCTGCACGGCGCCGGGCAAATTCGGCCTGCCCTCCCTCGCCGATGCCTGCGCAAAGCGGGGAATTCCGCTGTACGTCGCATCCTGCCGAAACCGGAAAACCCCTTATGCCGGTGAGGAAGAAATACAAAAATCGGGCGCGCGAAGGCTTTACGATATATCCTTTGAAGCGGCGTATATGAAGCTGTGCATCGCGGTCAACCAAACCGCCATGACAGCGGAGGAATATATGCGCCGAAGATAACCGGACAAAAACTTTTTACGAATCAAAACCCGCAAGAGCGGCTTTCGCTTTTGCGGGTTTGCGTTTGCTTTTGCTAAGGCAGCACTGTGAAAAGACCGGCTGCCGCCTTTTCCGCCCAACGGCCGGGCGCCGTTTTCGTCATATATTACCAAAATCCTCGGAAGTACACAAAGGTTGCTCTGCGGTTTTGTTTCATCTGATGAAAAATCCGCTCCTTGCTTCACGCACGACAATCTTTGTGCGGTATTGCCATAATTCCTTTAGGCGCCCGGTTTTCGGGCGGTGAAGCCGCGCGGGATGGTCTTTTCTGTTACGGCTCTTTCGGTTTTGCGCGCAAAGCTTTTTTCCGCTTACGGCGGCGGTAAAGCAGCCAGAAAATCAACCCCGCCGCGAACACCGCCACGGCAACCGTGACCCAAAGCGCGAAACTCCTGTAATCTTTCATCCATTCGCTTGGCGCTATGGACGTTTGGTTTGCTTTTTCCCGCGCCTGCCGCTCATCGGTTCGCCTGCCCCGCACCAGCAGCCGGTGGGAATTGACGCCGATGGGCACACAGGTCATCAGGGTGACAAAATCTTCATTCGGGTCAATTTGAATATATCCCGTGTCGGAAGGAAGCACCGTTTTGCACTGATCCACTTCGTATGCGAGTTCCCGCCCAAGCACACGGATAAAAAACACATCCCCCACCGCGAGTTGTTCCAAATCGGTGAACAAAGCGGCGGAGCGCAGGCCGCTGTGGGCGCTGATGACGGCGTGAGTACCCTTTCCCCCCACCGGCAGCGAGGAGCTTTGCAAATGCCCTGCCCCTTTGCGCAGCGTGGCGTCCGCCGTGCCGTGGTAAACGGGAAGGTTCACCCCGATTTTCGGAATTTCAACGCTCGCCATAACGCCGTCCCCGTTTATGTTCAGCACGGAAAGGTATGCCCCGTTATCTTCTTCGGGCGCGGAAGTAAACGGATCGCCCTGCGCGGCATTTTGCGCCAAATTCCGGTTGTATTCCTGCGCCTGTTCCCACCAAACCTGCGTTTGATCTTCCGCTGCGGATTGCACCGTCTCTTCCTGACGCGTAATCAGCTTCTCCTGCTGCCGCCCGAGCGCGGCATTTTCCAAAAACGGAGAGGCAATCAGCACTACACCCGCCGCCAAGGCCAGCACACCCGCAAGGGCAATCAAAACTTTTTTCGCATTGGCGCGCATGAACGGCGCTCCCTCCCCGTTTCTTTCAAAATGAACGGCTTTTCCGCCCCGCGCGTTTGTTCGGGGACAAAAGCAGTTATGGGTTTTCTCTTGCACGGCTCGGATATTTAGGCACTTTAGCCCTTCGAATTTAGCCCCGCTCGCCGAAGCGCGTTTTTTATCCGAACAGACTCTGCTTTAATGGTTCGTATTTTGGCGGCGTTTACGGGTAAAAACAACCGCCAGCAAAGCCGCCGCTCCGATGAGCACGAGCGCCACCCCAATGACGGCAGCCCCAACGGGGAACGGTTCGTTTCCGCCGGTCAGCGGCAAATAATCGGACAGCTTTGTGGTATTGGTCAGGGTGATGAGAATATCCAGCCATTTGCCGTCTTCTTCTCTCGCGTTGTCGAGCTTGGAAACCACAGCCGCATGCGTGTTTGGATCGTACGGCAGTTCCACTTCGATGGGTCCAACCAGCGGATTGAGTTCATCCGCCGTTTCCGTTTCGGTGATGCGGTAGCGGGTGAAGTAGAGATTTTGCAGCTCAATTTCCCCGTTTTCATCGGTCGTGAAAACGTCCGGCGAAAGGCTGTTGCCGTCGATAATTCCGTACGCGTTATAGCGAAGCGGTTTCCACATGCCGTCTCCGCCTTCGTATTCCACCTGAAACCGAATGCCGGAAAGCGGCTGCCCGTTTTCGCCGATTTTCCGTAAGGTGATCGAGCCGAAAGTTTGGGCCAGCCCCAAATCCTGACGGGACTTGATATATGTGAATCCTTCCTTATCCGTATTCACCTCATTGACAAAGCTGAATGAGAAGATGTCGGATTTTGAGGGGAATTCCTGACGGATATAGTAGATAAACCCGCTGCCCGCATTTTGCAGATCCCTCGCCTCGGCGGATGCGATGTTGTTGTCCGCATCTTCCTGCGGCAGAACGGTTTGCGATATCCGCAGCGCGGAAAACGAAACGGTGTCTATCCCCCCGTAAGTGCCGCCATCCGGTTTTTCGTATAAGTGCACGGTATCCGAATCCGGATTTGCGGGGGCGGAAAATCGCACGCAATAGCGCCCTTCACTCAGCTGTGCGTTTGTAAATGCGTAATGTCCGGTTGCATCGGTAACGGTTTGCGCGACGCTCTCGCCGGCTAAAACCGATCCGTCTTCCCCGGTCAGCGGAACCAATTCCACCGTCACGCCCGCTACGGCCGCCTCGTCACTGTCCCAAGTGCCGTCGGTATCGGCGTCCAAAAAGACGTTCCCGCTTAATTCCCGGCCCACAATCGTGGTGCGAACAGGGTCGGTGAACCCGTGTTCTTCCTGAACATCGGTCATGTTGGCGTTTTCCTCGTTCCATTGGCCGCCAAAGCCCGCCCAGAAATACGCGTTGTTAAAGAGATCGTCGTTCGGCTCACCTTCTGCCTGCAGCGTAAGTTCCACCGTGATTCGGTCTGCGGACGCGAGCTGAATGCCTGTCACGGCGACCGCTTTTACCGATTGATTCGGTTCAAAGACGATGTCGCGCCCAATCTGTTCGTTTGCGGAGCCGGACATGAGATCGGTCCAAGCAAAGGAACCATTCTCTAAATTTTCGATTTTGCCCATTTCCCGGGTATACTCTTCCCGGTTCGCCTTATCCGCGTCCGTTGTTCCGCCGGAGCCGAATCCTTCGATATTTTCCGGCGCCACCAAAACGCCTAACTTTTGCGCCGCATCCTCGCTGACCGCCCCAGAATCGTCATAAAGCAAATCGCGCACATTGGCGTCATCGGTAATGTACACACCGCGAATTTCCGCCTGTAAATCCCGGTCACCCGCGCCTTCCCGCTTGACGGATATTTTCTTTAAGGTAAACGAAATGTCGCGGCCCTGCGCCAGATTCGTGTGCACATTGGCAAAACCGCTTTCCGTGTCCTCTGCGCGGACAATGCGTTCGTCGCCCGCAAAGGGCAGGATATCCAGAATGCCGAACGTGACCGGCTGACCGGAAACGTCGTTGGTGTAAATCAGGCGGTAAGTCAGCTCGTTGGTCTGCGGATCGTATTTAACGGCCGCCTCGTCCACCGAGGAAGTGACTTCGCGGTTGTCGGCGGGATTGAGCAGAAACTTTTCGATGCCCGCTTCGTTAATAGAAACGGATACGTCTTTGGAATCGGTGAAATACCGGCCGTCGTTCATCGCCCAATACATCTTCACCCGGTACTCGCCCGCGTCCGTGCGCTCAAATTTTCTCTCTCCCTGCCATTTGGCCGGATCCACGGTGGAAATGACTTCTTGTTCGTTGGCCAGTCCCTTGTTTTCCACTTTGTAAATCTTAATAATGGTCTGCCCGCGGGCGGTTTTCTCATCCGAAAGGGTCTTTTCGGAAGAATCCCCGATCAAGCTTTGCGGGGAAAGCTCGTTGATACGCAGGATATTCCCCTCCCACTCGGCTTTTTGCCCGTGTTCATCTAAGAGATTGCCGTTTTCGTCCCGGTGAAGGCCAGAGGGATTTTCGGCGCCGCCCGGGTTATACGAGACGGTGCTGTCGGTATATTGCTCCCTTTGGGTATACGCGGAAGTCATCGCATAAAAGACATTTTCCGTGCGGTTTTCGGATTTATCCTCATCTCTGGCAAGATTCTCATCGTACGGGGTAACGCCGTTTTGCTGCGCGTAAGGCGTCGTGGACTGTTCGTTATAATTGTCGTAAATGCCCAGCCCGATCTTATCGGTGATGGCGTAACCCATCATCATGGCAAAATTATAATAAGTAAACGCTTTGGTGTTCAGTTTGGTATTGTCGGAAAACTGCGCCGTGACGTCCGGCGTATCGTTTTCGGCGTCGAAAATCACCACGTTCTTCCGGCTTTCTTCCGCCTGATCGGGGTCGGTTTTTTTATTGTCCAGCACCGTGACGGAAGCGTTGTTGCCCGCCTCGATATACCCTTTGGGAATCAGGCGCAGTACCCGCGAACCGGAAACCAGACCCACATCGTCCCGCACCGAAGGCGCGTCAAGCGGCTGCACATCTCCGCAGAAAAACGTCTCGTCCCCGGCGCCGGGGGCATTTGCCTCAAATTGGACGCGAAAGTCATTATCCGCTTTCAGAACTTCCAACCAGTCGTGAAGCTTTTGCCACTCGTCCGCCCTCTGGACAAAATCGAAATCCGCGTTATAGAGCGCGTACTGATCCCGCTCGGCGGGGTTCCCGCTTTTCTTTAATTTGCGGAGATAATCGGTGAGCTTTTCGGCGTCGTTTGCCCCGGAAGATTCGGCGTATTTTTCCGGAATCACGGACAGCAGCAGCGCGCGCAGCGCTTTTTGCAAATCTTCCGCGCGCAAAACAAGCTGATCGTAAAGGACGCGCACCACCTTCCAGCGGTTATAATCCGCGTTGGTGCCGATTCCGTAAGTTTCCACCCGCAAAAACTGCTTACCGGGCATAAACCGCTCGGATGTATAGGTAATGCGAAAATCCTCAAATTGCGTATAACTGTCGGTTTCTCCCAGGTGCCAATCGTTTTCCAGCGCCTGAATATCCAAGTATTCGCCCAGCGCCAGGCGGTACCCACTCAGACTCTCGGGAACGGTCGGCAGAATTTCCGCGGGCAGTTGGCGGGCGGAAGCGGAGCCGTCTATCTCGGTATCCAGATCGATGACGTCTTCGTCGTAGTGAACGGTCATATCCTTTCCATCCACATGAAATTTGAGCTCAAAGCCGCTGTTTGGGTTCGCGCCGTCGGCGGTTCCGGCAAATTTGCCGATATACCCCTCGGCACGGTTCATCTCCGCGTCCAGTTCCCACGCAATCCCCTTTTGGCGGGTGTCCGCGCCGTTGGTAAACCGGATGGTTTGGGTAATATCCCGAACGGTATCGTAGGTGGTATCGTCCCCCTTAAACGCGTCGTACGAAACCAACGTGGAATCCCCGACCACATACCACCGCCAGTCGGAGGTGTCCAGCGTGTACACCATATGCTCCGCGGGGTCCACGCTGACTAAGATATACGCGTTGGCGTCCGGGTTATAATCCGGCGCGTCGGGATTTTCCGTATTATCGCACGGCGCGTCGCCGTTCGGGTAAAAGCGGACGGTCACATCGCAGGAATCGTAATACAGCCCGCCCGGCTCCACCGAGGAATTTTGCAGCCGGATGATGAAATTTCCGGAATAATCCGCGCCGGATCCGTAGGAAATACCGCTGTCCCAGTTGCCGTTGGCCGCCACCTTAAACGGATACGCGAGCACTTCGCCGTTGACGCCGACCGCGACGTTGCGGAAAGTTTTGGTGTAGTACACAGCCTCATCCCCGGATCCCGGCGGATACGCGTCCATCTTTCCGGCGGCGGAGGCTTCCTGCTCCATTTGTTTGCGCACCGCCGGATCATCGTACGGCTGGCCGTTTTCCGGCTGCAGGCCCAGCCAGTTGTACCCGGTAAGCCCAACGCCGCCCAAAACCGACCACGTTTGCGGCGTAACATCCTCCAGCGCGCTCCCCGCTTCTCCCTTTGGCGGATACGGCTGTGTACACGCCTCATCTTTATACGCCGCGTATTCGGTATTCCCGGTTTTCGGGTCAAAAGTTACCTTGATGTACGCGGGTTCGGTTAAGTGAAACGAATGATTGGAGCCGCTGTCCACGCCCCACCGAACCACCTTAAACGCGTAATCCCGCCCCGCCGGAATCGGATCGTTGATGTTTCCGGTCTCCCGGTTTCCTTTCAGGATATATTCGTACAGGCCGGTGGCAATCTGAAAATGCATTACGGCGTCTTCGTTTTTCATATCCCAGACTTTGCCCAAAAGATTTTCGGTTCCCGCTACAACGTACCGCGTGACCTCCAAGGCGCCGGGCGGATCGGCGGAAATTTCCGCCGCCTGCCGGTCGGCGTTATATTTGACGGTCACAGCAGCCGGCGCATTCAGTTTAAAAGCGATATCCGCTTTGGTTCCGTGTTCGCCGACGCCCAGATCGATATCGCCGTCCGCGAATATTTTCAGGCTGTAATCGCCCGCGGCCAACCGCCTGCCGGATTCCCAGGTATATATTTGCCCGCTCACGGCGTCCGCCTGTTCCATGGTTCCCGCTTCAACAGCTTTTTGAATATAATCCCTGATTTCCGCTTCGTCCTTAACGCCGTTTCCGTCGGAATCGGGAATTTTGGTCTCGTCGCTGCCCAGCCAATGGTACCCCGTCAGTTCCTCATTGCCCGCAACCACATAAGATTGCACATCCAGCGCAAGCAAAGCGGAAGAAACGCTGCCGTCCGCGTACCGGCAGGAAACTGCGATGTCGGCGGGGGATTGCGGATCTTCCGGGTCTTTGGCGCAGGTGACGGTGACGGTACAGGTTTCCGCCGCCCCCTCCGTTTTCGGAGGAACATGGAAGAAGATATTGTTCACCGTATCCTTGCCCATTCGGTTGACCGAATCGTAGGGAATAATCCGCATCTGGTAGTTTTTCCCCGTGGGCACATTGTCTTTGGTATAGGTATAGACGCCCTGATCCTCGCTCATGGCGCCGCTTGCGAAATACGCGCTCTGGCCGGAAACCGGCACATCCGAAAACCGCTGATTATCTTGGGAAATTTCTTTTTTATCGCTGATGACGGTGAAACCGTCGTAGGTATACAGCGTGTAATCGGCGATATAACTTTCCCCGATATACGCCGCAATCTCGTCCGCACGCGCGGAGTCGTCTATTCGGGTAAACGCGCCGTCCCCGCTTAAATCGATGAAAACCGTCACTTTGTGGGTGGTTTTGTCGAAGGAAAATTTTAAGCGGCACTCGCGCAGCACCTTGAGCGTCATATTGGCGCCGTTGTCCGATTCGCCGTTATACCCGTAACTGACCGTCCAATCGTGATTTTCCCGGATTTTGAACTCGTGCGGTATAACGGGATTCCCCTCCGTCTCGGTATCGATATTCGGGCTGACGGTGAGAACAGCTTCGGCGGTATTGAGATCGACATCCCGCAAATCGATATCGCCCGTTTCCCCGTTGCCCCAGTCGGATTCGGGAAAACTGCCGATCAGCGAATAGAGCGTATCGCGGTGCCCGCCGAAAGTCGCCAAATTCGTATGCTCGCCGCTGTACTCGGTGTAAGCGCCCTTTTCGGTTTCCTGAAGCGCTCCCGGCTCATAACCGTCCACCAGGATGGAAAAATCGTTGGCAAACATATTCTCCGGGTTAAAACGGAACCGAATCACCACATCGGTGCCGTCTTTCGGAACCTCGAACGAACAGTTGGCGCCGTCGTCAAACCGGGACGCGCCGTAATTGTAGGTCATGTCGTCATTGGCCTGAATCTTAAAATGATACACCCCGGCGTTGAGCCCCTTAAACGCCACCTGCCAGTAACCCGATTCGTCGTTGTATGTCATCCGGTTGGATTCCAGCGCGCACGCCCAGTCCAGATCGTCGTAGAGTTTCCCGGTGGCGTCCATGATGTAATTGTAATTTTCCAAAATCACCGCCGCGGTGGACGCCTGCGAGCAGCGGTACGCCCGAAGCACCATGGTGGGATTGGCGTGGTCGCTCTGCGAAATGGGGCAGGAACGCTTTGGCGATATTATTTCTCCGCCCGAAAGCACTTCGTTTATTTCCTGCTGAGACGAGTACGCGTTTCCGTCAAAGCCGATGCGCTCCACATAAAAAGCGGAAGGCGCAAGCAAGCTTTCGTCGGCACTTTCGTCCTGCCAATCGTCCCCAACCTCCGTGAACACGTTCAGGTGCGGATAATACCCGGTTTCGTACCCCCAGGCGTTATTCGGTTCGTCCCCCAAGGTCACATCGCCCAGCAAAATCGGGGTCGCTTCTTTGGCGGCAATGCCGTTTTCGGGATCCGCCGCCACCGCCTCGGTTAAATTCGTCAATCCAAGTATGCCCTTGGCGGGCGCGGTGGTGGTATACAGCCCCGTCACGCCCTTTACGGAAAACCGCGCTACGGTCTTTACCCCGCCGGTCACGGTCTGCCCCCGGCGCGCGGCGGTGAGATCTTCTTCGTAAGCGATGCCGCCGTTTTGGGGATCGTCGGGATCGTATGTCCGGAAAGTAAAATTCACCTTGTCTTTGTACCATTCTTTTCGTGCCGCCACAAAATCGGCCGACGGTTCATAAGCGTTGGTTCCGCCCGCCATACCGATGGACATTTCCCGCATGCCGGTGGTTTGCATATCGTAATAACAGTTGGCAAAAAACCCGAAAGCTTTGTCGTACGCGCGGTAATCCTCAATATCTCCGAACGCGCCGTATCTGTCATTCGAATATTCGTCATCGTTTTTGCCGTCTTTTTTGTCCGCATTGCTCTCCGCGGTGGATCCCGGCTTAAAATACGCGTATCTGCCGGGCTTGGAATATTTGGAATTTTCCTGTATTTGAAACACATACTCTTTTGATTCTGTATTGTAAGTCGGCGGATAAAGAATGATATCCTGCTGATACTCTTTTTCCGCATTGCCGTAAATCCTGGCCCGGGCAATCCACCAGCGGTCGGTCGCGAGCGCCCCGATAAACCCACCGGTCGGATAATACGGGAGATTCGTGACGGCGCCGGTTGCCTCGTTCTTGTTGTCGTTGCCCTCGCCGTTTTCGGTATCGTCCAAATAATTGAGTTCTCCTTTTGCGCCTTTTCCGGATCGGTCACCGTCAGAATATTGCCCACCTCACCGCAGGCGTAGCAGTTGATATAGGCGGTGCCGTTGATTTCTTTCACCGCTCCGTCAATCTTCAGCTGAGCGCCGATGGAATAAGAGGAATCGAACCCCACAAACCCGCCGCAATAACGCCCGGCGTAATCCATGCCCACGGAAGAAGAGGAATAACAGTTGTAAAAAACAGTGGATCCGGTATTGGTGCGCAGATTATACCGCGAATCAAACCCCTGCTCCATCACATCGTAGTGTTTTTCGTTTCCTTTGTTGTGCCGGGAAGTTGTAAACTGGTTGTTGTCCATATAGGGGTTTATCTCGTACGACTGCTCCACGTTGCGCAGGCACTGAACATACCCCACAAAGCCGCCCATGGAGTTCCTGCCCTCCACAATGCCGGAGGAATAGCAATTTTCAAAATAATTGGTTATCTTGTAGGTATATGCCGCTTTGTCCCCCTTGCCGTTTTCCGGGTTATCGTCCCACATCGCGTAAGTGCCCAGCCGGTTGCCCGCCCGGCCGATAAACCCGGCGGTGTTGTTGTCGGCGTAGATGTTGTTGTTGGTGTAGCAGTTTTTCGCGACGATTCCGGTTCCGCAGGAGATAAAGCAGCCGGAATCCGATCCGGTGGAAAACAGTTCGCAATCCACCGAATAACTGTTTTCAAAATACGAGGGGAAAATCTCTTTGACATAATGCCCGAATAAATGATCCTCTCCCTCCAGACCGATTCTTTTCTCGTCGTCTTTTGCGGTTCCTTCAGCGGTGGTCAAGTCGCAGTTTTTCAGGATAATCTCTTCCGGCGTTCGCCCGCCCAGCGGATGGTTATACGCGATATCCGCTTTGGTGGTTTCGCCCACCAAATCCGAATCCTCCGGCAGTTCCGCGGTGTACGGCTGGATGTTTCCCGTCATGCCGCCCACATGCCCGCCGCCGATCACCGTATTTCGGTTGGCGGAACAATTTTGCACAAACAGCCCGGCCCCTTTGACCTTTCTGCCGATAAATCCGTCCGCGTAACTCTGATCATAATTTTCCACAAAGGAATCCATGGTATGGCAGTTGTACAGTTCCCAATAAACCGCCTGAGTCCCCTGCGCCGCAAAGAGCGAGGTGCAAGACCCCTGACCGTTGCCGTCGTACCCGCAGGAGCGCAGCGCCATCGAATTGGCTATGCTGAAATTTTTGATGATGAGGTTGACGTTGCATGTTCCGATAAAACCCCGGTCGGATGTGCGCAGGTTGTACATCGTGTGCCCGTTGCCCTCGATATATAAAATGGCTCTCCGCCCGGGTGTTCCCCGGACATAATCCACCGCCTGCCAGTCGCAGGTTTCAATTTTTTCTGCGGTGGAATGCGCGGAACTCCCGGTTTCATCGGTCAGATGCTCCGGGGTATCTTCATTTACATTATACCCCGCCATATCGAGATCGCTGGTGATGTTGATGAGGTAATTCAAATCATTTTTAAATTTGGCGGTAAATTCCATCGCAAAGCGAAGCCGCCTTGGGGTATCCACATTAAATACATAAAAGCGTTCATCCTTCCCCCCCCCGTCATGGTTACGGTGGGAAGGTCGCCCAAATGCTTAGCGCCGCCAAACACAACATCAAATTCAATGGAATTAAGTACGTCAAGATCGTCTTCCGTGTCTTTCGGGCCGTCCGGCTGATTCAGGCACGAGAAATTCTGATCACCGTCCCACTCCGGCAGCGCACTGTCCGTGTGCCAGGAAAATACCGGCTTTGAGGCGAGACCGGCACATGCCGCAGCCACGCCTCCTGCCCTTCTCCGAGCGAACCGTCTTTTTGATGCGTATCGTTTTTCAGCGGGCCGTTTTGCAGCGCAGAAAGCGCCTTCCGTTCGGGAGAGCCCTCCGTATACTCCTCCGGCGTTTTGCCGGCAAAAAAGATATCCTTTTGAATTTCCTGTATTCTCGCGTCCTGATACGCGTTGACATCGGAATATTTGGTCTGCGACGGAATCTCGCCCGCCGAAGACACGGTGAGCAAAGGCAAGACCGGCAGAGAACCCAACAGCAGCGCCAAAGCAAGCACAATTCCCGCCACCGCCGCGGGCGCTCGGCTAAACCGCCGTTTCAGCACACGCCAAAACCCGGGCCGATTTTCGGCCGCGTGTTCCGCTTGGTAATACGCCTTCATTTTCCGTACCTCCCGCCGCTCAAACGCCCGGCAAGCCGAGGCCGATCCCACCGTTTGCGTTCAGGCAATCCGCGCTCAGTCTCCGTTGCCGCGCGTTCGCGCTAACCGTTTTGGCGCGGGTTCGCCTATTTTCAGGCAACACCGCATGACAACCGCCTGACGGCTTTGCACGTCACCTGCCTGCGTCTTTTCCGTCAGTTATTACAAAAATCCTCGGAAGTACACCAAGTATTCCCTGCGGTTTTTGTTTTTCCTGACGAAAAATTCGCCGACGCATCTGACGCACAATCATTGTGCGGTATGGCCTTAACTTATCGCCACCCAAAAAGCGAAAGAGCGGATTTTCGCTTTTCTTGCGGCCAATGATTTTGCAAACTTTCCTATTTTGCATTATACCGTATACTCACGGCGATTTCAAGAGTGTTCACCAAAAATTTACAATTATCCGAAAAATTTCACGATATTTTGCCCTCAGGGCAACACCCGGCTCATTGGGCAAAAAGTAAGGCCAAACGGAAAGCAAAATCCAGCAGGTACCATCGGGAAAACCCGGGCTTCCCCGGGCCGAGCGGACCATGCCAACGCCCCCGGTAAAACGCAAAAATCCCGGCAAAAGGAGAATCCCCTTTGCCGGGTAAAATCACCGGGTAAGGCCGGTTACACGATAGACACACACAACACCGGGGCTCAAAATTTCGGTTGCAGGCGAATTTCGGGCAATCGGTATTATTTTGCCGGGTTTTTCAGTATTGCTTTAGGGCAAAAGCACGCGGAGGTTTTTGCACGGGGCGTTCAGTCTCCGCCGAACATTTTTTTGAGTTTGTCAAAAAAAGTGCTGCGTTTTTGGTAATTGTGCGTTCCGGTTGCGCTGTCAAAGCGGCGAAGCAGCTCTTTTTGTTCGGAGGAGAGATTTTTAGGCACTTCCACCGTCACGCAAAAAACCAAATCTCCGGGCCGCCTGCCCTGAACGTCCGCAAAGCCCTTGCCCCGCACACGAAGCATTTCCCCGGGCTGAGTCCCTTCTTTGATGGTGAACGGCATTTTGCCGTCCAGCGTGGGAACGGTAATCTCCGCGCCGAGCGCCGCCTGCGCGAAAGTAATCGGCAGATCACAAAGGATGTCGTTGCCCCGGCGTTCGAAGAACGGATGCGGACGCACCGAAACCTGAACCTGCAAATCCCCCGCGGGTCCGCCGTTGCGCCCGGCGTTACCCTTGCCGCGAATAATCAGGGTCTGCCCGTCCGCGATACCGGCGGGGATATTCACCCCCACTTTTCGCCGAACGTTCACATGCCCGCTTCCGTGGCAGGCGGAACAAGGCGTTTGAATAATCCTTCCGGTGCCCCGGCAACGCCCGCAAACCGTCTGAGTCTGCATCATGCCGAACGGGGTACGCGTTTGCTGGCGTACCTGCCCCGTTCCGCCGCAATCCGGACAAACGGTGGGGGAGGTTCCCTTCGCCGCGCCGGATCCGCCGCATTCGGAACAGACCTCCACCAGATTCACATCCACCTGCTTCTTACAGCCTCTGGCGGATTCCTCAAAAGAGATAACCGCCGTCGCGCCCGCATCGGTTCCCCGAACCGCCGCATTCGCGGAGGAGCGTCTGCCGCCCCCGCCGAAAAACGAGGAGAAAATATCCCCGAAATCCACATCCTGAAAGCCGCCGTACCCTCCGCCGGCGCCGAAATTCGGATCCACTCCGGCGTGACCGAACTGGTCGTAGCGCGCCTTCTTTTCTTTATCCGAAAGCACCTCGTACGCTTCGTTGACTTCCTTAAAATGCGCCTCCGCCGCCTTATCGCCCGGGTGCAAATCCGGGTGGTACTGCTTGGCGAGCTTGTGATACGCTTTTTTAATCTCGTCTTCGGACGCATTGCGCTGAACGCCGAGCACTTCGTAGTAATCGCGTTTGTCCGCCATGAAAGATTCCTTTCCCGAAAGTGAGCCGCCGCCAAACGCCGCCTTATGCCCGCTTTCCCTTATTTG
This sequence comes from uncultured Eubacteriales bacterium, assembly GCA_964564305.1. GTDB lineage: Bacteria > Bacillota > Clostridia > Oscillospirales > Acutalibacteraceae > RGIG1959. The sequence goes on from CAZMAM010000017.1 coordinate 26,078, forward strand.
ACGTCTCCGTTATAATACTCGCCGCCGTCGGCGGGAGGCTCCTGCTGCCCGGGATTACCCTGCGGGGGAGCGCTTTGCCGGTACACTTTTTCCGCAACCTGGCCGAACGCCCTCATCAGTTCGTCTTTCTTCGCTTTGATGTTTTCGATATCCTCGCCCTTAAGCGCTTCTTTCACCGCCTCGATCTTTTGCCGGACTTCGGATTTTTCGTCTTCGGTGACCTTATCGCCGAAATCGTTCAGCGCCTTTTCGCACTGGTACACCGCTTGATCCGCCTCGTTGCGGGTTTCTACCTGTTCGCGGCGCTTTTTGTCCTCGGCGGCGTACTGCTCGGCATCTTTCACCGCTTTTTCCACATCTTCCTTGGACATATTGGTGTTGGAGGTGATGGTGATTTTCTGTTCTCTTCCGGTCGCCATGTCTTTCGCGCTGACGTTGACGATTCCGTTTGCGTCGATATCGAACGTGACCTCAATCTGCGGAACGCCGCGCGGCGCGGGCGCGATGCCGTCCAGATGGAACATCCCTAAAGATTTATTGTCTCTGGCGAATTCCCGCTCGCCCTGAAGCACGTTAATTTCCACGGAGGGCTGGTTATCCGCCGCGGTGGAAAAGATTTGGCTCTTCTTGGTGGGAATGGTGGTGTTGCGCTCGATGACTTTCGTCATAATGCCGCCCATGGTTTCCACGCCCAAAGACAGCGGCGTGACGTCCAGAAGCAAAAGCCCCTTGACCTCGCCGCCCAGCACACCGCCCTGCAAAGCGGCGCCCATGGCCACACACTCATCCGGGTTTATGCCTTTAAACGGTTCTTTGCCCATGTAACTCTTGACCGCTTCCTGAACCGCGGGAATACGGGTGGATCCGCCCACCAGCAGCACTTTATCGATCTGGGAGGGGTTTAACCCGCTGTCGGAAAGCGCCTGTTTCACCGGCCCCATCGTCGCCTGAACCAAATCGGCGGTCAGGCGGTTGAAATCCGCGCGGGAAAGCGTAAGATCCAGATGTTTCGGCCCGTTCGCGTCCGCCGTGATAAACGGCAGATTGATGTTGCTCGTCACGCCGCCGGAAAGTTCAATCTTCGCTTTTTCCGCCGCTTCGCGCAGCCGCTGCATCGCCATTTTATCGCCGGAAAGATCGATGCCCTCGCTCTTTTTGAATTCAGCAAGCATCCAGTTGACGATTTTCTGATCGAAATCATCGCCGCCCAGCCGGTTATTTCCGGCGGTGGCCAGCACTTCCTGAACGCCATCGCCCATCTCGATAATGGAAACATCAAAGGTTCCGCCGCCCAGATCGTACACCATAATCTTCTGGTCGCTTTCTTTATCGATGCCGTAAGCGAGCGCGGCGGCGGTGGGTTCGTTGATAATGCGCTTGACATCCATGCCCGCAATCTTGCCCGCGTCTTTGGTCGCCTGACGCTGTGCATCGGTAAAATAAGCGGGAACGGTGATGACCGCCTCGGTCACGGTGTCGCCCAGATAGCTCTCCGCGTCCGATTTCAATTTTTGCAAAATCATCGCCGAGATTTCCTGCGGCGTGTAACTTTTGCCGTCCACCGTGACCTTGTGCCCGGTGCCCATTTCCCGTTTAATGGAAGAAATGGTGCGATCCGGATTGCTGATGGCCTGCTGTTTGGCCGTGCGCCCGACCAGACGCTCCCCGTCTTTTTTGAAGCCGACCACCGAAGGCGTAGTGCGCGCGCCCTCCGCATTGGGAATGACCACCGCTTCGCCGCCCTCAATGACCGCGACACAGGAATTGGTGGTGCCCAAATCGATACCGATAATTTTTGCCATAATTCAATTACCTCCTTCGTGAAATGCGCGGGAACGCCCGCTGACTCTTTTGCTGTTTTCGCCGGTTTGCCAATTTTTCCGGTTTGCGGGCCGACGGCGCCTAATTCGCGACCTTCACCATCGCCGGCCGGATCACTCTTCCGCCGACCGTATATCCCTTTTGAAACACTTCCGTCACCGTTTCCGGTTCAACGCCGTTTGCATCTTCCCGGCTCACCGCGTGGTGGATTTCCGGATCAAACGGCTTGCCCTCGGCCTCGATTTCGGTGAGCCCCAGCCCGTGCAGCAAATCCCGAAGCTGAGCCACCGTCATCTCTATTCCCTTGCGAAATTCCGGCCCGTCGGGCGAGCTCTCCGCGCGTTCGAACGCGTCCAGAACAGGCAGAAGAACCCGCATGACTTCCGATTTGGCGTACAGGCCGATGCTCTCCTTTTCCTGTTCGGTGCGGCGTTTAAAATTCGCGTACTCCGCCAGCATTCTGGCGTATTGATCTTTTAAGGCCGCAAGTTCGCGAGCGTTTTGCTCCGACGCATCGCCGGTTTCCTTTGGCTTTTCGGCGGGCGGTTCTTCCGCTTTTTCCGCCTTTTTGCGGGATTTGCCCGGCTTTTTTGACTGCGCCGGGTCTTTCGCCGGATTTTCCGGTTTGGCGCCCTGTTTTTGCGGCCCGTCCTCTGTTTGCGACGCCGCGGGTTCTTCCCGAATTTCGGGAGGAACTCCGTCTTCCTCTTTGCCGCTTTCGTTCTTGGCGGCGGTTTCCTGTGTTTTCATGTTCGGTTCACCTCTGCCACAAATCCGCCATCAGGCGGCCCACCGTATACGCCGTATATTCCAACTGAGGAATGGCGCGGGAATAATCCATCCGCACCGGCCCGATAATTCCGATAGCCCCGCTGACCCGGCTGCCCGGAGAATACCGCGCCACGATTACGCAGGATCCGGCAAGCTCCGGGAAGAGGCTCTCGCCGTCGAGCAAAATTTGAAGCCCGTCCCGCAAATCGGCGAGCATGCCCCGCAGCCGTTCGCCCCGGGAAAGAAAGCCAGCCAAACGCCTGAGATACTCAAAGGAATAATCCGGGTTTTCCCACAGTTGCCACTGACCGGAAAGCCGGACTTCTCCCTCTTCCTCGCTGCACATATCGTACACCGCCGTGGCGACACCCGCAAGATCCAGCCCGCCTTCCAAACGGGTGAGCAGGGTTTGCACCGCGGCCGGCGTAATCCGGCATAGCGGCTTTCCGCAAAGCGCGCGGTTGAGTTCCCCAGCGAGAGCCGAAACCTGGCTGTCGGAAACGGATTCGTCCACCCGGCACATGCGGGAACGAAGGGTGCCGCAGGATGTCAGCACCGCCGCCATTACACCGCGCGGGGACAGCCGCACCAGTTCCACCGCCGCCAGCGTGCTCTCCGGTTCGGTGGGCGGTGTGGCCAAAGCGGCGCACCCGGTGCTTTCGCTGAGCAAACGGGACGCGGCGGAAAGCAGAAGCTGCGGATCTCCTCCCGCAGAAGAAAGCCGGCGGTCGATATCCGCGCGGCGTTCCTGCCCCGGGGCCCGTCTGGGCATCAGTTGCTCGATATACAGGCGGTACGCCTTCGCCGTGGGTACTCTCCCGGCGGAAGTGTGCGGCTGCTCCAGATAACCCAATGCGCCCAAAGCCGCCATTTCCGCCCGAACCGTCGCGGGGGATGCGGCACTGGGCAGTACACCGGACAGAACTTTGGAACCCACCGGTTCCCCTGTTTGAATGTACATTTCCACAATCGCTTTTAATATGGCCTTTTTGCGCCCTTCCAGCGTTTCCGTACCGCTCCCTCCTTTCCGGGAAAACATAAGACAACACCGTACAATGACCGCCTGATGGCTTTGCACGTCATCTGCCTGCGTCTTTTTCGTTAAAGCAACACCGCACAAAGACCGGCTGCCGCCTCATCGTCGCCCGACGGCCGTCGGATATAATATATGCCGTGCTGTGTTTACACCCCCGCAAACCCCGAGCCCTGCGGTTTTACGGCCCAAGAGAAATTTGCACCATAAAAATAAACCTGCGTTTATGCGTATTTCGGGGCAGCGCCGCTTGATTGCCCTGTTGAGCCGTATGGCCTGTGAAAATAATATAAATTTTTCAGCTTTGGCACTCTGTGCTCTTGAGTGCTAACGAAAGCTTACCACGGCAAACCGCAATTGTCAAGAGTGCAAATGTGAATTCTTTGTAAACCCGGGAAAAAAGCCGTATAGATTGGATTTTATAGACACATTTTTATAGACTGGGTTCTGTCTCATCCGCCTGCGGAGCGTTTAGGCAATACCGCACAAAACCTCAAGAAAACTAGTGCAAAGCGCTCTTAGTTGTGG
>CAZMAM010000018.1:0-30050 GCA_964564305.1 uncultured Eubacteriales bacterium
TCGTGTAATTGTTTGTCGCCATGGTATACCTCCTTTTCGGTGCCTGATTTATTATATCAGACCTTCCATGTGTGTGTCCACTTTTTTAGTATAGATCCAGTGTTAGTGTTCTGGAAGAAGTGGAAGAGAGTCCGGACAAGGTGGAGGAATCTCATGAAACTGGGAATAACGAACGCCAATGCCGGAATACTGGCATGTTCAAGGAAAGGGTATTGGCGCATAGCGGCAAGCCCGATTATGAACACAGCCCTCTCAAACCAAAGGCTTGAAAGGGCCGGATTCCAGTTTTTCTATTCCTACTATAGCAAGTCTGTCACGGCATAAAACAGGGGATGAGCCGTGTACCAGACCGGTACGCACGGTTCTGTGGGAGGTCGACTGGCCAACTAATGGCCAGCCTCCTACCCGATTGAGATGAAGATTTATTCAATCGCTTGGCGAATTTCGGCGTACGCCTGGCATAATTCCGCCAAATTTACACCGGCGTTTGCGGAACTGGGAGAAGGAAGACAAACGGCTTTTTTTCCCGTGACAGGATAAAGCATCCGGTTATACAGGGAAAAAGCTTTCTTACCGGTAGTAAACACCGTTCGTATGGAAGCGGAGCGAAAAATGGGAGAAAGGTCATTGACAACCGGGTGCTGAATACTGGCGTCGCTGGCTCCGGAAATATCGCAAGACGCCAATACATCCCAAAGCGCCAGAAAATGATCTGTGACAAACATTTTGCGCGCCAAGGTATCGTGCGGAATATTTTCCCGGAACACCGCACTCATGACGCTCCAAAAACGGTTTTGCGGATGCCCGTAATAACATCCCGATTCCCGTGATTTGGGAGAAGGCATGGTGCCCAGAATAAGCGCGCGGGCATTTGAATCGAACCAAGGAGGCAGGGTATGTTCGACACGACGGATATTATCCGATGCTGTTTTCATGATTTGTCCCGTTCTGAACCTTACTGAATTGGCGCTCAATGATATCCGCAATTCTTTCGCACGCGTGGCCGTCGCCGTATGGATTGGCGGCATGTGCCATTTTCTCGTAAGCCAGAGGATTTTCCAGCAATTCTTTAAAATTGCTGTAAATGGATTGCTCGTCTGTTCCGACTAAACGAAGGGTTCCTGCCGTCACGCCTTCCGGACGTTCTGTGGTATCCCGCATAACCAGAACCGGTTTGCCATATGCCGGGCATTCTTCCTGAATGCCGCCCGAATCGGTAAGACATAAAGTACATCTGGCCTCAAAATTGTGGCAATCAATGACACCAATCGGTTCAATAATGTGTATTTGATCGCAATCTCCCAGCTCTTCCCGTGCCGCACTGCGAACCAGCGGATTCATATGGATAGAATAAACCGCACGACACTCGGGATGCTCTTGTAAGACACGGCGAATCGCGCGAAACATTTGGTGCATCGGTTCTCCGAGATTTTCCCGGCGGTGAGCGGTAATGAAAATCAGCTTGTGATTGCCCACCCAGTCTAATTCGGGATGACGGTATTCGTCCCTGACGGTGAACCGCATCGCATCGATCACTGTATTGCCGGTTACAAAAACGCGATCCGGATTTTTTCCTTCCTGAATTAAATGATCTGCGGCAAGCCGGGTGGGGGCAAAATGGTACTCAGCAATCAGGCCGATAGCCTGCCGGTTAAATTCTTCCGGATAAGGCGAGTAGATATTATAGGTGCGCAATCCGGCTTCTACATGCCCAACCGGAATTTGCAGATAAAAGCATGCCAGCGCCGTAACAAATGCGGAGGATGTATCTCCGTGAACCAGAACCAAATCCGGTTTTTCTTCCTCAAGTACCGTTTGAATGGAATGTAAAATGCTGTCTGTAATGTCGAAAAGAGTTTGCTTTTCTTTCATAACGGATAAATCGTAATCCGGCTGCACATCAAAGACAGACAGTACCTGATCCAACATCTGACGGTGCTGACCGGTTACACAGACTGTCGTCCGAACAAACGATCTTTGCTTGAGCTCATTGACCAAAGGGCACATCTTGATAGCTTCCGGACGTGTTCCGAATACCGACATTACTTTGACCATCGGTTCAAATCCTTCCTTTTAAATGTCGTAGAGTAATTGCGGTAGAGAGACTTTTCATGACGGTTGCAAAAACGGGCATCTTGCTTTCTCCGCGCTTTCGGTCATATCGTAGCGTAAATCCGATTTCATCAAATGTCGCGCCGACCAAATACAGTTTATAGAGCAGCTCCATCATACAGGCAAAGCTTTGTTCTTTAACCGGATCCCGACCGAATTGTTCCGTCAGGCTTCGGATAATACCGTATGTATACAAACGATACCCGCAAGTATAATCGTTTACCCCGGGCACCTTTAAAACCGTGCTATAATATTTTCTCGCCATATCGGAGAAAAATTTTCGTCCGGTCGTAACACCCATCACCTGCGAATCGGGACAATAGCGGGAAGCAATAACACAATCTGCGTTTTTGCCCCCCATCGGCCGAATTTTGCGAATCATTTTGTGGATATAAACAGGGTCATGGGTATTATCGCCATCCATAATCACCATATAATCCCCCGGCAAACCGCTTTGCAAAAAAATTTCGATTGCTGAATTCAAGCCTCCGCATAATCCTTTATTGCTGGGGTGAGACAGTAACCGCACATTGGAAAACCGTTCACTCTTTTCCCGAATGACGGATGCGGTTTGATCCGTGCTGCAATCGTCAATTCCCGTAATCTTTAATGCCAATCCGTTTTTTGCCAAGGGTTCACATTGTTCTAACCAGCCGTCGATTAATAAGCCTATATTCTCCTGCTCATTGTAACATGGCAGAAAAGCAAATAACGTATTCATGAATGCTGATCTTCCTTTTTGACAGGCATAAATTTTTTTCGCAAAAAATATGTTAGGAAAAAAGGAATCACTATGGAAAATCCCTTGCTGACCAAAAAAGCCACAGTGCCTCCCGCACCTTGGAACAAAACGGTTCGGAAAAAATAAACTATTCCGTCTGCGGCGGCTAATCCAATGAGAAACGTAACGAAAAACACCGCAAACGATTTTCCGTTTCGGATGTTGTACACATGCCGCGCGGTCAGAAAATATTGCAACACAAAACCCGTCACAACGCCCAGGGTATTTGCCGCCACCGGTATTAAAAACAGTTCGGATATTTTGCTGATTGCCACATCGACCAATGTCACAAAACAACTGATCAACCCGTAAGCGAAAAATGCCTTGTGTTTGGTCAGTATCCGCCTGATACGTTCCCACATATTGCGTTATTCCCCGCCTGAGCTCTCGTAATTTCCTGTTTTGACAACCAAAATGCCGTCAATCATTTGCATGCAGTTTTTATCAGGATAGTAAGGCATTGCCTGCACATCTTCCCGCTTCTTGATTTGTTCATGCATCTCATCGCTGCACAAGTTTACGGGAGTGTTCAAAATATATTGAAAATATGCCCGGTAACAGTTGTAATACCATAAAGAAGAGTCGCCCGCAATCGCATTATTCCAGTCCAGCCCGGTAATCGTGGCAATATTTTCCCACCCGGGAAGGGTTTGGAAAAGAGCGGTATATCCGACAAAACAGACCGGCGTTACTCCGGGCACATAATCCTCCCGATTTTCCATACGTGATACCACCCGGGTCATATATGAAAGGGTGGCTTTTTGTTCCAAATCTTTTTTTAAATACGCCGAATTGGATACCGTCAAATTACCGAACAGCAAAATGGCCACACAGGCGACACTAAGCCCCTTTACGGCAATCCTTAAGCCGTGTTTCACTCGTTCTTCCCGGTTTATCCACAGAGCGAGCAGCAAAACAAAAATATAACTGAACCAAATCGCGTACATCATCAAATCATGAATATATCCTCGGGCCAGTACATAAGTCATATTCATGACAAACGGAGACAGCAGCACAAGCACAACCGTAAGCATTTTATCCGCTGCGCGCATTTTTTTGTTGAAAAACAACGCGTAACACAGACAAAAAACCAATATTGCCGCAGCTAAGCCCGTAACGGTATTGATCAACGCTTTGGGAAATAAAGCGGTATCTCGAATATTTTCGGCGAAATTTCGGTAACATTCAAAGAAAAGCGTCACGTATTTCTTAATTCCGGCGCCGAGAAAAACATTGGTTCGCGACATGATTTCGACTCCGGTGAGAGCAGATGACAGGCCGCAGGCAATTAAATACAACACGCCGCCCGCACCTACGGTGGCTATACCCTGTAAGCCGTGTACGGTCACACGCTTCCATCCTTCCCCGTTCAGCAAATCGAAGACGCATACCAGCAACATCAGGATAACCGTTACCGACAGATACGACTGATACAGCCCCAAAGAAATCATAACGGGAAGGGCGCCCGCCAATATACTCAGTGGACGGCGCCATTTTTGCCAAATATATCCCGCTGCCGTAGCACAAAGCATGGCCAGCAAATCAAAATCCAGCTCATAAATATATGTCGCGGTAATAGCCGTCACCGTAACATTGGTGACCATCAATCCGGAAATCAAGAAAACAAAAATCCTGTTTTGCACCCGGAATACCGAAATGACTAAATAAACAGCTATGCCCACATACAGTAGGGAGAGAATACCGATAAGCCATGTCTGTGCAATTCCGCCGCGCGTCACCCCGCGATAAATGGGAACAAACATTCTTCCAAGCATTCGTTTCCACGTTTCTTCCGCATCCCCGGCATACAGGGCATTTAAGGCGTCGTGTGAAAAATTGGCGTTGATAAAACCGTAAGCATGCGCTGCAAGTCCCCAGATAAAGGTGACAACCAGACAAAATCCCAGCATGCGCTTTTCCCGGTGAAATCCGTTTTCCAAGCGATGTACCTGATTTTTGACCGTATCGGTTATGGCCATATCAACAGCTCCTTTATCTGTCTCCGCGGTCATCATCGCCTGTTTTATCATCGGTTCTCTTGGCAATGATATATCTCGGCCGTGCCTTAACCTCCAGATAAATTTTTCCGATATATTCCCCCACCACGCCGATGCTGAGCATTTGCACTCCCGAAACAAAACAAACAATACACACAACAGACGCCCATCCGGCAATCGTATGCCCCATAAAATGGCTGACTACCGACCAAATGATACCGATGAAACTGAGTACGGCGACAAAACAGCCCAAAAACAAAATAAACCGTATCGGTTTGACGGAAAGACTTGTAATGCCGTTCCAGGCAAGCGAGAGCATTTTACTCAGGGAATAATGCGATTTTCCGGCCAACCGCTCCGATCGTTGATAGTACACACAAGTACTTTTAAAGCCAACCAAAGGAAACAGACCGCGCAAATAGAGATTGACTTCCTTAAACTCGGCCAATGCACACAGCGCTTTTCGGCTGACCAAACGGTAATCGGCATGATTAAAAACAACCTGTGCACCCATGGCACGCAATACTCGGTAAAAGCCCTGTGCCGTCACCCGCTTAAACGCGGTATCCGTTTGGCGTTGATCCCGCACTCCGTATACAATATCACAGCCATCTTCGTACGCGTCAATCATGGCTTCCGTCGCCGTAATATCGTCCTGTCCGTCGCAATCTATACTGATGGTGATATCGCAGAGGTCTTTTGCTTCCATCAGTCCGGCCAGTAACGCATTTTGATGCCCGCGATTCCGGCTTTGAGCTATGCCGCAAAAGGCGGAATCCTGTTCGGACAAACGAGAAATAACAGACCAGGTATCGTCTTTTGATCCGTCATCTACAAAGAGGATCCGGCTTTCGGAACCGATTTTACCCACCTCAATTAAATGATCGAGTTGCTTTTTAAAAAGCGGTGCTGTCAGCGGCAAAACATCCTGTTCGTTATAACAGGGAACAACCAAATACAGGATGGGAGCACTCATAACATCACCCCTAATGTACAGTATGGCAAAAGCAGAGCATATGAGCCATGCGCAAAACACACGGAAATTCATGACCAAATTTGCTCAAAGCCGGTAGGCATCTCACCGATTTTCCGTTTTCTGTAAAATGCGCTGCTTTCTTTCCCAAAGCTTCAGTATAGCAATCTGCGTTTTGGCGTCCGGCAAATCTCCGCGCAGAACCATTTGCACGGCGTCATCAAACGGAATAGGCAAAACATCCAAAAATTCATCTTCATCCGGAGATTGGGTGCCAAAGGAAATGTCATCCGCATAAAACAGATGGATAACCTCTCCGCAGTAGCCCGGAGTGGGATACATCTGTCCGAGAAATTCAAATTTCTTTGCCGATGCTCCGACCTCCTCTTTCAGTTCCCTTTCTGCGGCCGAGACCGGATCTTCACCCGGTTCCAATTTCCCGGCGGGTAATTCGGTGATAATTTTGCCGAAAGGGTAACGAAACTGTCGCACAAACAACAAATTATTTCGGTTATCTATCGCGGCGATACACACGCCGCCCGGATGTGAAACAGATTCGCGGTACACGACCTTGCCATTGGGAAGACGCGCTTCATCGTGATACACCGTGATAATTTTTCCCTCAAAAACGGTATGCCGATTTACAGTTGTTTCCGTTAATTTATTGTCGTCCATATGTTTTCCTTTCACGAAGTCTGTAACGCCACACCATCATCACTTTTGATCAAACGGATAAGCGTGGGAGCCGAATCACCTTTTTCTACCAACAGCATCGCAATTTTATCTTCTACCTGGCGGCGCACTGTGTTGCGCAAATCCCGCGCGCCGCGTTTTCCGCCCGCGGACATTTGCGCAAGAGTTAAAGCGGCGTCTTGCGTCCATTCCAACGTGATGCCGCGTTCGGCAAGCGGTGCACGCAACTCCGCGAGCATCAGTTCCGCAATTTTTCCGAAGCTTTCCCGGGAAAGCGGGGAAAAATAGACCACTTCATCTACGCGGCTGATAAATTCGGGGCGTAAAAATTCTCTCAATGCCTTTTCGGCCTTATCGCGAGAAGCCTGTGCATCGGATTTGCCGAAACCCATCAGGCTTTCCTGAATTTGAGAACCCGCGTTGGACGTCATGACGATAACCGTATTTTCAAAATTCACCACGCGGCCGTGTGCATCGGTCACCCGGCCTTCATCCAGAATTTGAAGCAGAATATTCAACACATCCGGGTGCGCTTTTTCGATTTCGTCAAATAAAAGAACCGAATATGGTTTCCGACGGACTTTTTCGGTCAGCTGACCCGCTTCATCATACCCGATATAACCGGGCGGTGATCCGATAATGCGCGATACGGCATATTTTTCCATAAATTCGGACATATCCAAACGAATCAGCGTATCTGGCGTATCAAACAGTTCACGGGAAAGAACTTTGACCAGTTCTGTTTTGCCTACTCCCGTGGGACCGACAAAAATAAAGGATGCCGGACGCCGCCGCGAACTGATTTGAACACGGCTTCTTCGCACCGCCGCCGCAACCAGTGCAATCGCTTCATCCTGCCCGATAATGCTCTTTTTCAGTTCATCTTCCAAATGGGCGAGTTTGGCTAATTCGTTTTCCTGAACCTTGGCGGCGGGTATTCCCGTCCATAATTCAATTACGCCTGCCAAATCCTCGCTCGTAACCGGGGCGTTTGTCGCTGCATCACGAATCGCGTCCGCCTCTTGCTGCGTTTTGAGCAAATCGGCACGAAGATTGGCCAACTGCTCGTAATCGATATTTTCTTCATCGGCCCGAGACAATTCTTCCTGACTCTGTAAAAGGGAAATTTCCTTGACCAGAGCAGCGTATTTTTCGGCCGTTTTGTTTTTCATCGCCGCCGAAGCGCATGCTTCATCCAATAAATCAATGGCCTTATCCGGTAAATAACGATCGGTAATATAGCGTTCCGAAAGACGTACCGCCTGGCGCACAATCGCATCGCTGAGCGTCACACCGTGATAAGCCTCATAATAAGGACGCACACCTTTTAAAATTTCCACCGTATCGTCAATGGAAGGTTCTTCTACCGTGACCGGTTGAAACCTCCGTTCCAGCGCCGCATCTTTTTCAATATGTCTGCGGTATTCATCAAAGGTGGTTGCGCCGATGACCTGTAATTCTCCGCGGGACAATGCGGGTTTTAAAATATTTGCCGCGGACATACTGCCTTCCGCGTCGCCTGTCCCAACTAAATTATGTACCTCATCAATAAACAGAATGATGTTTCCCTCGGCCTTTACTTCATCGACGAGGCCTTTAATCCGAGATTCAAACTGACCCCGAAACTGAGTACCAGCCACCAGAGATGTCAGATCCAGTAGCTGTATTTCTTTATCCTGCAATCTCACGGGAACTTCTCCCGCGGCAATACGGATAGCCAATCCTTCTGCAATAGCTGTTTTGCCCACTCCCGGCTCGCCGATTAAACAGGGATTATTTTTTGTCCGGCGGGACAAAATCTGCACAACCCGGTAAATCTCTTTGTTTCTGCCGATAACCGGATCCAAATTTCCGTTCCTCGCTTTGGCAGTTAAATCGGTACAGTATTGAGAAATATAACGGCGCTTTTTTTCTTTCTTCATTTTTTTTTCCTGCTTTGCTTCCTTGCCCGAAGCATTAACCGCCGGATTACCGTTATCGGGAGCATTCCCCGAAAAGTTGCGAATCAACGGAAATGTCGCTGCGCCGCCGGGATCGAATACGCCGTTATCCTGCATCTCCCCCATCACTTCGCTCAATTGATCGTTCATCTGCTCCAAATCGTCATCCGAGATACCGAATTTTTCCAGCATCTGATTTACAGGACCGATATTTAATTCCTTCGCACAGGAAAGACAAAATCCGTCGTTAACGGTCTTATTGCCCTCCTGCTTGGTGATGAATACAACAGCAGGACGCTTTTTGCATCGTGAACACATTATCATTTGGCTTCCTCCCCGCAATCCTTCCCGATCACATCAACCTTGTGCTGTTTGAGCAATTGTACATACAACCATGTATACCGAACAAATGCAAACAGCAAACAGGCGATGACCAGAGTAATAAACAGTCCGTACAGCCACGGCGGCATATTCCAATGAAACAGCAGCGGTTTACCTTCCGGAGGAAAAATGACGATCATTGCCATGGCAAAATAAAACACAAATGTGCTGACCTTACCGTACCATTTCGCACCTTCAATTTTCATGCCTCGGCGAAGCAAAATCAAAGCGCCGATGCATTGCAGAATTTCTTTGACGGCAAGGATAATCAAAAGCGGCCAAAGCCTGGGCATACGAATAGCAAGACAAAGCACAACGGTAATTTGGGTCAATTTATCCGCAACCGGATCCAGAATTTTTCCGATATCAGTCACCTGATTCAACTTTCTGGCCAGTTTGCCATCCAAAAGATCCGTCAATCCGGAAATACCCAAAACGGCCAGGGACCAATACAGCAGGGAAAAATGATCTCCGCTGAGCAGGTACAGGACAGCAAATACCGGAACCAAAACAATGCGGAACAACGAGAGGACATTGGGAACCGTCCATACCCATTTGATCATAACAGGCACTCCTATGACCGTATTTTGTATGATGGTGATCCATTGCCGGTAGAAAGACAACCTGATGCACACATCTTGTTAGCAATAAGTTATTGGCCGGATAAAGGCGGCGCAGACAAAAGCGGGTTTCGTTCGATAAACCACGACACCAGTGTTGTTTGCCGCAATGTATCCGATGTAACAAAACTCTGTTCTCCCGTTGCGGACACCACAATTTGCAAAACGGTCACCAGAATAAAAACGGCAATTCCGCCCCGTAATAGACCGATTACACCGCCAAGAACGCCATTGACCCGGTGAAGCACCGGAAGATGAACAACGCCCTGCAAGCTTTTAACCATCATCCGAATAATCATCGATAAAACCAAAAACAAAAGCAAAAAACAAAGGCTTTGCAAAAGTACCAGTACCATCGGGCGAATGACCCCGGTAACCAAGGCCTCGGAGAAAGCAGCAGCGGTATCCGTTTGACCCGAGAGCATATCTCCGATTTGCTGAGGTGAACTGATCCCGTAGGTATAAAGCGCATTGCGCACAAAATCGGGTAAAGCATCAAAAACGGACGCCAATTGCGCTTCCCATGATTCGGCGGTATGCACGGCTGCGCTTTCCAACTGTTGCCCTATGGATTGTGTCAGCGGATCTTTGATCCATCCGTCAAACACCCATTGAGATAAAGAGGGAGCAAAAAAAATCGAGAGAAGAACGGCAACACAACTTCCGATAAGGCTAAAAAATGATTGCACAAACCCGCGCTTCCAGCCACGGATGACGCAGGCGACAATAACCGCCAGAAACGCGCCATCCAGTATCCACGCCATTTGCTTATTTCCCTTCTTCCCATGCAACGGCGGAAAGTTGTGTTAAGCCGAGAACCAGTGCGGTATTGCCGACGGCCTGCGTCATCAATGCATCCGATTCCACGGCAGCCGACCGCTTCACACCTTTTTCGTTCCATTCGGCAATTTCCCGTTCGGTCAGAACCAAATAACCGCTGTTGAACGAAGAAATATCGCGAAATTCTCCTTCAAATGTTTGATCCAATCGGATATCTCCGGATGTGGACAGCATAATCAATCTGCCGCCGTCCTGAGACCCGCGGGATCGCGTGACAACCGCAACACCGTTATTCAAGGCAAACCCGATGAGTTCTTCTCCGTTATAGGATATCGTTTGATCAAGGCTTCCGGAAGGATTCACCACGCGAACCGACCGGTCACCGATCGCGGTTACCATCCCGTTGTTAAACACATTCACCTTGGCGTACAACATTTCACGGTCAATATACGTGACAGGCTGTTCCTGATCCCCGTGCAAATCAAATATCATAATGGCAGATTCCATCGCTCCGTTGGTCGATCGACAACTGACCGCCGCCAACCGATTTCCGTCCGAAGAAAAGCAAACATCCATCACCAACCATTCCGAACTGAGCCACTGATAATGCTGCTCGCCTTTTTTGGAAAAAACGGTAACTTCCGAAACGTGACTTTGGGATGAATCGGTAATGAGAGCGATATCGCCCTTTTCACTGACCGCAACATTATAAATGGTATTGACCGAAGTCAGTTCGGATATAATATCAAACCGAGTTTCCAACCGATAGCGGTTACCGCCCTGCTCCGCAATCAGCACATATCTCCCCGCCGTGTCTAAAATCGGCTTGGAAAAAGCGTGGGTGCGCCGCAAGGTCTCGCCCCCGCTCTCATTATAATATATACTGGCGGTATCGGTCAAGACAACCGCGTTATTTCCAATGGGAGAAATGGCACGCACATCTTCCCCATCAACGCTTACCGGCCAACTTCCTTGGGCAGAGGCCGACATCAGATTATCTATCCATGATAAAAAACTAACGGAAGCAATGCGATCCCAGTTAGCAATCAGCAGGCACAACGCCATAATGACAGCCGATACAATCACCAAAACCGCCAAAACCCGCGGCCAGTGCCGCCGCATTTTGCGTGGACGAATCTCCGGTATCTCCTCCTCCGGCGCGGGCTGGCTGAAATCCTTAATCATCCGTCTGGACATCGGCTGTCACCCCCTCTCAAAAAAATGCGCAAACGTTATCGAAGAATATATCTGAAAGCGAAAATCTAACGGCATAACCGCAGATAACGGCAATGCGACAGTTTGATACCGAAGGCCGGTATCCACCAAACCGTTCAGACAACAACACGACGCACATGAAGTACAGTAAAACAGCCGCATTATTTTCGAGCATCACGCGAAACCGGCATAGTACACTTTTTGCAAATACAGTCCGTGCGCCGGAGCGGTCAAACCGGCTTGAGAACGATTTCGTGAAAACAGAATATCCGGGATAGCGCGGTAAGAAATATGTCCCGCCGCCATCTCTGTAAGTGTTCCCGTCATAATGCGCACCATGTGATAAAGAAAGCCGTTTGCTTCTACCGAAAATGTAATCAGATCATTTTCTCTGGTAACGGAAGCTGCGGTGACCCGGCGCACCGTATCTAGCACACGGCTGCCCGCCGAGCAGAAGGAAAGAAAATCGTGGCTTCCAAGGAAATCCTGTGCCGCCGTGTTCAAAAGATTTTCGTCTAACGGCCGGCTGAGATGCCACGCCCGGTTTTCCCAAAAAGGATTTCGCTGGCGCGCATTCCATATTCGGTAAACATATTTTTTCCCGGTGGCCATATAGCGGGGATGAAAATCGAGGGGTACGCGCCTTGCATTTTGCACTGCGATATCCTTCGGCAATACGGCGTTTAACGCAGCGCACAACCGATCGTCGGTGAGCGGACACTCGGTATCAAAAGTGCAGCAAAAAGATTCCGCGTGTACGCCCGCATCGGTTCGGCTGCATCCGATGACACCGCTGCGAAAGCCGGTAATCCGTTGAATTGCATCCTGTAAGCGGGATTGCACCGAAACACCGTTCGGTTGCACTTGCCAACCGCAATAACCGGAACCGTCAAATTGCAAGGTAAGCAATATTCTCTTCATGAGCATCCCAATCTTTTATTTTCGGTGTTACAGCACAGAGGGAACCCAAACATTCAGAAGAATCACACCGACGACCAACAATACCGTAACGCCAAGTGCCAGATAATCCCGACAGGCGAGGTGGAGTCTGGTCATTTTGGTACGCCCTCCACCTCCGTTATAACAACGGCATTCCATGGCGGTTGCCAAATCGTATGCCCTTCGGAAGGAGGAGACAAATAACGGAATCAGCACGGGAACCAGCGCCTTTATTCGATGAAAGATTCCGCCGCTTTCCATATCGGCTCCCCTTGCCTTTTGCGCCGACATAATTTTGTCGGTTTCCTCAATTAAGGTGGGGATAAACCGCAGCGCAATCGTCATCATCATGGCCAGTTCATGCACCGGGATATGAAGGTAACGAAGCGGTTTCATCAGTCGTTCCAAGGCATCGGTCAGCGTGGTGGGGCCCGTGGTATACGTGAGCAAAGAACTCCCGGCTATTAAGCAGAGAATACGGGAAACCAAAAACGCCGCACTGATTAATCCGCCGGTAGAAATATGAAAGAACCACCATTCCCACAAAACGGTGCCTTTGGCCACATAGAAGATATTCAGCACCGCCGTAAGCAAAATAATCGGCAACAGAGGCTTAAAACTTTTGAATATTACGGACGGATGAAGCCCTGAACAGGCAATGGCCGCAACTAGATACAGCGCAGCCAGTGCCAAACCGAACCAGTTCTGCGGAACAAAAACCAACACGACATACAAAACGGTGAGTACAATTTTTATGCGGGGATCCAAACGGTGAAGCAGCGAATGACCGGGAAAATACTGACCGATGGTGATGTCACTGAGCAAGTCGTTCACATCCCTTCAGCATCGGATACAATCTTTCCACCGCCTGATCAACCGTGTAGGCATTTTCCCCCACATCAAATCCGCGTTGCTTCAGCGCCATAAAAATACGGGTGACCGCCGGTACCGAAAGTCCGATTTCCTCCAGTTCACGCGCTCTGGAAAAAACTTCAGCCGTATTTTCAAACATGCAAATTTTGCCGGCGTTCATCACCAGCACTTTATCGGCGAGTTCGGCAATATCCTCCATGCTGTGCGATACCAGCAATACGGTCGTGCCGTTTTCCCGGCGAAACCGATTGATTTGTGCCAAAATATGCTCGCGTCCGCGCGGATCCAAGCCGGCTGTCGGTTCATCAAGAACCAAAATATCCGGTTGCATAGCCATGACTCCGGCAATAGCCACCCTGCGTTTTTGCCCGCCGGACAAATCAAACGGGGAAGTATCCAACAGCGATTCGTCTATTCCCGCGAAATCGGCCGCGCGATGAACCCTTTCTTCAATTTCCGTTTCCGAAAGGCCCATATTCTTTGGCCCGAAAGCAATATCGCGCCGTACCGTTTCTTCAAAGAGCTGATACTCCGGATATTGAAAAACCAACCCTACGCGAAATCGAACATTTCGAATTTCTTTGGGCTTTTCCCAAATATCTTTCCCGTCCAGCCGCACTGTTCCGCTTAGAGGCCGCAATAAACCGTTTAAATGCTGCATCAAGGTGGATTTTCCCGAACCGGTATGCCCGATAACGCCGATAAATTCTCCCCGATTCACCGAAAACGAAACATCGTCCAGCGCCACTTTTTCATACGGATTCCCGGCGGAATAGACATAGGTTAAATTTTTCACTTCAAGTATGGGCATGAGATGCCTCCATCAGACGGCAAAGCGCCTCTACGCATTCCTCCGGTGTCAGAATATTATCCGGCAACGGTATACCCTTTTGCCTGAGCCGCCAGCAAAGATCTGTCGGTTGAGGAACATCCAGTGCCACACTGCGCAAGACGTCTACCCGGGAAAAGACATCCGGCGGTGTCCCATCTAACAGGATTCCGCCATTGTCCATAACAATGACCCTGTCCGCAAGCACCGCTTCATCCATATAGTGCGTAATGAGCACAACGGTAATGCCTTTTTCGGTATTTAAGCGGCAGACTGTTTCAATGACTTCAGAACGGCCCTGCGGGTCAAGCATAGCGGTGGGCTCGTCCAATACAATGCAATTCGGCTGCATGGCCAATATTCCGGCAATGGCTACCCGCTGCTTCTGTCCCCCGGAAAGCTTATATGTGGCATGATGACGGTAATCGTACATACCCACGGTTTTCAGCGCAGAATCTACTCTTCGGCGTATTTCATCGGGTTCAACCCCAAGATTTTCCGGGCCGAATGCAACGTCTTCTTCCACAATGGTGGAAACCAACTGATTATCCGGATTTTGTAATACCATACCCACTGTCTTGCGAATGTTCAGGCGCTCGGATTCATCTGAAGTATCCGCTCCGTCTATCCATACTTTGCCGCCCGTCGGCAGCAAAAGGGCGTTAAAATGCTTTGCGAGCGTTGATTTTCCGCAACCGTTATGTCCAAGCAGCGCAACAAATGTTCCGGGGATAACCGATAAATTAATTTCGGAGAGAACGGAATCTTCCTGAACGGCATCGCTGTCGTAACGAAAAAAAAGATGCTCGGTTTTTATGATTGAATCCATTTTGTATCCTCTTCATTTCGGAGCCAAATTGCCGTGGAACCGCATGGCAAAGCCAATCCGCTTTGTTGCACCGAAAGCCCGATCTCATCCGACCGAACCGTTTTACCCAAAAGGGTGTTCAGCATATACGCCATTAACGTAGGTGAAAGTCCTGCGGTATATGAATTAATCATCACAAAGAGCGGATTGTCCGATAACAGTTGAATGCATTCCCGCAAAAACGGAAAAATCATTTCTTCCAATTTCCATACTTCCCCGCCCGGGCCGCGTCCGTAAGAAGGAGGATCCATTACAATGGCGTCGTAAACATGCCGGCGGCGCTGTTCGCGGGCGACAAATTTTTGGCAGTCGTCTACCAGCCAGCGAACTGACCGATTCTCCAAATGCGATAAGGCAGCGTTTTCTTTTCCCCGGATCACCATGCCTTTAGATGAATCCACATGCGTTACAGTTGCTCCCGCTTTGGCGCAAACCAAGGTAGCGGCTCCGGTATACCCGAACAGATTCAGCACGCTCACCGGACGGTTGGCATTTTGAATACATCGTTCCATAAAATACCAGTTGACCGCCTGTTCCGGAAACAGACCGGTATGTTTAAATCCCATCGGTTGAACACGAAAGCGAAGATTTCCGTACGAAATCTCCCACGCTTCAGGCATATCCCGCAAAATTTCCCAATGTCCCCCTCCGGAACGGGAGCGTAAATATCGGGCGTGAGCCATTTTCCACTGCGGATGCATTTTTGGGGTATCCCAAAGGATTTGCGGATCCGGACGAATCAGCAGCACCTTTCCCCACCGCTCCAGGCGCTCTCCCCCACTCGCGTCGAGAAGCTCATAATCGCGCCAATGCTCGGCCACTCTCATGAGGTCACCTTACAGCAACGATTGCTGGCCTTCCGGCTCCAAACCCAAATGTCGGTAAGCGGGTGGCAAAACAACCCGTCCGCGCGGCGTGCGGCTGAGAAAACCGATTTGCATCAGGTACGGTTCATAGACATCCTCAATGGTGACGGGTTCTTCTCCCACCATGGCGGCAATAGTTTCCAAGCCAACCGGTCCGCCGTGATAATGCTCAATCATGGCAGTAAGCATACGGCGATCCACCAGATCCAGCCCCAATTCATCGATTTCCATTCGGGACAGTGCAATTTGTGCGGTCTCTGTGGTAATTTTCCCGGTTCCCAGAACCAACGCAAAATCGCTGACCCTTTTGAGCAAGCGATTGGCGATTCTCGGTGTACCGCGGGATCGGGATGCTATCTCCAATGCCCCGTCTGGAGTGGCGTTTACACCTAAAATGCGCGCGCTGCGGGTGACAATCTCGGCCAGTTCTGTCGGCGTATACAGCTCCAGCCGCAGCATGACGCCGAACCTATCCCGCAACGGGGCGGACAACTGCCCCGCCCGGGTTGTGGCACCAACCAGCGTAAAGCGCTGCAACGGGAGATGAATGCTGTTGGCCCCCTGCCCCTTGCCGTTAATGATATCCAAGGCAAAATCTTCCATCGCGGGGTAGAGAATTTCTTCCACAGCTCTGGGCAAGCGGTGAATTTCATCAATAAACAGCACATCTCCCTCTTCCATATTGGTCAGGAGCGCGGCCAGATCTCCAGCCCTTTCCAACGCGGGCCCGGATGTAATGCGAAAATGTACACCCATTTCATTGGCGATTATCCCCGCCAGAGTGGTTTTCCCCAATCCGGGCGGACCGTAAAGCAACACATGATCCAGCGCTTCATGCCGTAATTTGGCCGCATCGATATAAACTTTAAGATTTTCCTTTACTTTTTGCTGCCCGATATATTCATCCAGAATGCGCGGACGAAGCGGATTATCTCCTTCATCTTCCGGAAGATAATCCACCGTAACCAAACGGTTTTCAAAATCCATTTCCTGCGCCATGCCGATATCCCTTCTCATGTTTTGGCAAACATCTTCAACGCTTGTCGTACCAACTCTTCCACAGGTAATGTTTCATCGAGTTTTCCGACCGCAGCCGCCGCCTCGCTTTGAGAAAAGCCCAAAACCGTAAGCGCCTGACAAGCTTGTGCCGCATTACCCGCCATGGATACCGGAGCCCACTGAGAGGATTCTCCGCCAAAATCCGCTACCTTATCCTTCATTTCAAGAATGATGCGCTGAGCCAGTTTCGGCCCAATGCCCGGCGCGCGGGTTAACGCTTTATAATCGCCGGCGGCAACCGCAAGAGCCACTTTTTGGGGAGACATTTCGGATAAAATGGCAATACCCGCTTTCGGCCCTACGCCGGTAATCGCCGTTAATTGTTTATAACAATCCAATTCCTGCCGGTCGTAAAATCCGAAAAGTTCAATTGCATCGTCCCGTACATCCATAATGGTATACAGCATCACCGGTTCTCCCACACCGGGAAGATGCCGAAAAGTATTCCCGGTGATGCGGCAACGAAAACCAATACCTCCGCAGCGAACCACCGCCATATTCAGTTCCCGGTGAATCAGTTCGCCCTCCAGACTGTATATCATATATGTCCCTTCCCCGATAATCGGTTAAAATAATTCCATGGCTTTTTTCGTCTTATGCGATATAACCTTCGTAATGCATAAGTTTTTTCTTGACCGTAGCAGCCCTGCTTTGCGCATGGCAGATTGCAACAGCCAGCGCATCCGCTGTATCATCCGGTTTCGGCGTTTCGGAAAGCCCAAGCAGCCGGCGCGTCATTTCCATCACCTGTGATTTTGGCGCTTTGCCGTAACCCGTGACCGCGCTCTTCACCTGCATGGGCGTATACTCAAATACTTCTGTTTGCACTTGCTGCGCCGCCAGCAGAATGACGCCTCTGGCCTGCGCCACCTGAATACCCGTGGTTTTATTGTTGGTAAAGTACAACTTTTCCACCGCCATCACGCGGGGCTTCAGTTCACGCAAAAGCAAAGAAACCTCATTGTAGATTTTTAACAGCCGGGCGGGAAAACAAACACCGGCCGGTGTGGTGATCGATCCGAATGAAAGCGGACGAATACGCCCCGAATTCCATTGCAAAGCACCCCAGCCGACAATCGCATATCCGGGATCAATACCCAAAATCACCAAATTGTATACGCTTCCTCTTGTAATAAAAATTCTCCCGGCGCCGAACAGCCAACGGAACGAAACGGATAAGAAGTACACCTATATTCGCCGATCAAGCTGCTGCCGGTACTCGCGGTAAAAACTTGGGAATGTTTCGGTATCCAAAGCCAAACGGATACGTTGCATCAGCGTATTATAAAAAAACAGGTTGTGGGCAACACACAGCCGCAAAGCCAGCATTTCCCCGGCCTTAAACAAATGCCGGATATACGCTCGGCTGTGCCGGCGGCATACGGGGCATGCACACGATTCATCGATCGGACGGTCGTCTTCGGCATATTTGCTGTTGAGTAAATTGCGCCGACCCTCCCAAGTAAACACATGTGCGTGCCGGGCATTCCGGGTAGGCAAAACACAATCGAAGAGATCAATTCCCCGATATACGCCTTCCAGAATATTGACGGGCGTACCAACGCCCATCAAATATCTGGGTCTATCGGCCGGCATAAACGGTTCTACTTCCTCAATGATTTGATACATGGTTTCGGCCGGCTCCCCTACCGCAAGGCCGCCGATGGCGTAACCCGAAAGATCCAGCGAAACAATATCCTTCATTTGAGAAACGCGTATGTCCGTGTAAATGCTGCCCTGATTGATGCCGAACAGCCATTGTTCCCGATTTAAAGCGGTTTCAGAGCCATTGAGCCGCGAGAGCTCTTCCCGGCAACGGTACAACCATCGCGTGGTGCGGGATGCGGAAGCCGCAGCATAAGCATAATCCGCGGGATTGGCCACGCATTCGTCAAACGCCATAGCAACGGTCGATCCGAGATGGGACTGAATGCGCATACTTTCCTCCGGGCCGATAAACAGCGGACGCCCGTCAATATGAGAAGAAAAAGCCACACCCTCTTCGCTAATTTGGCGAAGGCGCGCCAAAGAAAACACCTGAAATCCGCCGGAATCGGTTAAAACAGGGCCGCTCCAACCGGTAAATTTTCGTATTCCTCCCCTGCGGAAAATCAGATCGTCCCCGGGACGGAGATGAAGATGATAAGTGTTGCACAACATCACCTGACAACCCAGTTGGGCCAAATCAACAGCGGAAAGCGCCCCCTTTATGGCCCCGCAGGTGGCGACATTCATAAAAAGAGGCGTTTGCACCGTTCCGTGCGGAGTGACCAATTCTCCCCTGCGCGCAGCTCCGGACCTTGCGGTAACGGTTAATCCCATAAAAACTCCTTATTGTTCACCGGATGTCGTTGACCAGATCCTCCATGGAATAGAATCCCGCAGGTCGATTCATCAAATACAGCGCTGCGCCGATGGCGCCTTCCGCAAAAACTTCTTTTGACGTCGCCTGATGGGTAAGCGTAACCACTTCGTCTTTTCCGGCAAAGATAATCTCGTGCTCCCCCACGATATTCCCCGCACGCACACTGGCAAAACCGATTTCGTTCTTCTCTCGCTTTCGACGAACACCGTGACGGTCAAAAACATATTCCGGCGTGTATGACAAACCTTGAGAAAGTGAATCGGCAAGCATTAAAGCGGTTCCGGAAGGGGCATCTACTTTTTGATTGTGGTGCTTTTCCACAATCTCCACATCAAAATCCGAACCAAGCACCGCCGCCGCTTTTCGGGCCAGACTGGCCAACAAATTAATCCCAAGAGACATATTTGCGCTGTAAAACACCGGAATATCCGCAGAAAGGGCATGCATGCGCACCTTTTGCTCGTCACTTAAGCCCGTAGTCGCAATCACCAACGGCAGCCGACGGGATGCGGCAAATGACGAAATGCTCTCGAACGCATCGGGATGGGAAAAATCAATCACCGCGTCCGCAGTTTCACGGCACTGCATCGGATTGGAATAAACCGGATAATCAAAAGAGATTGTCGTGTTGACATCAATGCCTGCCACAATCCGGCAATCGGCACGGGACTGCGCCGTTTGGCTGATCACCCGTCCCATCTGACCGTTGCACCCGCAAAGCACCAGCTGAACCACCATTTTGTCTTGCTCCTTTAAAACGCGACATTTCTATAAAGAATATGAAAAAAGAATATGAAAACCGAATAGGCTCTATATTAATTTGTGAGACCGCATCACGCGCATCAGATTTTCTTTGGCCGAATCGGTCATCGGGTAAAGCGGGAGCCGGCAATTGCCGACTTCCATTCCCATGAGATTCATCGCTTCCTTCACGGGAATGGGGTTGACATCCGAAAACAGCGCGCTGCATAAATCCAGCCATTCCAACTGAAGCCGGCAACTGCCCCGGACATCGCCTTCAAACCATTTTTGGCAAATCTCATGTGTTTGCTTTGGGCAGATATTCGATAAAACCGAAATCACGCCCTTTGCGCCAAGCGAAAGCAAAGGAACAATCTGATCGTCGTTACCGGAGTAAATATCAATGTCACAAGCCGCCGCAACCTGCGCCGCTTCCGATATATTGCCGTTGGCTTCCTTCAGCGCAACAATGTACGGATTTTCATAAAGAGCCGCAACCGTGGAAGGCTGAATATTCACTCCCGTGCGCGAAGGCACATTGTAGAGAATAACGGGCATTTTGACCGCATCGGCAATTGCGGAAAAATGAGCAATAAGCCCCCTTTGAGAAGTTTTGTTGTAGTAAGGAGTAACCAACAGCAGGGCGTCCGCGCCCAGAGATTGCGCTTCCTTGGAAAGTTCTATGGCAAAAGACGTATCGTTGGAACCCGTTCCCGCAATTACCGGTACTCTTCCTGCAACGCAATCGACGGCGCAGCGTATCACCTCGACATGTTCGCTCTCCGTCAGGGTAGACGATTCACCTGTGGTTCCGCAGGCGATGATTGCATCCGTTCCGTTGGCAATCTGCCAATCGATCAGTTCACGGTATTTATCAAAATTGACCGACCCGTCCTCCGCCATCGGCGTGATAATCGCCACACCCGCGCCGGTGAAAATAGATTGCTTTTTCACAGCCCGTAGCCTCCCTATTCATTCATCCATATACCCCTGCGCACATAAAAGCTCCGCAAGCAATATCGCTCCACCGGCGGCGCCGCGCAGCGTATTATGCGATAAACCGACAAATTTGTAATCGTACTGGGTATCCTCCCGAAGCCGCCCCAATGAAATAGCCATACCGTTTTCCAAGCTACGGTGCAATCTCGCCTGAGGCATATCGTTTTCCGGAAAATAATGCAAAAACCGCTTCGGAGCGCTCGGCAAATTTAATTCCTGCGGAAGTCCGCGATAATTTTCCCAAATTTTTATGATTTCTTCCCGAGGTGGCTTGTGTTCAAAAGAACAGAATACCGCAGCAAAATGCCCGTTGGATACCGGAACCCTGAGGCATTGCGCCGTAATTGCCGGAACACTGGCGGGAATAATTCGACTGTTTTGAATTTTTCCCAAGATTTTCAGCGGTTCCTGTTCGGATTTTTCCTCTTCTCCGCCGATAAAAGGAATGATGTTATCTTTCATTTCCGGCCAGGTATCGAAGGTTTTTCCCGCACCGGAAATGGCCTGATAGGTGCACACCAATACGGTTTTCAGACCGAATGCGGCAAGCGGGTACAGCGCGGGGACATAGCTTTGCAAAGAACAGTTGGATTTAACCGCAATAAATCCACGCCGTGTGCCCAGCCGTTTTCGCTGCGCCGGAATAATGCGAAGGTGATGTGCGTTCAGTTCCGGAATGACCATGGGAACGTCGGCAACGAATCGGTTTGCGCTGTTATTGGAAACAATCGGACATTCCGCTTTGGCATAAGCTTCCTCAAGCGCACGGGTCTCGTCTTTGGGCATATCGACCGCACAAAAACAGAAATCAACCTTTTCAGCAACGGATGTAATCTCCGCTGCATCCAAGACCGTCATATCAGCAAGATTTTGGGGAATCGGAACGGACATGACCCAGCGTGAACCCAGCGCTTCCCGATACGGCTTTCCTGCGGATCGTGAACTTGCGGCGAGGACGGTTACGGTAAACCACGGATGATCGGCCAACAAGGTTGCAAACCGCTGCCCGACCATACCGGTAGCCCCGATGATTCCTACTTTCTTTTTAACCATCCACAGACTTCCTTCCAAAGGGATTGACAGACGCCCGCGCCCGCTTTATACTGATAAAGTAACGTCACTATTGTACCATTACACCGGATGCTTGTCAAGGCAGCATCACCGAAGTTTTCCGCATGCAACGCGGCCGTAATGCCGTAAAAGCGTTTTTCGAAAGCGCCGCATTTTCACTGCGCTCCGATTTTGGATTGATTTCGGATTATGGGACGGGCAATAGACTTCATACAAAAGGAATGATCAAAAATCTGTGAAAACCAGCGATTTTTATTATGATTTACCCAAAGAACTGATTGCGCAAACACCGATTGAACCGAGAGACGCTTCCCGTTTGCTCCATCTTGACCGCAAGACGGGAGACGTCCGCGATATGATGTTCGATGAGTTACTCACGCTGCTTCATCCCGAAGATTGCCTTATTCTCAACGACAGCAGGGTATTGCCCGCGCGCTTAATCGGCGTTCGCCCCACGGGGGGAACAACAGAACTTTTGCTGCTGAAACCGCTCAAACAGGACGTTTGGGAAGTTCTTGCCCGGCCTGCCAAAAAAGTGCGTCTGGGCGATACACTAATATTCGGAAACGGTCTGTTGGAAGCATCCGTAGAACAAATGGAGGACGATGGACAGAGGATCGTCAAATTCCGATACGACGGCAATTTTTACGAGATTTTGGAACAAATCGGAGAAATGCCTTTGCCGCCGTATATCACCGAAAAATTGCAGGATAAGGAACGTTATCAAACCGTTTATTCCCGTGAACCGGGTTCTGCCGCAGCTCCGACCGCCGGATTGCATTTTACGCCGGAATTGCTTCAAAAAATTCAAGATATGGGGGTTGCCATCGGAACCGTCACCCTGCATATCGGATTGGGCACTTTTCGGCCGGTAAAAACAGATACCATAGAGCAGCATCACATGCATGCCGAACATTATGTTTTGCCAAAGCAAACGGCCGATCTAATCAATCAGACCAAAAAAACAGGCGGCAGGGTGATTGCCGTGGGAACCACATCCTGCCGTACGTTGGAGAGTGCCAAAATACTCACGGACGGAACCGTTCTGCCCGGCGAGGGCTGGACCGATATTTTTCTGTACCCCGGATATTCCTTCCGTATCTTAGACGGATTGCTTACCAATTTTCACTTGCCGGAATCCACGCTGATTATGCTGGTCTGTGCCTTCGCGGGATATGAGCAGACCATGAGCGCATACCGTCACGCGGTAGCGGAAAAATATCGCTTTTTCAGTTTTGGAGATGCCATGCTCATTTTGTAACTGGTTATAACCTTGGCGTTGACCTTACGGTCTGCAATAAACGGTATAAGAAAAGCGCGGAGTGCCCGCGCCCTTGTGTGCATGGATTATTCGACGGTTTGCGCTTGCAAAGAGGCAGCGTATTCGCTGGGAGACATGCCGGTAATTTGTTTAAAATATCGGGAGAAATAATGCACGGAATTATACCCAAGGCAATCGGCAATCTGAGTAATATTTCCCTGCCCTTCTTGCAGCATTTTTTTGGCGCGGTCAATTTTCAAAAGCCGGTACGTTTCCATAACGCCTCTTCCCGTGACGGATTTGAAAATAACTTTTAAGCCGGTGGCGCTTTGCGCCGAATAACGGCATACATCCGAAAAAGTCAAATTGCCGCAGACACGGTCTCTCATAAAGTTTACAATCCGTTCCACCAGTTCCCGATCCGTACGCAGCTTGGCGGGAGACAGCGTCCGAACAGGTAGAGCCTGCTCTTTGTTACGCCGCAGCAAAACTATGATCAGCTGTTCCAAAATCAGCGCCGTCATCTGCCGGGCATACAAACGGGAGTTTTCCCGACCGACTATTTCGTCAACACGCGCGTTTGGCAGCGATGACGAACAGATCGCAGCGGCTTCGTTCAGCAGCCTTGCGAGCAGTTGGCGCTCCGTGTTGCGGCAGCGAAACACCCTGCCGCAAAGAGAAGTAATCCGATCAGAAGCGCTCCCGAAAACAACGGTTACCAAATGCGCCGCATTGGCGCCGGCATTCACCGCATGATTCACTTTTTCCGGAACACAAACGTACAAATCTCCCTGCCGCAAACGAAACCGATCGGTTTGCGCGGAAATGTCTACTATACCGCGATCGAGATACATGATTTCCCAATTGGGTTTCGGGGTGCTTCGGTAAACATTTTTTTTGCTCAACGTGATATCCCGAACATCGCAAAGGCGGTTAACGGTTATCTCCCGAGTGACCTCGATGGGTATGATTTCGGGCTGCATATGGGTACCCCCCCCGGTTAAATCAGATTATTCTGAACGAATACCGGTTCATTGTGCCAAAGATACACTCTGGGAACCCGTTTTCCGATAGAACAGACCACCTCGTAATTGATGGTGCCGGACCATGACGCATACGTTTCCACCGGCAAAAAGGAATTTTCGCTTTGTCCGAAAGCCGTAGCGACGGTTCCGGCTTGGACATTCGGTATGCCGGTGATATTCAGCATACATTGATCCATACAAATGCGCCCGCATATCGGCGCGGGGCGGCCGTTTATCAGCATATACGCATCCGGACCCACGCGCCGGGTATATCCGTCCGCATAACCAATCGGGACAGTGGCAAGAGCCGTGTCTTCCCGAGCGGTAAACCGTCTGCCGTAACTGACGGTACTGCCGGGCGGTACCGTCTTTACTTGGGAAACATGAGTCAGCAGCGACATAACCGGCTTCAGTGAAAGCCGACGGCGCAAAGATTCATTCGGATAAAGCCCGTACAGAATAATACCCGGACGCACCATATCCAAATGCATATCCGGATATTGCAGCGCTGCGGCGCTGTTGCAGCAATGACGAAAGGAAAAGTGTATGCCGCGCTGCTCCAACAGCCGCAGCATCCGGCAAAAGCTGTCAAACTGAAGGCAGGTAAAGCCGCTGTCTTCCCCGATCGACTCATCCGCCGTGGAAAAATGCGTAAAAATACCCTCCGCCCGTAAACCTGGGAGAGCGCAAACGGCGGCAATTTCATCCGCGATTTCGGCATTTGGCTGCTGACAAAAAAATCCCACCCGGGACATTCCCGTATCCAGTTTAATGTGTATATTCAGTACGGATCCCGCTTTTCGAGCCGCAACGCTGAGCGCTCTCGCGTGAGAAGCGCATACCACCGTCTGGGTGATATGGTGGGTAATCAGTGTATCGGTTTCCTCCGGTGGCGTATACGAAAGCACCAATATCGGGCAGGTAATGCCTGCCTGACGCAACTGAACCGCCTCGTCCAGATTGGAAACCGCTAATCGGTCGGCACCGGACTCTGTCAGCGCTTTAGCCGCCATAACCGCTCCGTGTCCGTATGCGTCCGCCTTGACCACGGCCATTATGGTACAGGAAGGCGGTAAAAAAGCGCGTAAGGCGGTAAAATTTTCGCATAAGGCGTCCAAATCAATTTGCGCCCACGTGCGCGCCAGAAAATGTTTCAAAACAAATTCTCCCATAGAATCCTCTCTTTCAATATTCCACGCTTATCCTTTTTATCGCCCGTGTTTCATAACGAAGCGAAATACCAATATTCCCATAACAGATAAGCAGCTGCATTAGCATTAACATTTCAAAAAGAACGCTGAAGGCCTTGTCATAATATTCCAGAATATCGTTGGTGCATTCTTGGTCTGTTTGAGAAAAACAATTAGAGAATCTATGCTTTGTTATAGGTGGAAATTCCGTTTTCTAAAAAAATCAACCGGTTCGTTAGATGATCTAATATATCAATTTTGGTGAGTTTTAGGAAAACTGTCGTACCGTTTGCCGCCATCCGTTGAATTGAGTAATATCGCCTACTTGCTGATTTAATGTTACAATTTATATGGGACAAAGTGAGGTATAGAAAAGACGACTGAGTTTGTTCGATGAAAATGATGCCCCCACAAAGCCTTATCGCCACCATGAATATTGTAAAACAAGATGAGAAAAAGGTCAAGAGGCAGCTTTCGCATAAAATGACTGCGAAAATTTATACGAAATACGGCGCACTTGTCGGTTCGATCATAATCTGATATACTTAAGGTAGCTGCACAAAGACCGATTGCCGCCTTTGTCGCACGAGCGGCTTTGCATCTGTTTTGTAATTTCGCCAAAAAATTTCGCGAATACACGAGGAACTCGCTGCAGTGTTTGTTTCACCGGGTGTAAAATCCGCCTGCTGCTTTCGGCACGATAATTTTTATGCGGTGATGCCTTATTAAACCGATTTCGAAGCATATTCCAAATTAAAAAGAGATGAGACGGATGATGGAAATGGAAAAAGTTTATGCCTGTATCGATTTAAAAAGTTTTTACGCCTCGGTGGAATGTGTGGAACGCGGATTGGATCCGCTGAATATCAATTTGGTGGTGGCCGACGAATCGCGCACCGATAAAACCATTTGTCTTGCGGTTTCTCCCGCCCTGAAAAGTTTCGGTGTGCCCGGACGGCCCAGATTATTTGAAGTCAGGCAAAAAGTCAACGCTATCAATGAAGCGCGCCGTATTGCCGCCGGAGGAAAACTTTACGGGGAATCCGATTCCCTTTCTCTTCTGAAAAGTGACCCCAAACTGGCACTCTCCTTTTTGGTGGCTCCCCCGCGAATGGCGCATTATATCGCGTACAGTACCCGAATCGTTTCCCTGTATTTGCGGTTTATCGCTCCCGAAGATTTATATGTATATTCCATCGATGAAGTTTTTATGGATATAACCGGATATCTGAATCACGGCGAGACGTCTCCCCACGATTTTGTGCGAAACATATTAAAGGAAATCGTTCGTCAAACCGGAATCACCGCCACCGCCGGGATTGGCAGCAATTTATATCTGGCCAAAATTGCGATGGATATTACCGCCAAGCATATGCCTGCCGACAGCGATGGGGTGCGCATTGCGCAGCTCACCGAACAAAGTTATCGGGAAACACTTTGGGAACACCGGCCGATCACCGATTTTTGGAGAGTTGGGAAAGGAATCGCCAAAAAATTAGCCGCCAACGGTATGACCACCATGGGAGATATCGCGCTTTGCTCCGTGGGAGAAAAAGGCAGCTTTCACAGCGAAGAACTTCTGTATTCCCTTTTCGGGGTGAATGCGGAATTGCTGATCGATCACGCGTGGGGGTACGAACCGTGCACCTTGGAAGATATCCGGGCGTACAAACCCGGCACCGAAAGTTTAAGCTCCGGCCAGGTACTGACCGAACCGTATTCGTTTGAAAAAGCTAAGTTGGTTGCCGCAGAGATGGCGCAATCCATCAGTGAAGATTTGGTGAAAAAGCGGCAAGTGACCTCGCAATTGGTACTTACCGTAGGATATGACGCCGTGAATTTATCAGATATGAACGCGCGCGCGCAGTATACCGGAGAAATTACCGCCGACCATTACGGCAGAGCCGTCCCCAAAGCCGCGCACGGAACCGAAAATCTCCTGTTCCCCACTTCCTCTTCCAAGCAAATTGTCCGGACAACCGAAAAACTTTTTGACCGTGTCGTGAATCGGAAATTGCTGATTCGGCGCATCAATATTGCCGCCTGCCGGGTGGAAAACGAAAATTCCGCAGACGTTTTGCCAACGGAACAGTTGAATCTATTTACGGATTATGAGGAGCAGGAACAAGACCTGCGCCGAGAAGAGGCCGATCGGCAAAAGGAACGTAGCGTTCAGCAAACCGTTTTGGAAATTAAATCCCGTTTTGGCAAAAACGCCATCGTCAAGGGCATTGATCTGGAAAACGGAGCCACCGCGATATTGCGTAACGGTCAAATCGGCGGGCATAAAGCGTAAACCGAGGAGGATGCATATGAAACAAGCGGGTTATACGGCTGCGGTATTGGCAATATTGTTTGTATTCGCTGCCTGCTCCGCGCCGAAACAGGGTGTGGAAGGCTGGCCCGAAAATACGTTTACCGCACAAATTGCCGAACCGGAATTCGGTAAAGTGGCCTATGTATACGATTTTTCGCAAACCAATCAATACGGTATTGTCCTGAGTGACATCACAACCGATCAAGAAGAATCGTATATCGAATCCCTGAAGGCAATGGGATATGAATACACACAGACAAGCCATACGCAGATCCCGGGAGAAATTTCGCTGTACAAAGACAGCGTCAGCGTGCGGCTTTCCTGTTCCGAAGGTTCGATGATGATCACCGTGGATACAAACGGAGTTTCCCCATGAACCCAAAGTATGCGAAGATCCTTCATCTGCCCCATCCGGAACCCCGAACCCATCCGCGAATGTCTCGCTTAGATCGCGCCGCGCAATTCGGAACTTTCGCCGCGCTTTCGGGTTATGAAGACGCCGTTCGGGAAACCGAACGGCTGACAGGAACAAAAAGGCCTTTAGATGAAGAGACCGCGAACCGTCTTAACGCCGAACTTAATGCGGTAATCCGAAATCCGGGTGCTGCGATAACCGTGACATATTTTCAACCGGACGCCAAGATATCCGGTGGAGAATATGTGACGGTCTCTGATTTTTTTCGCCGTTTGATTGAATCCGATCGGATACTGGAACTGAAAAACGGTTTCAAAATTCCGCTGGACGATATCTTTTCGATAGTTATGCGGTAATATCCGTACCGTACCAAAGGAGTGCGCCTTGTCCAGAACATTTTCTTATACGGTTCCCTCCGACGCCGACGGGCAGAAGGTACACTATTTTTTGCGTCGGCAAGGCATGAGTTCCCGAACCGTAATCCGGGCCAAAAATATGCCAGACGGCATGCGGTTGAACGGTCGGCCGGTTCGCACCGTTGATTCGCTGATTGCCGGGCAAACACTTACGGTAACTTTGCCGGATGATGAAGTGCGCATTGAAGGCGCCCGGATCCCACTGAGCATTGTGTACGAAGATGAAGCGGTGCTTGTAATTGATAAACCGCCTTTTCTGGCGGTGCATCCCTCCGCCGGAAAACCGGATCCGACCCTCGCCAACGGCGTAGTGGCGTATTTTGCCGAAAAGGGAGAACCGATGAGTTTTCGACCCTTGTCCCGGCTGGATCGCAACACCAGCGGACTTTTGCTTGCCGCAAAAGATCCGCATACCGCTTATCTCTTGTCGGGAAAAATTCGCAAAGAATACCTCGCCGTGGTCACCGGATACTTGGAAGGCGAGGGAGAGATTGATCAGCCGATTCGCGTCAAAGCGGGATGCGCGATTACCCGGGAAGTGGGCGAAGGCGGAAAACCTAGCGTCACCCGGTACCGTTCGCTGTGGACAGACGGCAGGATTTCACTGGTTCGTTTGATGTTGCTGACCGGCCGCACCCACCAAATTCGTGTACACATGGCGTGGTTGGGGCACCCGCTGGCGGGAGACACTATGTACGGCACGGACAAATCCCTCCCCCGTCAAGCGCTCCACTGTGCGCAATTGATTTTTCCCCATCCCGAAACAAAAAAGGAGATGTCCCTGACATCTCCCCTCCCGCTGGACGTAGTTGATTTGTTGCAACAACACGGATATACGAAACCGCTGATTGTGTAAGCGGCAAATGAACACGAATGAACCGAATCAATCCGGCAACCGAATATTTTTCCACCGAGATACATCGCATTGTCCCCAAAAATTGTCGCCTACCGCTACCACAGTGCCATCCGAACGCAAACCTATGGTATGAAAGCCTTTAGCAGTCATTGCCGTAATATTTTTCCATTTCTGCAAATTTTATAATTTTATAAATCAAATAAAATGACATCTGATCGTGGTTGATCGTGATCCGAATGTATGATTAATATCAGCGACAATCGCGATAATATTTTTACAGTTTTTCACATTACAGTGACCGCCTGATTACCTAACACGACCAATGTTATGACTGCAGGCGACAATCTACACAATCTCCAACTTAAGGGAGCCTCTAATTAATAGGTTTCAGCCATATTTTTGCAGTTCAATCTTTTTTTTGTGGGAAATGATTGCGAGAACCGCCCTCGCGCGACAAATTTCGCGGCT